>NZ_JAEDXV010000016.1:0-108035 GCF_036877645.1 Terriglobus sp. ADX1
GAGCTTCGCTGGAATCGCACTTCGTTCGGCTTTTCTTTGCAGGGCTTCTTTGTGCCCGAAAGCGTAAGCGGATATGGCTAGGTCGATTCGGTTGGGATTCTTCGCTACGCTCAGAATGACGAACTTCGTTCGTTGGAGCTTCGCTGGAATCGCACATCCGTGCGATAACCCAGGTGAGCTTTGCGCACCTGGGGCACCCAGTTGCGAACTTCGGCATTCGTAGTTGATACGAGTGCGATTTCGATGACAGCTTCGCTCGATGTGAAGCTAGCTACGCACTGGGATGTTCAGTGTTGTGCCTACGGCGAGCTTGTTTGGGTCGGTGATGTTGTTTGCTTTTACGATGATGCCGTAGAGATTGCCGTCGCCATAGAAGTGCTGTGCGATTTTGCTGAGCATGTCGCCGGGCTTGGTGGTGTATGGCTGATCCTGCCCGCCGCTGTTGATGAGTTCGTGTTGCAGGTCAGCGTATTGCGCGTCGACTTTCTTGATCTGATCCCATACGAAGTTCAGCGTTACCTGCGAAGGCAGCGTTGCCTTTACGTGCAGCTTGTCGCCTGCGAGGGATACGTCCTGCAGTTGCGCGCCTTCCGGGGTGAAGCGGTCAATTGCCTTCAGGACGGGTTCATACTTCTGCTGGAGTGTTGCCAGATCAGCCATTGCGAAAATCTCCTTCGCTGGCTTGGATGCGTGAAATGGTGTTAACGAAAGAACAAAATCATGCGTTGCGATGACGGTCTTCTTTGTGCGGTTTGTGAAAGAATCATCCCGCTGCATGGCATGTGCCTTCGCTGGCACGAGATGAGAGAAGAGAGCGGTGGCTATGGATATGCGTATGAATCGCAGACGGTTTCTTGGTGGATTGGCAGCGGCTGCTGCTGTTACATCTGCACCCAGCCTGCTGGCTGCTGCGACGCGCCGACCCAACATCGTAGTGATTCTTGCGGATGATGTTGGCTATGGCGATATATCCAGCTATGGCGCAAAAGATGTTGCGACGCCGCATATTGATTCGCTTGCCAGTCAGGGTTTGCGATTTACGAATGCACATACGGATGCGGCAACCTGCACGCCTTCTCGCTATGCCATGATGACCGGCAGCTATGCGTGGCGGAAGGATGGCATTGCGGTGTTGCCGGGCGATGCGAAGCTGCTGATTGATCCGCAGCAGGCGACCATTCCATCGGTGTTGAAATCTGCTGGATATGCCACGGGGCTTGTGGGCAAATGGCACATTGGATTGGGTGATGGAGCGATTGACTGGAATGGCGAGATCAAGCCGGGGCCGTGCGAGCTTGGCTTTGATGATGCGTTCTATTTCGCTGCTACGGCGGATCGTGTGCCCACGGTTTACATACACAATCATCGCGTGGTGAATCTTGATCCTGCAGACCCGATCCACGTTTCATACAAGACAAAGATAGGTAACGAACCTACTGGTAAAGAAGACCCTGAACTGCTGAAGATGAAGCTGAGTGAAGGACACGACGGAACCATTGTGGATGGCATCAGCCGCATTGGATGGATGGAGGGTGGCAAGTCTGCGCGATGGGTGGATGAGAAGATGGCCGCGACCTTCACAGGCAAGGCTGTGGAGTTCATTGATCGCAATCATGACAAGCCTTTTCTGCTGTACTTCACGCCGAGCGATATCCATGTGCCGCGTGCTCCTGCTGCGGAGTTTGCGGGCAAGAATACCTGCGGTGTGCGCTGCGATGTGATAAGCCAGTTGGACTGGAGTGTGGGTCAGGTGCTGGCTGCGTTGAAGCGGAATCATCTGGATGAGAACACGCTGGTGATCTTTACGTCAGACAACGGGCCGGTGGTGAATGACGGTTATGACGATGGCTCCGACCGCAAGCTGGGACAGCACAAACCCGCAGGGCCGTGGCGTGGTGGTAAGTACTCCATACAAGAAGGCGGAACGCGCGTGCCGTTTCTTGTTCGCTGGCAAGGCACGGTGAAGCCGGGCGTATCCGATGCGTTGATTAGCCAGGTGGATCTGCTGGCCAGCTTTGCTGCGCTTACGAAACAGTCTGTGCCTGCTGGGTCTGCGCAGGATAGTCAGAACATGCTGCAGCCGTTGTTGGGGCGCACCACTACTGGTCGGGAATCACTGGTGGAAGAGGCTACGGTGCTTGCCATTGTGGAAGGCCAGTGGAAATTGGTGGATCGTTCGCAGCGTCCGGGCACTCATACCAGGCCAGAGACGGGTGGTTTGACAGAGAAGTCCACGCGGCAGTTCTGGGGTCAGTCTGCGTATCCGACTGCGCCGCTGGAACTCTACGATCTGAAGGCCGATCCGTATGAATTGCACAATCTGGCGAGTGAACATCCGGAGATTGTGCAAAGGCTGCGTGAGAAGCTGCAACAGGTGCGCGCTTCCAGTCGCTCATAATCGTGGTGGAGCGGCGTTAGTTCATCCACTTGCGATCGTTGGGATTGCGCTGTTCTTCTTCCGGCGCGATGTAGCGGCCGTCTTCATCGAATTTCACAATGCGGTCCTGCTTGCGCATGTAGACTTCAAACTTGCGCGCGGCGCGGCGGCGCTTCCAGCGGTAGTAGCCGTTGCGTATGCCGTACCAGCGTTCGCTGGTGGAAGCGGTTAGACCGCCGCGGTGCGCGAGCGTTGTGTAAGCGTAGCCGGTGAGTCCGCAACAGATGGCCAGCAGTGCCCACAGCGCGTTGCCTTCAAAGATCAACATGGCCACGTAAATGAGGCCGCCGATCCAGACGACGTATTTCGCCTTGGCGCGGAGGACGAAGAACAGGAGAAATTCTGTGTCGCCGAAGAAGATGGCGAAGGAGACGAGAACGCCGAATAACGGCGCGCCAACGCCGCCCACTGCGATGGTGGGATCAAGATGAGGCAGGGTGACGCGTCCGGCCGTGAACAGATATGGCAGAGCGGTAAGCAGCGTTGCCAGGATGCCTCCGCCGATTGCCGACGCATAGAACAGTTCGGTAAACCAGCGCGATCCGCGAATGTCTTCCAGCATGGCGCCGGTGAACCACAGGTTCAGGAGCGCGAAGGCAAAGGAGAGGATGCCGCTATTGAAAAACGGATACGTCAGCAACTGCCAGATGTAACCGTGGCGAATCACGGACAACGGCGTCAGCAGGAAGAAAAGCCCCATGAAGTGCCAGACAGACGGCATGAGCACTGCAAACAGGCCGGTCAGCAGATATACCGCCAGCAACGCGATCACGAGACGGCGAACGGCGCCGCGGAAGGGTGGCAGGGTGAGCGTGACTGGGTCGCGCGGGGACATCTCCATCATTTCATCACAGTTCGTTCTCGGCATGCGTAAAGAGAGTTGTGTACTCTGCTGAAGTGGCACGACCGTCTTAGCGGCTGAAGTGGCCGCACGAAACAACCCCGCGCGGCGTGGTGTGCGTCTGTAGCAAGAACGCACACCGGCAGCTGAGCGGGAAAACAATACTATGGGGACACCGGCACGTACCGGACCTGCAACACAACACCAAAGCTAGAGGGAACGATCATGGCAGCGACTTGCCCAGAGTGCGATAACCTGCTCGACATCGATGTGGACGAAGTCGAAGAGGGCGAAACCATCACCTGCGACGAGTGTGGGACAGAACTGGAGATTATCTCCACGGAGCCCCTGCAGATTGCGCCGGTGGACGAAGAAGGCTACGACGACGAGGACGACGACTACGGTCGCTCTCAAGACGATGACGAGGACGAGGAGTAATCGCGACTCTCGCGGTCACTTCGGGTTCTATTCGATATAAGGGACGGTGGTTGCCGCGGACAGAACACGGCAACCACCGCACAGGCGATACATGAACCGATTGCGTATCCTTCCGTTTCTGCTTGCTGGAGGCCTTGTGCTGGCCCCTGTGAGCCTCACCGTGCCTTCCGCACAGGCGCAGGCTGCCGCTGCGACACGCAGCGTGACCGGCACCGTTGTCGACAAGTCTGGCGCGGCGGTGAAGGGTGCCGTTGTTCATCTCAAGGACACGCGCGCACTCTCCCAGCGCAGCTACATCACGGCGGAAGACGGGCAGTTTCGCTTTGCCCAGCTCTCCACGTCGACGGATTATGAGCTGTGGGCCGATTTGAACGGGCAGAAGTCCGACAGCAAGAATCTCAGCTCCTTCGATAACAAGAAGGTCCAGGACATTACGCTGAAGCTGCCGTAGTCCGGCAGGATCTTTTCTCAGTGCAGCAGGCCGGCTTGCGGAGCTTTGCCGCTGTGAACCCATGTCAGCAATTCGTCAAAGGCGTGGCCGACTTCTTCTGACGTGAAGGTGCAATGGCCTTCGCGGTGTACGTACTGCTGCACCAGGTTGTCGGCGTAACCAGCGTGGGCCACTTCGCTGGCGTACAGCGTTAGGCTATTCGCCGGAATCAGCGGATCGTAGATGGTGTGCAGCGCCAGCATGGGTTTCGTCAGACGCCCGCTGGGCCAGTAATGTGCCATCAGGTAATCGCGTGCTGCTTTGTCCGGTGCGTAGCGGCGGACGCCGTCGTTCAGCGCGTAGTCGGTCGCCGTGTTCACGCTGGTGCCGGTGTAGATCCAGTTGCGATTGTCAAAGGGATTGCCGCCCGCTTTTTTCTGAAGATCGCCGATGACGTAGGTGAAGTAGCCGATGGCACGGGCTACCTCCACGTCAGAGTGCAACTGCGTGAGTTCGCGCATGGCGAGTGCGGCATCTGGCTTGGCGCGTAATGCAGCGAGAACTTTCTGCCGCAGCGCTTCACTCTCTTCAAAGTTTGCAGGGACAGGGTCCAGCGGGCCCATCAGGCCGGGAAAGTAGTAATCGAACGCGGCACGCGTGGCGAAACGGCGGTCCAGGTGAACGTAACTTGGGCCCACGGCGCCACACAGGTTCAGGCCGCCTGCGTAGGTGTTCTTGTTCAGCTCCATGGTGATCATGGTGAGCGCGCCGCCCATCGATCCGCCTGCGGCAAAGGTCTCGCGAGGGGGACCGTATTTCTTTACGAAGTAACGGCGCAGCGATTCCGTGTCTGCATAACCTGCCTGGAGTGCCCATCCGGTTTCGCTATAGCCGCTTTGGATGACGGCGAATCCGCGCTTGTACATCTGTTCGGGCTGCGCGCCGATGCTGCCATCGAGACGAAAACGAAATGGCGATTCGGAGTAGCCGTGATAGAAGACGACCAGCGAATGATTCCATGATGCGGGGATGTCGATGCGGTATTCCGCGCGCCCCAGCACGCCTACTTCAGTAATGGAGCCGTTGTTGCCGTGCAGCACTTCGGGTTCGCCCGTGGGTGTGGGCGACGCCTGAGCCCGAGCCGCGACAGGCAGCACCGCAAACAATGCGGCTGCAGCGCAGCACAAAAGCCGACGTGAGGCACCAGAGTCCATGGGTATGTCTCTCAGCATATCAAGCCCTAATACGCGTCGCGTGATGACACCGTTCCACACTTCACAACTTCGATGCAAGGTACAGCGGCCACGGCAAACAACGATCGTCGGCGGGTCTGAAGATGGCGAAGAATTTCTGCGCGTGGCCATGCGCGCAGCAGCTACGATAACGCAATGTCTTCCGCCGCTCCCACTGCATCGCAACGTCGCTACATGCCCGCGTGGGTTACGGGCATTCTCTACGGCGGGACATACAACGGCTTTGCCTCAGTCAGTCTCTCGCAACTGATGCCCGAGCACGGCGTGACGCTGGGGCGCACCGCCGATATGATCGCGCTGATTCTGACGGCCAGTTATGTCAGCTTTTTGCTGACGCCGCTGGTGGACTGCGCTTTGCCGCGTCGTGTGTGGGCAGGATTGCTGGCGATCACTGCAGCGGCTTGTCTGTGCTTCTCTGTGCCGATGCTCGCGGCTGCAGCGGAAAACGGAGGCCACGGGCCGCACGCTACGGCGTTGATGCTGGTGGTCTTCTTTGGCTATCTGTGCAATCAGATGTACACCAGCACCATTGGCGGCATGGTGCCGAATCTTGTGCGTCCATCGCAGCACTCTGCAGCGAGCGCGTGGCTCAACATCAGTTACCTTGCACTGACGGGAGCAGGCGGCGCATTGAGTGTGTGGGAGGTTCGCAATCTTCCCACAAGCGTTGCAATGTTCACGGTGCCGATTCCCATTCTTCTGGGAGCCACTCCACTCTTCTTCATTCCGAAGGAAGACCGCGTTCCGCGCCGTGTGGGCGAGGCCATGCGCAAACTGTTCAGCGATCTGTGGGAGACGGCGCGGCAACCGAGTTATCTTTTTGCGCTGCTGGTCTTCGTGATTCCTTCTGCGACGTTTGCTTTGCAGAATCTTTTCGGCGGTATGGGCGCGGACTTTCATGCGAGCCCGGAGCTGACGAATCTTTCGGTCGGATTGCTGTTCACCATTGCATGCGCGATTGGCGCAGCGATTGGCGGGCCGTTGAGCAATCGCTTTGATCGCCGCTTTCTATTTATTGCACCTGCGATGGTTGCTGCACTTGGATCGCTTGCGATGGCTTTTGGTCCGAAGACTCCCTGGGTGTTTGCAGGCGGACTCTTCTTTTACAACCTGATGGCAGGCATTAACTACACCGCGACCAGCGCGCTGGTATTTCAGATTGTGGGCAAGAACAATCCACTCAGCGCTACGCAGTATGCCGTTTCGATTGCGGCGTGCAATCTGGCAATTGCAGGCTCTGTCTTCATGGATGGCAAGGGCGCGAGCCACCTGGGAGCACGCGGCGCACTGATTACCGACGCGCTCTTGAGCCTTGTGCTGGGCACGCTGGTGCTATCGCTTGTGTGGAAGTTTGGCGGAGGCTTCCCCAAGCCGCCGATTGGTGAAGATGAACTGATAGAAGCTGAAGCCGGCGCGAAGATAGCTTAGAAAATGATGCGCATGCGTGCGCTGAGGAGCGTGGTGGTGTACGCCCTGGTTGCGTTGGTGGGATGAATGGAGACCTGCAGATCAGGGCCAAGATCGACGCTTTGCGTTAAGCGAAGGCGATAGAACGATTCGAATACGCTCTCATGATGTTTGCCTGCGCTTGGTTCGCTGTAATTGAATGCGGCACCGAACATATCGCCCTGGCGGCCGAATGGATGCACCTGCGTTAATCCCACAGCGAGGACTTCTCGCAGCGTGGTTCCGGTATCGGTGGCGAGAGCGTAACGCACGAACGGCGCCCAGCCGCTATTGAACTCATGCTCAACAGAGCCACCGCCGCCGAAGCCGCTGCCCTGATCCTTGGTATCGTCGCGCCACATGCCAATGTGGAAGCCCTGGTATCGCTTACCGAGAGTGCCGGAGAAGTAACCGATCTCGATGGCCTCCATGAACTTCTTGTTTGCCATCGTGGACAGGTCTCTGTCTGCTGCGCCCTCCGTGTCGACTGCGACTGCATGGATGTAGAGATGGCGCGTTGCCTGATACTCAACGGCTGCTCCGCCAGCATATGTTCCGTTGTAAGCAATCGCTGCATTTCCATCGTTCGCACCGTTCAGGAATTGCGCGGTTTCGTCGTCGTTGAACATGCTTAGCGCGATGTGCTGGTTGGGATGGATTTTCCCGACATACACAGAAAGTCTTCGGCCGAGCATGTCCTGTCGCCAGTACAGGATGTTCAACGTGATGGGTTGCTGCGCGCCGCCGCCCTGCAGGCAGTTCAGCGTCAGTGCGGAACCGAGACTGTTGCTTAAATTGAACTGCTGGCTGATGCCGATGTTCGTCCCGGAACGCACGAGCAGGCTGATAGATCCGGCAGAGCCTTCCGTCGCGTATGCGCGCCATGCACCGGTGAAATCAAGGCGACCACTGCCCTGATTGTGTCGGACTTCGTCTGGAGTGACGGTGGCGTATTGATTCAGAAATGTGTAAGTGGCACCCAACTTCAGCCGCTCGGATTTTTCCAGGTGATCCGTAGTTCGATTGATGGGGTCCATGATGCTACGGAGCGGGTCAGGCTGGATCAGCGGCATGGCGGGGATCTTCGACAAAGCCTCTGAGTCGATGTCGAGTCGTTGCCGGAGCTGGTTGGTTCGATTCGTGGGTGCGTCCGACGTTTGCGCTGATGGATTCGTTTGCGCGGCACTCGTGGAGTTGCTCTGCGCGGCTAACAGGTGTGGCACGACGAGCAGAAGAAACGAATACGTTTTCAGGTGTAGGCAAGCTGCGTTTCGACACATCGTCTGCCCCTCCTGATTCGCTCGACCGACCTGTGTTCCTTCGTTTCTGGAACACGATGGTACGAGAAAAGCTACGCCGTCAGCGCTGGCAATTCATACAGCCAATAAGTCCACCTAAGGCCAGCTCTTCCGCAAGACAGATCGCGAATGCGTATTGCATCCAATGGATGCCCCGGCAGTGTAAAAACGCGCCGTTCCTGCTGGCCAGAGTATTCGATGGCCAACGACAAGGCGTTGCTTCATCAAGCTGGAACGACCGCTTGCAGCAGATCTTGATTTAAGGCGAATAAATAGCGAAAATAGATAGTGCGAGGAGAATGATGAAACGTTCTGGGACTGCCGATCTTCCGCTCCATGGTGGCCGTGTGCCTCCATGGCTTGCGAATCGCATGACCGAACTGGGAACAGCTATCGCTGAACAAGTGATTTTGAACTACGGGCAGTCAGAATTTCTGACGAAATTGAGCGACCCTTTCTGGTTCCAGGCTTATGGCGCTGTTATGGGCATGGACTGGCATTCGTCGGGCATCACCACCTCCGTTATGAATGCGCTCAAGCATGGACTTAATCCACGCTTTTCGGAGCTCGGTCTGGTAGTTTGTGGTGGCCGCGGACGCCATTCCGTCCGCACTCCAGACGAACTTCGAACCTTCTCCCACAACACTGGCCTTGATGGCGAGGCCCTGGCGCGGACAAGTCGTCTGACAGCGCGAGTGGACAACAATGCAGTTGTGGATGGGTTCCAGCTTTATCTTCATTCGTTCGTAGTCACGAGGTCTGGAGAGTGGGCTGTCATTCAACAAGGAATGAATCCCCGCACCCACCTGGCGCGCCGCTATCACTGGCACTCTTCCACAGTTCGCGACTTTGTTTCCAATCCACATGCCGCAATCATCGGAAAGCCACAGGGAGAGATAAGGAACCTGGTGGATGCCCGCGCCAGGAACGCGCAAGATGCTTTGCTCGCCATGACAAAAGAGCCAGTCGAGAATGTGCTGAGCGAAGCTCGAAGACTTACGATCCTGCGCATCATGATGTGCAGGCAAAGGATGTTGATCTAAAACGACTGGGCGCGGTTTTGGCAGTTGCGCATGATGCAGATCTTCGCGACTTTGCTGGGTTACTTCTGCTGGAAGGGCTCGGTCCACGTACGCTGCAATCGCTGGCTCTGATTGCTGAGGTGGTCCATGGCGCACCAAGCCGGTTCTCTGATCCTGCACGCTTCTCATTCGCGCATGGAGGCAAAGATGGTCATCCCTTCCCTGTCCCTTTGAAGGTGTATGACGACTCGCTCGCTGTTTTGCGCCGCTCCTTAGAAGCGGCTCGGCTCGGACACACAGACAAGCTCGACGGTTTTCGGAGATTGGATCGATTGACCCGCGATGTCGAAGAGCAACAGGAACCGCTGGCAGACTTTCAGGCTGCAATAGCGCATGAACGAGCGATTTCAAGGTCCATTGGAGGCAGAACAGTTTTCGATGACGAGAGACAACACAAAGCCGTACGCACGCCGCAGATGAATTTGTTTTGAGGCACAGAATGGAGATGCTTATGGGTGCGCAACAATCTCTCTTTGCCGAGCTGGAGAATACGCAACCCCTCATGATGCCGAGCGGGTTTCGTTACGAGGAAAACATCATCAGCAAAGCGGAAGAAGCCTCTCTCGCAGCTTCTCTCTCAAAACTCGAACTCAAGCCATTCGAGTTTCATGGCCACGTCGGCAATCGGCACGTCACGTCGTTTGGCCTTCGCTATGACTATGCGACCCGTAGAGTGGAGCGCGCAAATCCGTTTCCAGAATTTATTGAGGAGCTACGCAGGAGAGCAGCGGCTTTTGCGAAAAGGAACGTGGATGAAATTCAGCAAGGCGGAGTCAATCAGTATCCGCCAGGCGCTGGAATCGGCTGGCACAAGGACAAGCCGCAATTCGGTGTGATTGTTGGTGTCTCATTACTGGCTCCAGCAATCATGCGTCTTCGTTTTTCCACGGGGACAGGCTGGATTCGCAGGTCTCAAACACTTGAGCCACGATCGATCTACATTCTGGAGGGTGAAGTTCGAACGCAATGGGAGCACAGTATCCCGCCAGTCGAGTCGCTACGATACTCCCTGACGTTCCGAACGCTGGCAGGATACGAGGGCCTAGAGCGCGCTGTTGAGCGCTAGTCATTCACTGTGAAATGTTGAGGGAGAGATTCGATGGTCGGGGCGGAGAGATTCGAACTCCCGACCCTCTGCTCCCAAAGCAGATGCGCTACCAGGCTGCGCTACGCCCCGACTGTGTCCTATTTTACCTTTATTGAGGGCTTCTGCATCAATGGTGTGCGCCCATTGCGAAGAAACGCCCTGCAATGTAGGCCAGCAGCAGGATTGGGATGGCCAAAAGCAGCATCATCCCCAAGAAGAGCGTGCTGAGAAAAAGCCAGTCAGAAAGCTGATGGCGACGGCGCTGCTGCGGTGTGGCTCCAAGGGCCGGAGTGGAGGACGCGCCGTCTTTGTAAACGGGGATGGTGCCGACCGAGCGCTCCAGCAACGCGAAGTTTTTGCGGTTGGCCTTCCATGCAATGTCGAAGGCATCACCCAGGATGGGTACAGTGCCCACGATGGTTTCAATGGCCACGTTGGCAAACATGCGAGCCAGTGTGATGCGCGGTACTCCGCGCAGCCACGCGGCCAGGATGATGATCCACGAGGCCATGGCACCCAGCACGTCGCCGATGCCGGGGATCAGGCCGACGATGCCATCGAGTCCGAAGCGGATCTGCGTGCCGGGGATGCGCAGGTAGTCGTCCAGAATATGCGCAAGCAGGTCGAGGTTGCGGTCGCTGAAGAAGTCGCCGCCACCGCCGAAGCGTGGGCGCAGGATTTCGGGCTCGGATGTGGGACGTGGCGGCATCGCTATGTCTATTCAACTCGCTTTCCCGTCACAGGGAAAGTCACACCCGCAGGAAGATGCGTTTACGGTACAGCGGCAGCACGATGAGCCATGTGACCAACACGGCGATCAGACCATAGCAAAGCTCCGGCCAGCCGTGGCCCGGTATCAGCCAATCCAGCTTGTAATGCAAGGTACGCAGGATGTTTCCGTCGGAAGTTTTGATCCGCGAAAGGATCGGCGGCAGCAGCTCTGACACCATGTAGGCCAGGATGGAGTTGGTGCCAAAGACCATGAGCGGTTTGTAGATAGCCGGCGCTTCGTTGGCGGCAAGCCCTGAACGGCCCCAGCGCTTCGCGTCAATGAGATAGACCGAGGCTGCCAGCAGAAGCAGGCTGAGTCCGCCTGCGAACAGCGAGAACGAGCTGGTCCACAGCTTCTTGTTGATGGGAAAGACGATGCTCCACAGCAGGCCAGAAGAAACCAGCGCAACACCCGCCACAGCGATTCCGGCGGACTTCGCGGCGTTGGAGCGCTTGGTACGCAGCCACATGCCCGCCAGCACGCCATAGAGAACCGTGCTGATGGAGGGCAGTGTTGAGAGCAGCCCCTCCGGGTCGCGCACGCGCTGGTAGAGATGCTGTGGCGCGAAGATGGCGCGGTCAAGATACGCAGTCAGGTTGCAGTTGGGATCGTTGATAGGAATTTCGTGCGTTGGTATGCCGCATCCGGGAACGGTCACGTAACGCATTAGAAGCCAATAGCTGACGAGGCAGGCGACAGCGACGACCGCTTTGTCTTTCCACCCGGAACTCAGCAGGCAGAGCGTTACCGCGACCAGATAGCAAATGGCGGTCCGCTGCAGCACACCGTAGAAACGGATGCTGTCCAGATGCTGAAAAGGAAATGTGTTTACGATGAGCCCGAAGACAACCAGTATGGCGGAACGACGAAGCGTGTGAAGAAACAACGTGCGCCGCGATGCGCCCTTGGCAAGTCGCGTGGCCATGGATAAGACCACCGACAGTCCCACAAGAAATACGAACGTGGGGAAGACCAGATCCGTCAGGGTAAAACCGTTCCATTGCGCATGGCGCAGTTCGAAGAAGCCGTTGTCTCCGGGCTGGTTGTTCACCAGGATCATGAATGCGATGGTGAGTCCGCGCAGAAGATCGACGCTCAACAGGCGCTCTGTACGCGGCGCTTCTACCGTTGCAGTGCTAACAATATCGGAATCAGGCGTCCGGGCAAAATCCGGATCAGCAGAAGTGGCATTCACGGGCATGCAGGAAGCATAAGGCCTGAGAAGGGCTTTTGGATGGTACAATCGTACCTGTAATGGCGGCTATAGTTCAGGGGTTAGAACGCGGGTCTGTGGCACCCGATGTCGAGGGTTCAAATCCCTCTAGCCGCCCCAAGAATTAAGCAACGGACACCCAACCGGGTGTCCGTTCTTCTTTGCAGTGTGAGAGTCTGTTGGGCATGGCTCTCTTCGCAGGCACCTCCGGCTGGGCGTACGCAACGTGGAAACCAGGCTTCTACCCTGACAAGCTGCCGCAGAAACGGTTTCTGGAGCATTACGCCACGCGGTTGAACTCGGTTGAGGTGAATTACACCTTTCGCGCGCTGCCCACGGAGACACAGCTTGCCGGATGGATGGAGGCGGCGGGGCCGGACTTCCGATTCTCATTTAAAGCACCTGAAATCATCACGCATCGCAAACGGCTGAAGGAGTGCGGCGACGCCGTCGACCGTTTCCTGACTGCACTTACGCCGGTTCGGAATGCGGGCAGGATGGGTGCGCTGCTGTTTCAGTTGCCGCCAAACTTCAAGGCTGACATCGCGAAGCTGGAAGACTTCCTTTCCCTGCCCCAGATGGCGCAGGCCGGGCGCGTGTGTTTTGAGTTCCGCAATGTCTCATGGTTCGATGACGCGACATGGAGCGTTCTGCGCCGATTCAACGCCGCCGTGTGCATTGCGGAAAGCGAAGACCTGAAGACGCCCGAAGTGCAGACGGCGAAGGACTTTGCCTGCTATCGGCTGCGCATGGCGGGTGGGTACGACGATGTGACCCTTGCCGACCAGGCGGCGAAGTTTCATGCGATGGCCGCGGAGCGCGACGTGTTTGTGTACTACAAGCACGAAGACGACCCTGCGGGGCCGCTGGCAGCAGAAGCGATGCGTCTGCAGGCTGCCGAGCTTTAGAGAACCAGTGGCGGTCCGACCCGCTCCAGGCCATAGGTGCGCACAACATCAGGATCAGAGGGTAGCTTCCCCGTCTTGCCAAAATCGCGGAAAAACTCTTCCATGCGCCCTGCTGGCGTGAACGCGATGAGGAGCTTGCCCGGTGTATCGCTGGTCTGCGCCCAGACATGCGGAACCTTGCGCGGCATTAATACGGAATCACCGGGCTTGAGGATCAATTTCTTCGTGCCGATCTCCACACGAAACTCGCCCTCTAATGCGTACAGGTATTCATCCTGCGCGGGATGAAAGTGGCGGTAAGGGCCACCCTTCGTCAGGTTGTCATGTTCCATTAAAAACATTCCGCCTGCGGTTTGAGCGGATGGAACCTTGAAACACATTCTGCTAAAGCCGAGGCTGTGTACCTCGCCCAGCCGATCAGCGCCTGCAGGAACAACCTGTGCGTTGTTGTCTTCAGGCAGTGATTGCGCCAGCATGAGTGACGGCGCGGCCAGCAGGCCGGCGGTGACAAACTCTCTTCGCTTCATGGGAACGCCCTCGCAGCGGCAGTGCTTTGGGGACAGCATGCCGGATGCTGGATTCTAACGCCCTCGCACGGTAGATACAGCAAGGAAATATTTAGAAATTGCCGCGAAATCCGAGGGTGCGAAGACTGGTGCGGTTCAACGTGGCGTGGATGCCCTCGTGCGGGAAGCTGGACCATGTGCCCACGTCTGCCGCGGTGAGCGCGCGAAGGGCCTCAGATTCGTTGCGGAAGCGTACCGGTCGCAGGTGACGCAGTGCATGGTCTGGGCCGGGAGAGTCGCCGACGAGTTCCGCGTGCAGCCATAGTCCCATGCCCAACATGCGCAGTTGCAGGTGAAAGAAATGTTGCTCCATCCGGCTCTACCGTAACGCATTCGGTACGCGAATACCACATGCGCCAATTTACGCATCCAAGCGTGCAGGACTCTATGCAGACTTACGTTCGTCGATTTGCTCTTGTAGTTGTATTCGCTCTTCTTCCTCTTTCCGGTTGCAAGCGCACGCACCAGATCATTCATCACGCGACCAGCAGTGAACCGGATTACACGCCGCAGATTGTTGCCAGCATTACGCCGGGCCACATCGACGGAATGAAGTATCCCGACTTCACAGACATTCAGGCGCAGGTGAATAACCTGTACGACACGCACGATTTCGACCTGTTGTGGGTGAAGAACGGCAAGCCCACCGCGCAGGCGGATGCGATGTTGCAGGAGTTTTCCAACGCCATGCAGCGTGGCCTGCGTCCGGAAGATTACGATGCCAGCCGATGGAGCGAGCGCGTGGCGAACCTGAAATCGCCGGAGGGCGCTGCTCTGTTTGATGTGGCGCTGACGGTGAATGCGATGCGGTATCTCAACGATCTGCACCAGGGCCGCACGAATCCTGCGCATTTCACATTCGGTGTGAAGGGCTACAACGAAAAGAAGCTTGATGTGGTCACTGTTCTCAACACGCAGATCGTCGACGCGTCTGACGTCACCGCAGCAGTGGATGCTGTGGAGCCGCAGTCGTTGCAATACAAAGCGCTGAAGACTGGGCTGAAGCAATACCTTGACCTGGTACCGCAGGATCACACCGATCCACTGCCTGAAATGAATCCGTCGGCGAAATCCATTGCGATTACAGCGGGATATCCTGCGTTGCAGTCGCTGCAGCAGAAGCTGACGTTGCTGGGTGACTACAGCGGCGATGCGAATGCGACGGCTTCGTCTGCAGACCTGACAGAAGCGCTGAAGCACTTTCAACATCGTCATGGTCTGAACGAAGACGGCAAGCTTGGCAGTGCCACGATTGATGCGTTGAATACGCCGATTACAGCACGCGTTACGCAAATTGTGGACACGATGGAGCGCTGGCGCTGGCTGAATGACGACTATCAGAATGCAGCCATCATTGTGAACCTGCCGGAGTTTGAGTTGCGCGCGTTTGAAGGCACGGGCAACGATCATCACGAGGTCTTCCGCATGAACGTGGTGGATGGCAAGAGTGATGACGACACACACCACACGCCGGTGATTGCAGACCAGATGAAGTATCTTGTCTTCCGTCCGTACTGGAATGTGCCACCGTCGATTGCGCGTAAAGAGATCATTCCGCACATGCAGAAGCAGCCCGGCTATCTGGGCGCCAAGAACTACGAAACCGTAGACCTGAAGGGCAACCTGGTTACACCGAACATTGCTGCGATCGACAAAGGGACGCAGATGGTTCGGCAGAAGGCAGGCACTTCAAACTCGCTGGGGCTGGTGAAGTTCATGTTCCCGAACCAGTTCAATGTCTATCTGCACGATACGAATGAGAAGGCACTGTTTACCCGCACGCGCCGCGATTACTCGCACGGTTGCGTTCGTTTGCAGGACCCGCCGAAGCTGGCAGACTGGTTGCTGCGCGACAGTTCCAAGTGGGATGAGGAATCCATTGCCGACGCCATGAACGACGGCCAGGACAACAAGACGGTGCTGCTGCCTAAGCCGGTTCCTGTTGTGGTTTTCTATGGCACGGCGTGGAGCGACGATGGCGAGATGCACTTCTTCCGCGATATGTACGGCTATGACGACGACCTGGAGAAGACGCTGAACGCTGGACGGCCTTATCCGCAGAAGCCGATGAAGGCAGTTACCGAAAAAGACGCGTAAGTGATCACAAATGAGGAAGGCCCGGCTGCTTGCCGGGCCTTTCTTCTTGTGTCACAAGCAATCGCTTAGTGCGATGCTTCGTCCAGCTTGTTGATCTGATCCGGCGTCATTTCTCCGCGGATCTGCAACTGCATGTGCGTGTATGCCTGCTCCAGCTCGGCGCGCGCCTGCGCTGTGCGCTGAATCTCAGTGAACAGGTCATTCTCAGAGGCGTTGTTGCTGCGCTTCAGGTTGTCCAGCTTGGCCTGCTGCTTCACAAACGCGTCGTAGCGCTGCTGCAGCGTGTCGCGGTTCTGCGAGAACACCTGGTCCATGCGCTTTTGCTGGTCGCTGTTCAGGCCCAGCGATTTAGCCATGCCTTTGTTGTCCCACCAACGGCCGGACACACTGTTGCTGTTGCCGCGGGAGCCTCCGCGCATGCCGCCAGAGCCATCGCCGTGCGGCATACCGCCACGCATGCCGCCCATACGGCCACCGCCGCCGGGCATACCCATGCCTCCACCAGGACCACCACCCGGACCGCCTGGGCCACCGGGGCCCTGGGCGTACGCCGCCGTAGCCGCCATCATCAGGCAGCCCATCAGCAGCATCCGGCTATTGCGTCCCAGCGTCATCATTGCCTTCCATAGAACTTCTTGCTATTCCACACTTCCATGATGCCGTGTTCCGGCATTCTGTGCACGGCTCAGACCCAGCGCATCCACTGGCAGAGTGCTTCCGGTATTCAGTGCGGAGTTAATCGATTCCAGAAGAGCGTTGTCGTCTGCAATCTGCTGCTGCGGATTGGCCTGCGCCACAGCCGCGGCAGGAATTGTTTGTTCATCCATGGCCGTTTCGTCGCCGGGAACGCCCGTAAAGTGCAGCACACCGACCGTAATCGACATGATGGCCACAGCGGCCATGGCCCACTGCGGAGCCGCAGACCACAGGTGCTGGCGGCGTGCAGCGGCAGCCAGTGAAGGCTGTGCGGCGCTGCGGCGCTCAGCCCAGGCCATCGTTTCAGTCCGGTAGGTCGCCAGTGCGTCCTTCATCTCCGCGAGTTCTACCGTTTCCTCCGGGGCGCGATGCTGCGAGACCAGCATTTCGCAGAAAAGCTCGTCGCTGAGGTGTTCCGAGGAATCCATCGGGTTTTGTTTGTGTTCTGTCATACCCGTTGCCCTCCTACACGCGTTCGAACGGATTTTACCGCGCGATGCAGATGTGTTTTCACCGTATTTACCGGCATATCCATTACTTCGGCAATCTCCGCCAATTCCATCTCTTCGATGAAGCGAAGCAGGAAGACGGTGCGCTGATTTGGCGAAAGCTCCTCCATTGCCTGGTGCACCTGGAGCGCCTGCTCGCGTGCCAGTAACGTACCCTCCGGCGAGGAGCCACTGCTGCGCAGGTGGTTAGCCATTTCGCTGGCGTCCACCGAGGACGCGCCAGCCTTCTTCCAGAACTTGAACTTCTGCGTACGCGCATGGTCGCGGATGAGATTCACCGCGATGCCCGTCAGCCATGTGTTCAAGCTGCAATCGCCGCGGAAACCGGCGCGATTGCGGTAAGCCTTCAGTAGTGCATCCTGCACGATCGTGTCTGCCAGATCCTCGTCCCGGACACTGGCCATGACGAAGCGCAGTAGCCGCGGACGATAATTCCGGGCCAGCGTATCAATGTCGTCCAGCTCCATAGCAACGGAGACTCGTTCCCGGGTTGCAAATTTCAACACGTCGGCATGAAGCAGTGTAGTCGCCATAGCGTTATTTCCTGTAGCGCAGATGCGGAATCTCTCACCCCGGCGAACTTTTCCGGATGCAAGGATGGGGATTGCACAACGTCTGACGGGGTGCGGCAGGTGCGCGAGTACAGGAAAAGGCGAAATAACGACGCTTTGGGCGGGAAATGCGCTCACACTTCCCGCCCCAAAGCGTCGTCATTTGGCTCGAACCGCGAGAGAGTAGGTGGCGGAATGGCTGATCTGGCCGTCCGTCACCGTCACCGTGTAGTCGTAGGTTCCCGGTTCCGTATACGGCGAGTTCAGGTCCGGATACTTGCTGCTGCAGCCGGAGATGGCGCCCACAGCCACCCCAAACCCCAGCAATAAGAGCATCAGCCGCATGGCCACCCGAGCACGTTTGCGCGCGGCGAAGAGGATTCCTGCACCAAGGCCGCCCAGCAGCCCCATCATCCATCCCCGGCCAAGCAACATGCTGCCATAGCCGATGACCGTGTATTTGCTGGTGGTGGTGATGGTGACGGCGGATTTCCTGGTGCCGCTGAGGGTGAAGGTGGAGGGTGAGATGTCACATGTGGAACCCTGCGCTACCGTCGTGCAGGAGAACGCGACCTGTGCGTTGAATCCTCCGATGGCCGTGGTGGTGGCTGTGACGCTGACGGACTCGCCCGCGATGGTACTGCCACTGGTGGGGTTTAACGCAAGGGAGAAGTCCACACCGTTGCCCGTAAGCGCCACGGTAATCAGCGGGTACTTTGTGTCGTTGGTGGTGATAGAAACTGCGCCGGTGCGTGTGCCTGTGGCCGTGGGCGTAAAGATCACGGATACGGTACACGCGCTTTTGCCAGCGAGCGCGGAGCCGCATGTGGTGGTGTAGCTGTAATCGCCAGTGATGCTAATACCCGTGAGGGCGATGGCGTTGTTGGTGTAGTTCGTCACCGTGAAGGTCTGCGCCGCGGAGCTATAGCCCACATCCACGTTGCCAAAGTTCACAGAATCCACGTCGGCTTCCACATCGGCAACGCCGATGCCGGTGAGCGATGCAGTCAGTGTGGAGTTGGCCGTGGAAGTGGACAAGATGGTCAGCGTGCCCGTGCGTGTTTTCAGCACGGTGGGTGTGAACACCACGGATGCAGTGCAGGAGCTATTCGCTGCGATCTGGCCGGTGCAGGTGGTGGCGCTCACGCTGTAGTCGCCACTTGCACTCACGCTGGAGATGGTCAGCGGCACGGACGAGGTGTTGCTCCATGTAAACACCGTCGCGCTGGAGGTTGTGCCAAGGATCTGTGTTCCATAGCTGGCGCTGGTGGGTGTGAGCGTGGCCGTGGTGGGCAGGCCGGTCCCGTTCAGAGTCGCGGTCAGTGTGGGGTTGGCTGTGGTGTTTGTCGTCACAGTCAACGTTCCCGTCTGTGCGCCGGTGGTCTTGGGTGTAAACGTCACGCTGATGGTGCAGGTGGCCGATGCCGCCAACGACGTGGTGCAGTTGTTGCTTGCAATGGTGAAGCCGGTGGTTACAGCCGCCGAGTTCACAGCAATCGCCACTCCGGAGGTGTTGGTTACGGTGAACGTTTGCGCGGCGGAGACACCGCCTCCTGCATAGGTATTAGCAAAGGTCGCAGACGTGGGCGTTAGCGTTGCCGTTGTATCCACGCCGTTCCCTGTGAGCGATACGGTCAACGTGCCATTGCTGGTGGAGTCATTTGTGATGGTCAGCGTTGCTGTGCGCGTGCCCGTTGCCGACGGCGTAAAGGTCACCGTCACGGTGCATGTGGATCCTTCTGAGAGCGAGATGCAGGTGCTGGTTTGCGTGAAGTCGCTGGCGTTGGTGCCACTGATGGCGATGTTTGAGATCGTCACCGTGCTGGTGAATGTGGTGGTGTTTGTTACGGTCACGGTTTGTGATGAGGAGTGGCCCAGATACACATCGCCGAAGTTAATGCTGGCTGGAGAGACAGAAGCTGTCGTGGGAACGGGAGGAATTGCAAAGTTCACCAGGAAACCATCATGCGAAGTCAGGCCAGCAGGCGTGGTGGTGTCATTCTCTGTTGTCGCCGCATAATCCGTGGTGAAGTGCGGCTGCGTTACCACGTTCACATAGCTTGCCAACGATGCAGAGGCAGTTGAGGAATCCGTCACCGTGTTCGAAGCGAGAATGTGTTCCAGTGCCGCTGCATTGCCGCGTTCAATGATGTTGTAGCGCGTGTTTGCGGTGATATCCGTGGTGAAGTCGTGCAGCGCGGCCGTGGTGCTTGTTGCCTGATACAGCGTTACCGCAGTGGCTGCTGCGGGTGATCCGTCAATGACACCGGTTACATCCACATAGCCGTCGTTGTATTCGTAGGCATTGAAGTTGCCCGCGACGATGACGTTCGCACCTGCTGATTGATACTGCTGCACCAACGTGCTGATGGCGGCAGCCTGTGCTGCGCGATGTATGCGAACATCCGCGCCCAGCGTGCTGTCGCCAATGTTGTCGCGCGATGCCATGTGTACGTTGAGGATGGTTACGGGATAGTTCTTGCCTGTGCGCACAAACTCGCCCGATGCCACGAGTGGTGGATGATCCCATAACGCTGCCGAGCCACCGGATGCAGTGGTGTACGTTGCGTTGCGGCCCACTTCGACAAAGTTCGTGTTCTTGAATGTTGTGGTGTTAATCAGGAAGCCGCTGTTGACGGTGTCTGTGCCGAGAACGGTTGCGGTGTAGGTTGTTGATCCACTGTTTGCTGTGTTGACCGAAGTGGCCAGTGATTGCAGCGTGGTCTGATTGCCTGCTTCCTGCAGCGCAAAGATGTCGGGCGAGCCGAAGACATTTATGACCGCCAGCGTAGCCTTGGTCAGTTCCGCCGCATAAAGCGCGTCGGTACTGTTGAAGCTGTTCAGGTCCAGCGTTCCTACTTTGAAGTGCGTTGTGTCTGCTACGGCGGAAACAGAAGTAGCCACCGTGCCGCTTACAGAGCAAGTGGTTTCTTTGAAGATCAGCAGTCGCGCATAACCCAACGTGTAATCAATCAGACCAATGCCAGCGGTTGCTCCCTTGCCTGTTGAATTTGTGTTGCTGCATGTAATGGTTTGTCCCACGGTGATGTTCACGGCAGTACCGCCAAACGTTGTGGTGTCAATCAAGATGCGTTGCGGGTTGCCGCTCCATGTGGGCACACCACTTGGTGCGCCGCTGGGTGTGTACTCATCCTTCGCAATGCCGGTGGAACGAAACATGTGTTCGTTCGTGGTGATACCGCTGGAAAGCACGCCCCAGAATTGCCCGTTGCCCACCATCGCGGAACCAGAAATCGATCCACCGGAAGGCGAGATGGCCACAAACGATTTGTCCGTTGCAGACATGCCCGTGTACTCCAATGCATCGCCAAAACTGGTTAACGCACCGAAGTTCGCCAGATCAATGGACTGCGTCATGGTTGATGTTCCGGTCACGGTGCAGCTTGTGGGTGTAATGCCTGTGCCCGGCGTATTGGCCGCATTCACCAGCGTGCCATTCGTCACCGTGCCCACGACGGTCACCACGTCGCCATCGCTCACACTGTTGCAGGCACTTACGCTGCTTGCCCAAATGGGCATGCCCTCTGCCGTCGATTGCAGGCTGTCCCATCCTGTGCTGGGTTCACTGATGTAAAAGGCTGCGCCGCCTGTGCTGGTGCCGCTCATGATGCCGACAACGATGCCGCTAGTGGAGACACTCTGCCCCAGATAAGGGCCGCCCGGCAGGCTCTTCATCACATCGTGAATTGAAACCGATGTCTGCGCTTGCAGCATCGCAGTGAAAAACAGGCAGGCGAAAACGATCCGAAAAATACGGATGCCGTGAGACATGGGTCACTCCTCACGGCTACGTACGCAGGCCGCGAATGCGAATTGGGATACGCTCTTTGGGACGGTGACCGTGTTTTGGCGGATTACAACGTCCTTCAGGACGCCTTGAAGATCGCGTGAGCTTACCTCTCTGCAGGAATGCCACGTACCATGGATGACAGGATGGATACTGCACTTCTGCGCAATGCAACACGCGAGGAACACAACGCCACAGAGGCGACCGTACCGTTAATGGATCCATCGCTGACACTGCCGCAATACGGCGATGTCCTGGCGCGCATGTATCGCATTGTGCGAGCGTGGGACGACTGGGCGGACGTTCACGCGCCCAATGATCTGAGGCCAATTTTGCATACACGCCGTCGCGCTGCCCTGCTGGCGAACGACCTGAAAACTCTCGGACATCTCGCACCTTCAGTGGAGGAGGTGCCACATGAACGAATGCAGTCGACCGCTGTTGCGGGCGATCCTCGCGCTGTCTTTCTTGGGCGTATGTATGTGATGGAAGGCTCCACACTCGGCGGACAACTTCTTGCTCGCCACCTGGAAGAGCATTTTGGATTTGCCGAAGGCATGGGCGACAGCTATTTCCGCGGATATGGCGAAGCCACAGGAGAACGTTGGCGACAGTTCAAAGAATTCCTGGAAGACCTGCCGGAAGAGGCCACCGATACTGTGGTTGCCAGCGCCAGAAATATGTTCGCGCTCTTCGCGGAAGCCATGTCGGCAAAAATATAAGCCCCATTCCTTTTGCCTCATCAAATCCCACGACACTTTTTCATTCGCGCACGCGTCAGCCGACACTCCCGCTAATGTCCAATAAAAGAAATGCCGAAGCACTCTTCTATGCCGTCTGCCATTGACACAAATGATTGCGCCCATGAGCCGATCCGCATTCCAGGCTCAATACAGCCGCACGGCTTTCTGCTGGGGCTGGATGAAGACCAGGAACATATTGTGGTGGCCAGCGAGAATGCAGCAGATTCACTTCGCACACCCTTCAGGCTGATTCTGAACGCGTCCGTTGAACTTTTGTTCGACCGCGAATTGCTAAGCGCACTCAATCAACAAAAATGCGCTTTAGAACCGGAAGGCATGATCACCTACCTCGGTTCCTTCCGTGTCCGCGATGAACTGTATGCCGTCATTACGCATTGCGTGGAGGGCAAGCGTGTCCTGGAATTTGAGCGGCAGGATCGGCTGGTGAGGTCGGAGATGATGAACTCCATCATCACCAACTTCGTTGGAACGTTGTCCAAGCTGGAGTCGGAACAGGAACTCTGCGACGCAATCACTGCACAGGTTGCAGAACTCACAGGCTATGACCGTGTTCTGCTGTACAGCTTTGATGAAGAGGGACACGGAACCGTCCTGTCGGAACAGAACAATGGACGCCTGCCCAGCTATCTTGACCTGCGGTTTCCTGCTGCGGACATTCCAAAGCAGGCGCGCGAACTCTATCTGCAGAACACGGTACGCATTATTCCGGATGCGTATGCAACATCTTCGCCGTTGCGTTCCGCAACAGAAGAAGCACCACAGACTCTTGATCTTTCATTGTCCGTGCTGCGTTCGGTGTCGCCGGTGCATATCCAGTACATGAAGAACATGGGCACAGTGTCATCCATGTCTATCTCCATCGTGAGCGAAGGCCGTTTGTGGGGGTTGATCAGCGGACACCATTCGGAGCGGCGGTTGGTACCGTACCTGGTCCGTTCGGCTTGCGACATGCTCTCAAAGCTTGTGGGCACGCAGCTCACCACGTTCCGCGCCACAGCGCGACTCAACACACTTACCGGCTTTCATCTTGTGCAGCGACAGCTTCTGACAGACATCGCTGCCCAGAACGACTACCTTGGTGTGTTGTCTACCCAGATGGATGTGCTTCAACAGATCACTGCTGCTGCGGGCGTTGTACTGTCCATTGATGGGAAGCATCATGTGGCTGGCACTGTTCCCGCAGACGCGGACATTACACGCATTACAGACTGGCTGGATAGCGTTCCCAAAAACGAGATTTACGTGACACGCGAGTTGAGCAAGGATCTGCGCTGGGCCGCTGATCTTGCCGACACGGCAAGTGGTCTGCTGGCCATTCGCATCTCTGACGTGCGTCAACGTTACATCCTTTGGTTTCGACCGCAGGCAGTTCGCACCGTGACCTGGGCAGGTGAACCCGGCAAAGCCACTGGGCCCGAATATCTGCATCCTCGCAAATCGTTTGAGAAGTGGCGGGAGATATTTCGCGGACAGAGCATTCAGTGGACGGAAGCGGAAGAGGAATCCGCCCGAGAATTTCTTGGTGCCATGAGGACCATCTCACTGCGTCGTGCAGAAGAAGAGGCTGAGATCTCCAATTCGCGCTTCGAGCAGTTAACCCATGCTCTGCCAGAGAAAATTTTTACGGCAGATGACAGCGGAAAACTGGTCTACGTGAATGACCGCTGGCTGGAACAAGGGCTGGGACAACAAGGCGTTTGGTACGAAGAAGGCCGCTTGGAGCCCGAGGACCAGGCACGCATCGATCAGGTCTGGAAGAATGCCGTCCACATGGGCGAACCCTTTGAAGAAGAGGTACGCATCCTTTGCGGCGAACCCAGGACACTGCGGTGGAACATGGTCCGCGTTGTGCCCTTCCGCCGCAAGAGTGGCGAACGTGCCGGATGGATTGGCTCAGTAATCGACCTTACAGTGCGGCGCGAACGCGAAGCCGCACTGCGCATGACTGAGAAGCTTGCCCTGACCGGTCGCATGACTTCTGTGATTGCACACGAGATCAACAATCCACTGGAATCCATTACGAACCTGCTGTTCCTGGTAAGGCATGACCTAGCCGAGGACGCACAGTCCCAGCAGTACCTGGCACAGGCAGAAAATGAACTGGAACGCATTTCCGGCATCACGCGGCAGACGCTTCGCTGGAGCCGCGAAAACTCTCAAGGTGCGGAAACGTTCAGCGCGGGAGGGCTTTTCTCCGAGGTGTTGCGGCTCTTCCAAGGAAAGATACTGAACCGCAACATCACCGCCACTGTTCGCGAAGGATATGACATAGCCATTTGGGGCATTCTTGGGCAAATTCGCCAGGTGATCGCGAACCTTGTCTCAAATGCCGTAGACGCCGCACCGCTTGGTGGCAACGTTTGGCTTGAAGCGCGTCCACTAAGCGATGGCGGAGCAGAACTCATTGTTGGCGACGATGGCGCGGGTGTGACGAAAGAACAACAGTCTCGACTCTTTGAGCCCTTTTTCTCCACCAAGGGCGATCTGGGCAATGGCCTGGGGCTCTATATCTCTGAAGAGATTGTGGAGCGGCATGGCGGAGAGATTCGCTACACGAGTGCTCCCGGCGAAGGTGCTGTGTTTTACGTCTCGTTGCCTCCGAACCCGGGCGCTGTTACGAAGAATCGTGCCTCGGCAAAGGCGTGAGGCTTTGGCGCGGATGGCTGATCCTGGGCTGGAGCGTGTACAATCGAACCTGACGCACAGGAGACAAACCCTGCGCCGCCTCCCTGGCAGCGCCTCCTGTGACTTCCGTCGGGACGTGGCTCAGCCTGGTAGAGCGCACCCTTGGGGTGGGTGAGGTCGCTAGTTCGAATCTAGTCGTCCCGACCATCAATTTCAGTGGCTTAGCGATGGCCCTATCTGCTCCGTATGGCAGATGGGGCCATTTGCCGTTTTGCTTCCTGGCTTTCAGCTTGTCTTCATCTTTGTTGGTTAAGATTGTTGCCGCATCACCACAAGCAAACTGTCAGCTCCCTTTTCTCTACAGAGAAGAGCGGAGCCTTATGCAGAAGGCAGGACGATGGAAATTACATCCCGCGGTCTTTGGACACTGATTCACGGCATGGGCTTTGGCGCGCTGTTTCTTCTGGCGTGTTCCGCTGCCATCTACCAGTTGTGGAGCATCTGCCGCAGCAATGGCACCTCTGACGACCACACAGACGCCGTATTGAAGTGGTATCTGCTGGCGATGGCATTACTGGCCTGGCTCTCTGTTCTGAGTGGGACGTATATCGTCTATCCCTGGTACCGCGCTGTGGCACCGGCTGGAACGCATGACCTTACGATGTATCCGCAACTCCTGCTGAAGTCGAGCCCTACGACGATTGGCTGGCACACGCTTGGTATGGAGTGGAAAGAGCATGTTGCGTGGCTCAGTCCCATTGCCATGACCATGGCGGCAGCTACGTTCTTTCACTACGGCCGCGACCTCAAGAATCAACGCTATCTGCGCAGTGCGGTGTTGTGGTTCACCATTGTCGCGTTTGCTTCTGCGGCAGTAGCAGGCACGTGGGGCGCGATGATCAACAAATATGCGCCCACGGTTGGCGGGCACGTCTATTCATTCTCGCAGGCGGAGGCAAAATGAATTCTTCTATTTCCGAGACGCGCTCATTGCCGAATGGTGCTGGCGCCGCAGCAACGCTGGCTGCAGGAATTGGCGCTGCTGTGTTGGGTGTGTTGACGCTAGTGGGCGATAAAAGCCCAGCCGTCAAAAATGCGCTTATCTTCTACCGCCCTACCGGTGCGCTTTCCGGTGTTACCACGGTGACGATTGCTGTGTGGTTTGCGGCGTGGCTGCTGCTGCATCGCTTGTGGTCAAAGAAGGATGTGAACATCAGGAAGGTTGTGACCGGCGCTTTTGTACTGCTGGCCGCAAGCCTCCTGCTGACGTTCCCACCCTTTATCGACGCGTTCTAAGCGTCTAGCGCTTTGCCAGTTCGCGCTCAATTGCCTGTGTGACCTCAGGCGCATCGGGCAGCGTGTCTGGCGAGAAGCGTGCCACCGGCGTGCCTTCGCGGCTCAGCAGGAACTTCTCAAAATTCCAGAGCAGTTCAGGCTCCTCATTCGGCTTTACGCCGAACTTGACCAGGCCATCGACCATGTCCTGCTTGCCGGCGCCCTCAGAAGTGGGCTGCGCCTCAATCATGGCCGCGTACAGCGGATGCTTCGAGGGGCCGACCACGGTGATCTTCGAGAACATGGGGAAGTCCACGCCGAAGGTGCTGCGGCAGAACTGCTGGATTTCGTCGTTGGAACCCGGCTCCTGACCCGCGAAGTCGTTCGCAGGAAAACCAAGGATCTCAAAGCCCGCATCGTGATAGCGCTTGTAGGTTTTTTCCAGTGCATCGTACTGCGGCGTCAGGCCGCACTTTGAGGCGACATTCACAATCAACAGCACCTTGCCGCGATACTCGCCCAGCGTGGTGACGGTGCCATCCATGCGTGTGAGGGGAACGGAATACAGATCGAAAGCCATGGCATCCAGCATAAAGCCGGTGCCTGCGAGAACGCGGTATCGGCTTGGGAAACAATGAAAGAAAAACGGCGGGCAGATGTGTCCTTGTTTCGGAACCATCCACCCGCCGCAGATACAACTGTCTTTTAGTTTGCAGCGGCCAGGACAGACTTCTGGCGACGCTTCTTGTATGCAGCCAGATCGTCCTGCCACGAGCCCAGGGCAATCGCCAGCGGCGATTCCTCTTCACGCAGCGCTTGCTGCTGCAGGTGGCTTACCTTCTTCCCGAAGGCTGACATCCCTTTCGCTGCGTGCATCGCGGAAGTAACCGCAGCCACTTCCTCAGCCGATGCCGCCGTGTCGTCCCGATGGGAGCAATTGTCCGTCCAGCCTTCCGGGCGGAATGAGCGAGGAAGTTCACTCTCGTGATACTCAATACCGGAAGCTGCCAACGAACGTGCCGTTGCGACCAGTGTTTCGCGTTTTGCCGACATCTTCTTCACGGCAGCATCTCGCAGAGTTTCGGTCGCGAAGACCTCATGCTTCTGCAGGTGAATCAGCTTGCGGTCGTAAAGATCAATTTCGCGATGCAAATCACGAAGGTAGTACTTATCCTGCACAACAATGCGCATCCGGTGTGCTCCTGGCCGTAGGCCCGATGAAATTGTGTCTCCGAACATGCAGAGGAACCCGGGAGGTTCTGGATGGGGGAGGGTAGCTCTCCTGCATGCACACACTAAGTAGGATGCGGATTTCGGCGAACGCGTCAGTCGGTGGAACCATAGACACCGAATTTCTCTCTGTAAACGCGAAGAGGGCGACCCGAAGGTCGCCCTCTTTCCATCAGAAACTCTTAGAGTTAGACGGGCTGTACGTTCTCAGCCTGCCAGCCCTTCGGTCCCTTCACGACATTGAAGCTCACGCGCTGGCCTTCCTGCAGCGAGCGGAAACCCTGAGCCTGAATTGCCGTGTGGTGAACGAATACATCCTCGCCGTTGTCGCGCGAGATGAAACCAAAACCCTTAGCGTCGTTGAACCACTTCACATTACCCTGTTCCATTGCCTTGTCCCTGTCCTAATACTTCTGTTGGTGTTCGCTGAATCTCTCAATACGGTTTTGCAAGTGCGTTTGGGCAGGGCGAGCAAAGAACCAAAACTGAGGGTCAAACGATTGCGAATAGCGTAGCACAAACCCTATGAATGATTGCGACTTTTTCACGCTTCATTTCGTCTAAGTACAATACCGCCTGATATATGCACCATTCCCGTTGCAATTTGAGCTATTCCCCTGCTCAAAAGCC
Source organism: Terriglobus sp. ADX1 (assembly GCF_036877645.1). Lineage (NCBI taxonomy): Bacteria > Pseudomonadati > Acidobacteriota > Terriglobia > Terriglobales > Acidobacteriaceae > Terriglobus > Terriglobus sp. ADX1. The sequence goes on from NZ_JAEDXV010000016.1 coordinate 27,957, forward strand.
AGGGATATTCGCTGCACGGTAAATTCTTTCCATTTCACGCAAGTCTGCCAGCCCGTCTTCGCCAGGTGTAATCGTGTCACGATCTTCACGTACAGCGGCGGCCAGTTCTTCTGCCTCCAGGCGGAATTCAGGAAAATCCAACTCCCGCACCTTAATTTCCATGGGACGCTCAGATGCCGGGTTGTGGACTTCGCCGCGGATGCGATACGGCTCCTGCCAACGGAATGCTGGCGCCATCAACGCACTGCCGAACTCGCCCGTTACCTTCAGGGTGTCCGGAATATCGCGTTCATAAGAGGATGAACAGATGGCGCGAGCGCCGGATGGGAAGACACTCGTCCAGCTCACCTCTCGCTCCATGCCGTTTGCGTCGCACGTGGCGGAGGCGTCTTCCACTGCGATCGGCTCTTCTGCCAGCAGAAAGCGCGCAGCGTTCAGTGGATAAATCCCGACATCCCAAAGAGATCCGCCTCCGGCCAGCGTGCCCTGATCGCGCCATCCTGGCTTGAGTTCAAATCCGAATCCAGTCTCGATGCGCAAGGAGGACAAGGGGCCGAAGGCTCCTGTCTGGATCAGTTCCCGCAGATGTTTGTGAGGCATGGTGTGGGGGCAGCGATAGGCGATTCCCAGTCGCACCCCTGCCTTGCGGCATGCGGCGATCATCGCTTCGGCATCCCCCGAGGTGGAGGCCATCGGCTTCTCGCACAGTACATGCTTCCCTGCTGCGGCGGCGCGTTCCGTGTATTCGCGATGCAGGCTCACGGGCAGCGCCAGGTACACAGCGTCAATCGCTGGATTGTCCGCGATCCGGTCAAAGTCAGCATAAGAATATGTGGTGTCCGCACCATATTTCTTTGCCATGGCGCTTGCCTTCGCGGCATCGCCACTGACCACGGCCGAGACCCGGCAGGTGAGTGAACCGCGGAGTTCTTCCAGAAAAGGCTTGGCAATATGGCCCAGTCCAACCACGGCGAAGCCGAATTTTCCTTCAGAAACGGCTTTTGAGGAACGAAAACGATCCAGCAGACCCATGCCCCTAGCCTATATGCGCCATCCGGCACATCTGGCAGCGTGTGACGTCCCATGCAGGTACATTCTGCAACGTTGCCCCCGCAATTGGGTAAAATGAATGAGTAGCGTATCTGGGGCGGACAAATCGGCATCGGAGAATGCCATTTGCAGGTCGCGAAATGGAAGTCCCCGCTCAGGCACGACGCTTTACCCATTCCTCGGACCGGAGCCCTTTCGCTTGAACCTTTCTTCGCGTACCAGCCGCACGCTTGCCATTGCCTTCACCACTCTCACCACACTCGGAATTGCCGCAGGCGCACGCGCTGTTCGTGCCGCGGAAGAAGTTCCGGTAACGCCCGTGACCAAGCCAGCCCCGGCGAAGCCCACGCTGGCAGAGACGTTTCGTCTGCGGATGCACCACCTGCATACGGGTGAAGACATTGACGTGGCTTACAAGTCCGATGGGGAGTACGACCTGGGTGGCATTGCGAAGCTGAACCACTTCCTGCGTGACCACCGCACGCAGAACACCGCCGATTACGATCCGCGTGAGTTCGATCTTCTGCATGCGTTGCTGGTGAAACTGGGCAAGCCGAACGCTACCATCGACATTGTTTGCGGCTATCGCACGCCGTGGTCCAACAACTTCCTGCGCACACGTTCTTCTTCGACCGGTGTGGCCGAGCATTCGCAGCACATGCTCTCCAAGGCGATTGATATTCGCATTCCCGGCGTGAGCACGCTGGCACTGCGCAATGCAGCGCTCTCGCTGGGCATGGGCGGTGTGGGTTATTACCCCACCAGCCAGTTCGTTCATGTGGATGTGGGGCCGGTTCGTCAGTGGCAGTTTGGTGGACGCTCGTTGCAGACCGCATCGCGCAAGCATTCTCATCGCAACCGTCGCGCGTAACAAGACGCATCGCATTACGCAGCAGAGGCGGCTACGTGGCCGCCTCTGCTCTATTTGCGGAAGCAAAATCTAAGGCGTAACAAATCCCTTCGCTAATAGCGGCTTCAATTGCGTCCACGACAGCACCGTATCTTCAGGATGAAACAGTCTTGGCGCGATTGTGTAGTCCGGATAGCTGATGTGCAAGCCGTCGACCTCGAGCGTCCAGTTCGTCACATCACTCAGTACATCCTGGAGCGCTTTCACCTGTGGCCCATCTACGTTTTCGTAGAGGAACTTTTCCTTCTTGTTCCGCGCACTGAGATCGGTCCATACCATCTCACCCACGCGCTGCTTCCATTCCTTCGCAACAAATACGTCCTCTGCCTTCAGAGCACGCTTTTCCTTTAATAGCCAGGTTAGGGTCTCGGACGTTTCGTAAGGATGCGCTGCGCCATGTCCCATACCGAAGGCTGCGATGACAGTCGTCACACGATCATGCTCCACGTTACGCAGCACGCCTTTGATCTGCGAATCCGCACCTGCTGCCATGGCATCATCCCATGACTTGGGCAACGTGCGTTTTGTTCCATTCATCAGTTCCTGTATCTGGCCTGCGCCCGCAGTCTTTAGCATGTGTGCTTCCACCGCGGCGCTCCATGCGATCCACTCTTCTGTATCGGTGTCTGCCGCTGGCCATGTGGCTTGCAACGTTCCATAACCGGGATGCTCGCCTGCCGGCATATCCGGGTTGTTTCCCGCGACGTCAGCTTCCGCAAGAAATTGAGACCGTGTCAGGAAGGCCACTCCATCACGGACACCGACTGCACTGCGTAACTGTTTTAGGCGTGTGTCGTACAGCGGCTTCAAACAGGAAGCAGCATTTGCTCGCGTCATTGCAGGCTCATTCACACGACACACCTGCTGCGCATAGGACAACCATTGCACCTGGTCTACACGCAAAAGGCCAACGCTGTTGGAAGACAACCGCGAGAGGTCGTTGCGATAGGCAACGCTCATCGCAGAATCCGCAGCGCTCAACTTTGCGTCGCTGCAGATAGCGCGCTCCATGGGACGCTTCGCCTTTACGCAATCGAAGCTGGCCGCATGCGCCGCTATGAAACTTGTCGCGCTGCACAGTAGCAGTGCCTTCCAGAAATTTCCTCGCATGGATTTTGAGATGCAAATCCATGGAAAAACGAAAACGCCGCCTGAAAATCAGGGCGGCGTTTCGTCGTTCCTATTAGGCCTTGTTGTTAGTAGCGACGACCGTAGGCGTCGTAACGCGCTTCATCCTTGTGGCGTTTTTCCTCATTCGCATGGCCCAGCAGTGCACCACCACCGGCACCAATGGCACCGCCAATCAACGCGCCCTTACCGCCGCCTGCCAATGCACCAATGCCAGCACCCGCACCACCACCAATTAATGCGCCCTTGCCCGTGCCGATACCACTGTGGCGCTTATGCCAGTTTCCGTGGCTGTCGCGATAGTAATAACGCGAATCGTGATGCTGCGCATTTGCACTCTGCGTTACTACCAAAGGAGCTGCCGTACCCAACACCATGACACTGCCCAAAACCAAACCCGAGAGTTTCTTTCCAAAGATATTCATCGTCCTTGCCTCCTCGCCGCCATGCTTCCTGGGCAGCTCTGTATCATTCACCAACCGGATAGATGCGGATAGGCTCTGAGGGTTTTCCCCGGGAGGTAAGTTCTATGGAGTGATGATGTTAGTGCTGTCATAAATGCATCTTTGTTACGTATGAACATGCATCCCTAAGCGTACGCATAGCATCGCGACCGCTGCGTGATGTATGACTACACATGCAGGGAAAGGAAGGTTTGCGTGGCCCGCTTGATTCTTCGCATTGCCGCGTTGGCGTTGCTGATTGTTTGCATGATCGTTGCCGCAGACTGGATTGTGTGGCGCATTCGAATGGCGCGCGGCAATGGTATGGATGAAGTTACAGTCACGCAGGTAAGTGCTGCGGAGTTGAAGCGCAACAAAGAAGAGTATTACTTTGACGGAGACATCACGATCTCCTGCGCTCGCAGCCTCTTTCCTCCGCTTACCTCAAACGGATGGCTGCCACCGTGCTGGTATCTACGCAGACACACTACCGTGGTGCAACACATTTAGTTCCGTTAATTCACCGTTACGGTCACAGCGCTTGAGGTGCTGGAGGCATATGTGCTGTCGCCTTCATAGGTGGCCGTCACGGAATCGCTCCCGGTGGGAAGTGCCGTGGTGGTGAGACTTGCCGATCCACTGACCAGTGTTTGCGATCCCAGCAGCGTGGTGCCGTTATAGAAGTTGACACTGCCCGAAGCGGCTGAAGACGATACTGTTGCCGTCATGGTCACCGAACCGCCCGATGCGATGCTGCTGGAGGAAACGGTGAGCGATGTCGTCGTGGACGTGAGGCTGCTACTGCTGCTGGTAATGGTGATGGTCTTGCTCGGCGATGTGCCCTGGTTATAAGCCGACGAACCATCAAACACTGCATATACCGTGTGGGTTCCGACGGCCAACGTTGTCACTGCAAGAGAAGCGGTCCCGCTGCTGAGCGTGCCTGTCCCCAGATCCGTGCTGCCGTCGTAGAAGTCCACGCTTCCCGTGGGAACGCCCTGTGCGGTGACTGCTGCCGCATCGGCGGCGTTTACCGTTGCTGTGAGCGTGATGCTGGTGCCATACGTGGCGTTGGTAGCCGATGGCGTCAGCGCGACGGTGACGCCAGTGCCAAAGAAAAAACCACTGCAACCCGTAAGCGAAACACAACCCACAGTCACAGCCAGCGCCGCAGCGGCACGAATCCAGGATCGCAAATGCACCTCATCTGAGGCATCCGCGGAAAACGAAAGTGGCCTCGTCCTCATTGGACGAGATCACCCTGTATTTCGGCTACTTCATGAAGTACCAGATCGCACATCATTGCTTTTCTACATCCGGCGGAGGCGTATTGCCTGCGTAGTAGTTCCGGCGCGCGCGGATGTCCGCCTTGGGATACTCGGGAACACTAACACGAATCTCATGCAGACCATCTTCTGCGCCCTTGGGAACGGGAAAGCTTAGCAGGTAGTAGTTGTGTACACGATTGCTTAGCCTGGTCAGGCTTTCATCGAAACCATTGCGGTTATGAAAGCTGAAGTAGTCGCCACCGGACTGCACTGTGAGCCACTTCGCCGTGTTCTTCTTCATGGCCTGAACGGCCATGAGCAACAGGCCAAATGGACCGGAACCACCGCGAAAGTGTGTCGCTTCTTCGCGCAATTCGTTTGTGCCGGGCGAGTAAGACACCGCGTCGACAACGGTATTGCTGCGACCTAACTGCGCGATCAGTTCCGCCTCTTTCACCGTGGAGCCGTGGTCGCGCTCTTCGCCAATCAACAGCACCGCATGACGATTGTGGCTGTCGCGATTCTCAAGGATCGAACTTGCATAACTGACGGCATCGCGTGTGGCATTCTTGTCGTCTTCGCATGGGCCCATCTTTTGCATGGCCGCCTCGACCTTTGCACTGGAGCGCGTGAAGGGTTGTACCAACTCTGGATGACTTCCGTAGCGAACCAGCGCGACTTCACGTTTGCCGCCACCCACAAGGTTCTCAAGCAGTTCCGGAAGACCTTCCAGCTTCTCGTATTCCATGATGGCCATGCGCGAACACTGTACCGCAACGACAAGGGAGAGCCCCAGCGAATCCGCATCTTCATCCAGTGTTACCGGTTGATCGACACCGTTGTCTGTAATGTGAAACTGGTTTGCCTTCAGGCCATAGATGATCTGCCCCTTCAGGCTGACCGTGGTGGGCACCAGCACGATCTTTGCGCTGGTCTGCAGGGTGTATGGCTGATCTGGCGCTGCCGGTGGTGTCGGCTGCTGTTGCCCATGCAGAACGCTGCCCATCGCTACCAGAAGACCGCAAACCCATCCACGCAAACTCATGCTGCTATTGTGACGGCGTTACACTCAGTTGGCGAGCCGTAAATTTCATGCAACGGAGTTGGACATGTATCGGCACCTTGCCGCAATTCTGCTGACCGCCAGCATGTCCACCGCACAGACACCCAGGAGTACCACCGCCTTGCACTATCCCACACCGCACACCGTTCCGCAGGTTGACGATTACTTTGGCACCAAGGTCAGCGACCCGTATCGCTGGATGGAAGATCTGGATTCGCCAGAGACAAAGGCATGGGTTGATGCGGAGAACGAAGTCACCGCTGCTTACTTCAAACCGCTGAAATTTCGCGACAGCATTCACAAGCGCATGATGGACCTGGCGAACTATGAGCGCTTCTCCATGCCGCAGAAGCGTGGCAGCCGCTACTTCTATTCGCGGAATAGTGGATTGCAGAATCAGGCCGTCGTTTATTGGACCGAAGGATTGCACGGCGAGCCGCGTGAGTTGATTGACCCCAACACTTACCTTGCCGATGGCACCATGGCGATTGGTTCGCTCTCCATTACGCATGATGGCCGACTTGCCGCCATTTCACTGAGCGAAGCCGGAAGCGATTGGCAGAAGATCATTGTCCGCGACGTGGCTACCGGGAAAGATCTACCTGATGTGATCCAGTGGACTAAGTTTGGCGGCGCCGCATGGCTGCACGATGGCACTGGCTTTTATTACAGCGGCTATGACGCTCCACCGGATGGTGATGTGCTGAAGGCTGCAAACTTCAGCATGAAGATCTTCTTTCACAAACTGGGCACAGCGCAAAAGAGTGATCCCGTCGTCTTTGAACGTCCTGACAACAAGGAGATCTATATCTTCAGCGGCGTTACAGACGATGGGAAATATCTCCTCATCACACAGCAGCAAGGCACCAGCCCGAACAATGAACTTGCAGTACTGGACCTGACCGACCCAAATGCGAAGGTGCAACGACTGATCACGGATGCGGATGCGACTTACTCGCCGATTGGCAATGATGGATCGCGCTTCTGGCTGTACACAACGCTGAACGCGAGCAATGGCAAGGTGATTGCCATTGACCTGAAGCAACCGGAGCGTGAGCATTGGACCACTGTTATTCCGGAAGCAAAGAGCAAGCTGGATAGCGTGTCGCTGGTGCATCGCACGCTGATTGCAGAGTATCTGCAGGATGCACATACGCAGGTTGAGTTGTTCGACGAGAAGGGCAATCACATACACACGCTGGCTTTGCCGGGCATTGGAACAGCCACGGGATTTAGCGGCGAGCGTGACGACGAAGAGACGTTCTACAGCTTTGCGAACTTCACCACGCCGAATGTGATCTTCCGGCTGGACATGAAAACGCTGCAATCCACGGTGTATCGGGAGCCGAAGGTTGCGTTCGATCGCGCACAGTATGAGTCAAAGGAAGTATTCGTTACCTCTAAAGACGGCACAAAGGTTCCTGTTTTCCTGACTTATAAAAAGGGCCTCAAGCTGGACGGAAATAATCCGACACTGCTGTATGCGTATGGCGGTTTCAATGTTTCTTTGTCGCCGTACTTCTCTGCAACGCTGATTCCATGGCTGGAACGCGGCGGCGTGTATGCGCTGGCATGCCTGCGCGGTGGCGGCGAATACGGCGAAGCATGGCATCAGGCAGGCATGAAGCTGAACAAGCAGAATGTCTTCGATGACTTTATTGCCAGCGCCGAATGGCTCATTGCGAATAAGTACACATCGTCGAAAAAGCTTGCCATTCGCGGTGAATCAAACGGTGGCTTGTTGATGGGTGCCATGATCACGCAACGTCCTGATCTGTTTGGAGCAGTTGCTGCAGGCGTTGGCGTAATGGATATGCTGCGTTTCGATAAGTTCACTGTGGGCTGGGGATGGAAGGCAGACTACGGCTCACCCAGTGAAAATGAAGCGGAGTTTCATGCGATCTATAAATACTCACCGCTGCATAACCTGAAGCCCGGCGCGAAATATCCGTCTACGCTCATCTTCACTGCCGATCATGACGATCGCGTGTTTCCTGCACATAGCTTCAAATTCGCTGCGCAGATGCAAAAGGACCAGGCTGGACCTGCGCCAGTCCTCATTCGCATTGAAACGCGTGCTGGGCACGGTGGTGGCATGCCACTATCCAAACGACTGGATGTGGAAGCAGACATTCAGGCATTCTTTCTGCACGAGCTTGGTGTCGAATAGCATTTCTCCGGCCATGTCGCATACTCGACATGGCCGGATTTGACCGGTTCCCGCAGGCTACGGGAATGACCATGGCCCCGTCCTATCACCCGGAGATAGGCATAGCTATGGCAGAGTCAGTACAGTTTCCCCGGCAGGGTAGTGAGTACGTTCCGTTGCCAAGCGGCAGCACAGGCAATCGCGTGTTGGCGCACACCGTGCAAACCATTGCAACCACACCAGAGCAGGCCTACGCACTGTATTCGCGACCCGAGACGCTGCATATCTGGCAAGAGGGTTTGGTTTCTGTGACGCAGACGGGCGATCGCACCATGCACTGGGTGATGGAGGACCCCACCACGAGAAAACAGGTGGAGTTCGACGTTGAGGTGGTGGAAGCGGTTGAAGGCGTTCGACACGTTTCCCGGATATTGAACGGCCCGTTTGCTGGCACGGAAGACACAGTTACTTTTGAGACGCATCCCGCAGGTCGCGGCACCATTGTTAGATGGGTGAGCAATTACGCCATGCCGGGAGGTGTGGTAACAAAAATCGCATCGTCGATACTATCTCGTGGTCCACAACAATTGGTCATTGAGAATCTGCGCCACCTGAAACAGTTATTGGAAGCGGGCGAGATACCAAGCGTGGAAGGACAACCTGCTGGCCCGCGTGGCGTGATGGGCCAATGGAAGCGCTTTCTGATGGGCGAGAACATGCCGACGCCTCCGGGCACATCCGATCGCTCCCGCCCACAAGATCTTCCGAAACATTCCGAAGGGCCGAATGCCTGGGTTGTAGGCGGCGTTGCGGTGGCTGCAGCGGCGGGCGCCTGGTATGGCGTGCGCAAGCTCATTGAAGACTAAGACGCACCACCTAAAGATTTAGGAGCAAGGATCATGAAGGCTATTTGCTGGATGGGCACGGGCAAGGTCGAAGTTCAAGCGGTTGATGATCCAAAGATCATCAACCCTTCGGATGCCATACTCCGAGTTACACGTACTGCAATCTGCGGAAGCGATCTGCACCTGTATGACGGCTACATTCCCACCATGGAATCCGGTGACATTCTTGGTCATGAATTCATGGGGATTGTCGAGGAAGTTGGCAGCGAGGTAAAGAACCTGAAGAAGGGCGACCGGGTTGTGGTGCCGTTCACCATTGCCTGCGGTAGCTGTCTCTTCTGCAAGAAGGACCTATGGTCACTGTGTGACAACACCAATCCAAATGCGCGTGTTTGCGAACAGTTCTATGGCTATTCAGGCTCTGCATTGTTCGGCTACTCGCATATCTATGGCGGATTTGCCGGCGGCCAAGCACAGTATGTCCGCGTGCCCTTTGCTGACGTAGGACCGATCAAGATTGAAAGCGGCATCGATGACGAGAAGGTGCTATTTCTCTCAGACATCTATCCCACCGGATACCAGGGCGCAGAGAACGCAAACATTCAACCCGGCGACAACGTGGCTGTGTGGGGCGCGGGTCCGGTTGGACTATTCGCAGCCGCCAGTGCTTACATGCTGGGCGCGGAAAAGGTTTTCGTGATCGATCGCTTTCCGGAACGACTTGAGTTAGCGCGCAATTACTGCGGTGCAACCACCATTGACTATTCCGACGGTAAAAGTATCGTGGAAGCTTTGCGCGATCTTACAGGCGGTGTTGGACCTGACGGATGCATCGATGCCGTCGGCATGGAAGCACATGGCACAGATGTGACCGCGCTCTATGACAAGGTGGAGCAAGGGCTGATGCTGGAGACCGATCGGCCCACGGTGTTGCGCCAGATATTTCAGGCCGCACGTAAAGGTGGAAATGTTTCCATTCCTGGTGTGTATGGGGGTGCGTTAAATAAGCTGAACTTTGGCGCGGCTTTCGGCAAGGGTTTGAACCTGAAAATGGGACAGACCAATATGCACAAATATCTGAAGCCATTGCTTGAGAAAGTGGAGGCAGGACAGATTGATCCCAGCTTCCTTATCTCGCATCGTATCGGTATTCAGGACGTACCGGAGATGTACAAGGTGTGGCGCGATAAGAAGGATCGTGTCACAAAGATCGTGATTGATCCGTGGCGCGAAACAGGCATCGATCGTCTTCACGTGGCATAAGAGTTTTAGACACAACAAAGCGGCCGCAAGTAAAAGATTGCGCGCTTTGTTGTGTTCACAAGCGCGGGAGTGTCATGCCGCCATCAAGAACCAGCGTTGCCCCAGGTGCATACGGCAAGCTTCCACATGCAAGCATGGCAACCGCGATGCCGATGTCATCGGGTGTCCCCCAACGTTTGTCCAACAGTAGGTCTGTTTCCATCAGCGCATCGTATTTGCCCTTCACTCCTGCGGTCATATCCGTTGCGATCACACCGGGCTGCACTTCAAAAACGCCGATGCCATGCTGCGTAAGTCGTGAGGCCCACAGTTTTGTGGCCATAGCGATGCCCGCTTTGCTGATGCAGTAGTCGCCGCGATTGATACTGGCGACAAAAGCAGAGACGGAACTTACATTCACAATCGTGCGCCGCTCACGCTTGCTCTCCTGCAACTGGACCATCCATTTTGCGATGGCCTGCGTTAGGAAGTATGGCCCTTTGAGATTGGTGGAGATCAGTTCATCAAAGCTCTCTTCCGTTGCTTCCAGAAGGTCGGCGCGGACGCGCGGTGCAATTCCCGCATTATTCACCAGCACATCAATACGTCCGAAGCGATCGTTCACAAAACGAACTAAAGCTTCACGCGCTGCTGCGCTGCTTACATCTGCTGCGGCGTATTCGATCGCCTGCGACGCATCTGCGCGTGCTGCTTCCAATGCGGCAATGGCATCCGCAACATCGCTCTTGTCGCGGCGTCCGGTGATGAGGACATCAAATCCACTGGCTGCGAGTTGTTTCGCAATGCCAAAGCCGATACCACGTCCGCCGCCTGTTACCAGCGCAACGCGCCCTTTGTTATCTGCAGGATTTGTCATCGCTCACTCCGCATCGAAAAACGTGTAGTACTTGTCCTGAGCCAGACGATGCAACAGCAAGCCTAGTTCCAGCATGTGATAGTCGCCCCACATACTCGATTCACCTTGCGGAATCTTCGCGCCGGGCGGCGTGTAATCCCAGCCGTTAGGCCGGTGATAAATGCTGTGCAACAGAATGCCTTCGTGTGCAGCGCTGGTAGAGAGATAGGGTTCCTGCAGCAATGTGTCTGCGACGGCGAGGCCAGCCTGGAAATAGGCTTCTCCGTCTTTGCCGAGCACGCGCCCTAAACGCAGCAGCCCTTGCGCCGCGATTGAACTTGCAGAGGAATCCACGGGTTCGTAATCATTGAACGGATCTGCAGGACGGCCCATCCAGTCGCCGAGCTTGTGCATCTGCGCTGCGCCAGTGTCCCAATAGCAGATGCCATCGCTTGCTGTTCCCTGTTGTATGTAGAAGTCGCAGGTCGCGCGCGCTGCTTTCTCCATGATTGCGAGCGCATCGGCTTTGTGCTCACCGATGGCAATGAAATCACTTTCGGGAAGCGTTGCAAGAAACTCAAGTTCTTCCGCATATCCGAGAACAGCCCATGCTAAACCACGCGTCCACGTGGTGAATGCAGAGTAGCCCTGCTGCGTGGATGGGCAACGGAAGGTTCCGCTCCTTGGATTGAACACCGCTTCATGCACAGTGCGTCCGCGCAGCTCTGGTGTGTCGTAACTGTCGCGTCCTTCGCCGTAATAAATGTTGAAGCGCGAGGATGTCTTCGCGTGCGTAAGCAGACGCTCCAACAGCGAGATGCTGCGGTCCTGCTCGCCCAACAGGGTGTGCCCCAGCGCGTGGGCCACGCCGCAGATGCGGATCGTACGCATGGTGTCAATGAAGAGCGAATGCGATCCGTTGAAGGAGTGGATGAAGCCTGCGCCTTCCGGCAAGTCTGTCCAACGCGCGGCCTGCACTGCTCCACTGCTCTTCAACGCAAGTTCATAGAAGTTCATCTCCCACTCGTTGTGGGGAATGATTCCTTCCTGCATCAGGCGACGGAGCTGGCCATACGTGGAGAGATTATTGAAGCCGTGATCGTGCACGCCGATGTGCGTAATGTGTTCTGCCATGTGCTGCAGTGTGTTTTCGCGACCAATCTGCAAGAGCTTCGCATCACGCGTGATGTCGTAGCAGAGGATGGCATTGCCATAGGCAAAGCCCTGTGTCCACTGCGTCCAGTTACGACCTGCATATTCACCAGCGCGCGTTACAACAGGAGCGCCCATGTTCACTTGCCAACGCGCAGCAATGCGTTTTGTCTTCTCTGAAGCAAGTTCAAATAAGCGCGTAATAGCAGGCGCGAGTTCCTGTGGTGTTCTCTGGCGTTCAACCTTCATCGTCGTGATCCTTCAGCTATACAAGTTTCGTAAATCGTTCCACCACAGTTGCCAATACGTGGTCGCCATCGCTATCCCAAAGCGCCTGGTTAAAAATCTCCACTTCTATCGGGCCGTTATATCCCGCAGCTTCCACCGCCATGCGGAAGCCATGGTTATCAATGGCGCCATCGCCCATCATGCCGCGACCAAGCAGCATGTCTGGCATGGGAACAATCCAGTCGCATACGTGGAATCCAAAGATGCGTCCCGCAGCACGTTCGATCTGTTCATACGCATACGGGTCCCACCAAAAGTGAAACGTATCCAGAATCAAACCCACTTCATTGGCAGGATATGAAGACGCCATCGCCAATGATTGATCGATGGTGTTCAAAACAGAACGATCGCCGGCATACATGGGATGCAATGGTTCCAGACCAATCTTGACACCATGTTTGCGAGCATAAGGAACCAGCTCTGCAAGTCCATCGCTGACCATCTTACGCGCGTCCACAATGGGTACCTGCGGCGATGCACCGACTACCATCACCAGTGAATCTGCCTGCAAAGCCGCCGCCTCATCGACAGCACGAAAGTTATCCGTGATGCGTTCGCGGCGCTCCTCTGCCGTGGGTGCAACAAACATGCCTCCGCGGCACACGCTGGATACATGCAGACCGGCATCGCGCACATGCTTCACACACGCATCGAGACCAGTCTCTGCAATCTTGTGTCGCCACAGAGCGATGGAGGGGACGCCGTGACGCACGCATCCTTCCACCGCCTGTTGCACATTCCAGTTCTGCACCGTTGCCTGGTTCAGGCTCAGTCTTTGCAGGTCTACCATCGCTTATGCCTTCAACACTTCTGCATCGTTGATCACAGGAACATCCAACCAACGACGCTCTGCCCACGATTGCAATCCAAGCTCTGCAAGCTGCACGCCGCGTGCGCCATCCACAAACGTGTGCGGGAAAGGTGTATCGATAACGACGTGCTTCAGGAACATCTCCCACTGCACTTTGAACGCATTCTCATACACGGTATTGTCAGGCACTTCCTGCCAGTGCTCGCGGAACTTGAACGGATTCGGCAGATCAGGGTTCCACGTGGGACGCGGTGTGTTCACGCGATGCTGCGTCTTGCAATCGCGAAGACCAGCGATGGCGCTGCCTTCTGTTCCATCCACATGCAGATTGAACAGTTCATCGCGATACACACGCGTAGTCCATGAAGAATTGATCTGCGCGAAGATATCGCCTGCAAGTTCGAATGAGCCATATGCCGCGTCATCCGCAGTTGCATCGTAAGTCTTGCCCTCTTCATCCACGCGCGTGGGGATGTGAGTTTTGCCTGTGCAGGAGACGGATTCCACGTTGCCGAAGGTGTGATCCAGCACGTAACGCCAGTGGCAGAACATATCCAGGATGATGCCGCCATCATCTTCCTTGCGATAGTTCCATGATGGACGTTGCGCGGGTTGGCCGCCCCAATCGCCCTCAAACACCCAATAACCGAATTCGCCGCGTACAGAAAGAATGCGACCGAAGAAGCCCGAATCAATCAAGCGCTTCAGTTTGCGAATACCAGGAAGAAAGAGCTTGTCCTGCACAATGCCCTGCTTCACGCCTGCCTGTGCTGCTTTCTTCGCGAGACGGAGCGATGACTCCACACTGGTGGACAGCGGCTTTTCGCAGTACACATCCTTGCCTGCATCAATGGCCTGCGAGACAAACTGCTCGCGCAGCCCCGTGGTGCCGGCATCGAAATACACCGTGTCATTCTTATCGCCAAGTGCACGCGCAAGATCGGTAGTGTAGCGCGTAAGGCCATGCGCATCTGCAATCTGCTTCAGCTTTGCTTCATTGCGACCAACAAGAATGGGATCGGGCATGATCGTGTCGCCCTTGCCGATGGCCACGCCACCCTGTTGCCGAATGGCAAGGATGGAACGGATCAGATGCTGATTCAAACCCATGCGTCCGGTGACGCCGTTCATGATGATGCCTACGCGCTTCTCTGCCATGTGGTCCTCTTGAGGTTAAATTTCGAAGTTATGCCTGAGCGTGGTCGGGCCGTTTCACAATTGCATAAATTGCCACCGAACCAAGCACGGCTGCGGAAGCCATCACCTGCCACGCAAGGTCGTAACTGTGGTGCGCATCAAAGATGCGACCTGCGATATATGGACCTGCCCACTGACCAATTGAATACGCCACGATGATCAGCGCCAGCAATTTGCCCAGCGAAGTCAAACCAAAACACTCTGCCGTCACTAGCGGAATCAGCATGTAATCCGCGCCCATGGCGAAGCCGAAGAGGATTGCGAACACTGCTGCCGCGACGGGCTGCTTTGCAAGGAACAACAACGGAATGGCTGCTCCAAGAAGGAAGTAAAAGATGGCCATGATGTTCTTCTTGCGAAAGCGATCCGCAATGTAGCCCACGATGACGCGACCACCCAAACTTGCGGCCAGCAACAGCGAAAGGAAACGCGACGCCGATGACGCATCGTAACCAATGCTCTTGAGGAACAAGATAAAGTGCTGGATTACCGCATTCATCGCGCCGATAACAAGCGATGAGCCAATCACGATGAGCCAGAAATTGCGATCACGCAACGCTTCGCCGATGATGCCGAAGACGGAATTGCTTGCGGCTGTGTGTCTTACCAACGGTCCGGGTGCACCGTCGGGATTCAAGCCCAGTTCATGCGGCATGGAGCGCGTGAGGAAGATGGCCACCGGAAAGAGCACCACGATGATGGACACGCCAACCGCGATGATGGAGTTGCGCCAGCCATAATCGCGAATGAGCATATTGATTACCGGTGGCGCCACAGTTCCACCAAGCCCCAGGCCAAGATAGGCGAGTCCCATGGCGCGCCCGCGACGTTCGCGGAACCACTGCGCCACCAGCACCTGGTTTGAAATGGGTCCGGCCAGCACATAGCCAATGACTTCAAGAATGCACAGCACCTGGTATTCCCAGAACTGGTGCATGAAACCCATCAGGATGAGTGAGCCACCGGTAAGTAATACCCCCGCAAAGATCACCCAACGCGCACCGATCTTGTCGATGAGAATGCCCGTAACAAGTCCGGTAGGCAGGCCGATTGTCAGAAAGCCCAGGAAGAACCCTTGCGTGACCTGTGTGCGATTAAAACCAAGAGCAGACACGAACGACGGGTAGAACACCGGGAACCCGTAGAAGATGATGCCCACGGCGAAAAACAGATTGAGGAAGGCGGCCACCACAATCCACCAGCCGTAAAAGATCTTCGATTCGCGCTCTGTGGCCACTCTGCGGCTCTCCTGGTTTTGAACTCTTTGCGGCGTACGTGCTGTCGCGCAGAATTCGACATTGGCCTTGAAAATTCGCTGTGGGGTGGAAGCGCTTCCAATTGGCGCTCCCATACTAGCCAAAAACCTGTAGGACAGGCTAGCCCTGCGAATTTTCTTTTTCCGGCAGAATTCTACGTTTCCAACCGCCAGATGCCACAGTCCTCGTAGCCCGTGGTGACATACATGTCGCCCGCGTCGTGTTCGATGATTGCCTTGTCCGCGACGCGATCTTCCCGGGAATGATGAATGCGGCCGCGCCACAGTTCGCGAAATCCCTTGTGATAATCCGACATCAGCTCGCGCTGCTCGTCGTTCACATACAGCAGATCCAGATCACCGGGGCGATCGCGAAAGATGTTCTGCAGCCGATCCAACAGACGATCCATCAACACCATGTCAAACGGATTGAACAGAAACAGCAGGCATGGGCCTGCCGGCATACGTAGCCGCATGGCATCCGCCTCTTCCAGCCGCATGGGTGGCGTGGTGTGTGCGGCTTGCCAGATCTCGATATTGCTGCGTGCGGCAGTGGCAAGCGCCGGATGCAATTCCACGCCGACGATGCGGCGAAACGGCATCTCTGCTGCCAGAAACATCGCTCTTCCTTTACCCGCACCGATATCGACGAATGCAGTTCGCTCTACCGGATGCTGCGCAAACGTCTGCCATCGCGCCATGAGCTTGTGAAACAGCGATGGTGCCACACCGTGATACGCCGTGATGTGGCGATCGTGCGCATGACCGGTTTCCAGGTCTTCGCCGGGAATCAGGTTGCCCGTGTCTGTTCCGTGTTCAAGATCAAACGGATGACGTGGCGTGGGGCCACGCCTCTTTTTGCGTTTTGCTGGGATCACGGCTGCGCCATCAGATTTGGGCCAATGCATGCGGCATCCGGCTTCAGGGTGACGGCGTAAGCACGATTGCCGTTGAGAACTTCTTTCATCTGCACATAGTACGCGGTGCCACGCTCTTCCCTGGCGAACAAGAAAAGGCATCCGGCGAACCGGATGCCTTTTCTTTGTTTCTGCAACTGAAGATTACTCTTCGGTTGCGGTCTCTTCCGCAGCGACAACTGCGTTGGCGCCGGGTACGTAGTTCGGATCGTCGCTCTTGACGGTGACCTTCACGTGGGCCGAAACCTCACGGTAGATCTTCACCGGCACGTGGAACTCGCCGATCTGCTTCAGCGGCTCTTCCAGGTGTACCTTGCGGCGGTCGATCTCGTAACCCTGCTTTGCCAGCTCAGCAGCAATGTCAGCCGAGGTAACGGAACCGAACAGAACATCGTTCGCGCCGACCTTGCGTTCGAACGTGAGTTCGACAGCGTTCAGCTTCTCTGCCTGCTCCTGCGCAACAGCCTTGTCCTTGGCTGCCTTGCGAGCTGCGGATTCCTGCATCTGCTTGATGACTGCCTTGTTGCCAGCGGTGGCTTCAATCGCCAGGTGCTGCGGCAGCAGGTAGTTGCGGCCGTAGCCGTTTGCAACCTTCACGACGTCGCCACGGTGACCGAGGCTTTCGACGTCTTCTTTCAGAATGACTTCCATGTTCTTTCTCCTTGCGGATGCGCTGAGCGCTATCCGGTGGAGCGCGACTTACTCTTTAAGTCACGCTGAGTAAGTTCGACTTAGTACTTCGCGGCAAACGGCAGCAGAGCGATGTTGCGCGACTGCTTGATAGCCTGCGAGAGCTGGCGCTGGTGCGTGGTGCAAACACCCGTCAGGCGGCGCGGCGTGATCTTGCCACGCTCTGCCACAAACTGCTGCAGCAGGCGAACGTCGCGGTAGCTGATGTTGTCGATCTTTTCCACGCAGAACTTGCAAACCTTCTTGCGACGGAAGAACTTGCGGCCACCGCCGCCGGGGCCACCCGCGGGACGGGGAGGACGCGATCCACCCTGCGCCGGAGCGGAGGAAGTCGGAGTGCTAGGGGTGCTGGTTTCGTCAGCCATTGTTGCCAATCCTTTCATCGGGTTCGGCGGCGTCATGCTCCGGGATTGCATTGAATCCCATGGTCATACGGAAGCAGATCGTCGCAGGTACTTAACCAAACTTCTAAGTTCCGTAGTTATCGGAACCAGAAACTTAACAGGCTAACTTAGACAGCGGCAGCTTCGGTCTCAACCGGAGCCGGTGCTTCCACGGCAGCAGCTGCTGCGGCTGCAGCGGCCTGCTGATCGGAAACCTTCACGCGGCTATCGCGGTGAGCCTTGATCTTGGCCAGGCGCTTGTTCTCTTCGTCGGTGCGGACGGTGATGAACTTGATCACCTGTTCCGTAACGCGGAGACGACGCTCCAGCTCAGCGACCAGAGGACCATCTGCCGACACGTGCATCAGCACATACTGGCCGTCCTGGAACTTACGGACGATGTAAGCCAGACGACGACGTCCCAGCTTTTCAGTCTGCGAAACTTCGCCGCCACCATTGGTCACAACGGCGCTGAAGCCTTCGATCAACTTGTCCAGATCCGCCTCTTCGAGGTCGGGGCGAACGATGTACATCACTTCATACGTACGGTTCATTTTGCTTCTCTTTCTGCGGAGTAAACTCCGCACCTTCGCAACGGAAGGTATGGAAAGTAAGTGGTATGCAGGCTCTTAGTTACGAATAACTAAGACTTACAACTGTCTTTCTGGTTAAAGCGATTCATCGCCGCTGCGATGCCCTCTCCAACCACCATCTCGACTGCCCGTGCTGCGCAATCAAGTACTTCATCCATCACCGCGAGTTCTGTCTTGCGCATGGGAGTCAGTAAGTAATCCTTACCCCCTGCCTTGATCTCGCGGCCATCCGGCAGTGCAGGTTTCCCCACGCCAATCCGGATGCGAATCCAATCTTCTGTTCCAAGCACGCCGGTGATGCTTTTCACACCGTTGTGCCCGTTGCTGCTGCCGTTGGGCCGCAACCGGAGCTCGCCCAGTGGAAAAGCCAGTTCGTCATACAGCACGATCAGGTCCTTCGCCGGGTCCAGTCCGCATTCCTTCACCAGCGGAGCGACTGCAAGGCCGCTCAGATTCATGAAGGTTTGCGGCTTCACCAGCAGGCACTCTTCTCCGGCGATGATTGCCTTGCCGGTAAGTGCCTTACTGCGCCGGTTCGCCACCATCGCACCGCGATCTTCTGCGATGCGATCGATGGCGAGAAATCCTGCATTGTGCGGCGTGAAAGCATACTCCGGGCCAGGATTCCCAAGTCCCACAATCAGCTTCACGGTCGCATTCTCCAGCTCTTGGCCCTTAGCTTTAGCCGTTAGCTAAGAGCTAAAAGCTAACGACTAAAAGCTGTTTACTTCTTTGCCGGCTCAGCAGGAGCCTTGGTTGCGCCCTTCGTCACTTCCGGCTCTGCAGCAGGAGTGGGCTCAGCCGGTGCAACTTCCTTGATGATCGTCACGTGCGCAACCATCGTGTCTTCCGGAACCAGGAACTTGTACTTGCCAGCGTGCGGCAGGTCCGACACGTGGATGGAACCATGCAGTTCCAGACCGCTCACGTCCACGTCGATGTGCGACGGGATATCGCCCGGCAGGCACTCCAGTTCCACTTCGCGCAGCAGCTGATCCAGAATGCCGCCGCTGTTCTTCACGCCCGTCGGCACGCCTTCCAGCATGACCGGAACGCTTACGCGCATAGCCTTGTCCATGGCAATACGCTTCAGGTCAACGTGCAGCAGCTTGCCCTTGATCGGCTCATACTGCCAGTCCACGATCATGGCCTTCGCTGCGGCGCCGCCGTCAATGTCCAGATCGAAGATGGTGTTGTGGCCAGCTTCAGAGTGCAGGATCTTCGTGATGACCTTGGGGTCAAGTGCAACTGCCACCGACTCCTGTCCCGCACCGTACACAACGGCGGGAATCTGACCGGCCACGCGTACGCGACGCGCTGCATTCTTGTTGAACTTGCCTGAGCGGAGTGTTGCCTTTACTGCTTCTGTGTTTGCCATGTTTTCCTTTCGGGCGCGAGAAGCAGGGAACAGGATTCAGGGAACAGGGAATAGCGTCCTTGCTCTCCGGGCCTGATTCCTCGCTCTTACTCCCTTCGCGGATTTTCGCCGCTGTTAGCTGCTTGCCTTGCAAGGCAGTCGTTACGTTATAAACCGGCAACGGACAGGTTGTTCCCTGTTCCCTGTTCCCTGTTCCCTCAAACTTACGAGAAAAGCGTCGAAACACTCGTCTCCATGTGGATGCTCTCAATGGCGCGGCCCAACAGGCCTGCCACCGAAAGCACCTTAATCTTGTCCACCTGCGCCGCTTCTTCTGAGAGCGGAATGGTGTTGGTCACAACCAGTTCTTTCAGGTTGCTGTTCTTAATACGTTCCACTGCAGGGCCGGACAACACCGCATGCGATGCGCAGGCATAAACATCGGTCGCGCCATTCGCCAGCAGAGCATCCACCGTCTTGGTTAGCGTTCCGGCTGTGTCCACGATATCGTCCAGGATGATGCAGGTGCGGCCATTCACATCGCCGATCACGTTCATCACTTCTGTCACATTGATATCGGTGCGACGCTTGTCCACAATGGCCAGCGGCACGCCCAGCTTTGTAGCGAAGAAGCGCGCACGCTCCACACCACCTGCATCCGGCGAAACAACGGTCAGGTTCGGCAGGTTCAGGTCGCGGAAGTAGCCAACGAGAACCGGCGATGCGAACAGATGGTCCACCGGGATGTTGAAGAAGCCTTGAATCTGCGCTGCATGAAGATCGACGAGCAGCGCGCGGTTCGCACCAGCAGTCTGCAACAGGTCAGCCACTAACTTGCTTGTGATGGCAACACGCGGACGATCCTTACGATCCTGGCGAGCATATCCATAGTACGGAATCACCACCGTGATGCGGCCCGCCGATGCGCGCTTCAGCGCGTCAATCATGATCAACAGTTCCAGGATGTGGCGTTCCACCGGAGCGCAAGTGGGCTGCACAAGGAACACATCCGCGCCGCGTACATTCTCCAGCAACTGGAAGTGAATCTCACCATCGGAAAAGCTGATGAGCTTGGTCTGGCCCATGGGAACGCCCAGGAACTGGCAGACCTCTTCGCACAGTGCCTTGTTCGCAGAACCGCAGAAAATCTTGAAGCGGCGATCATCCGCCAGACGGCTGGAACGCTTCTTCTCCGGAGCTGTCTGCTTCGCGGCGCCGCCTGCGGCAATCAACGTTGCGCGGTCGGTAATGGGTTCTGTGGTGGCGGGGGTAGTGGTTGCGGCGGTTGACATGGATTCGGGTGCGGTCACTGCGGTACGAGCCTCCAAGCCGTTTAGCGTTGGTTGGTTCTGCCGGATTGTCCTGCCTCTGCCCCCTCTCGTAGAACTCTGCCGCGGGGAGCATCGACGCTTGATGGCTGGGCGACTAGGATTCGAACCTAGACAAAGTGCGTCAAAGGCACTTGACCTACCATTAGTCGATCGCCCAAAAAGTCCGTCGCGCCGTTTGACGCTTAGGAACTCTGCCAGTTCCAGTGTACTAAAGACATTGGCCTGACAACCCCGGCGATTTGCCGCAATTCGCCGAAAGCCGTTGGCTTCAAGCGAACATGGAACTCCAGTACGCTTCGCGAGTGAGTGTGATGGTCCGAAAAGACCGTCCTGCATACCTCGCGGTGCGTGCCTGTGCCGCTTCTGCGTCTGCTTCTGTCCTGTACAAGCCAAACAAGGACGAACCGGAGCCGGAAAGCGCCGCCACAACGGCAGACGATTCCCCGAGAGCCTCATCGCCTTTAATGGCATGCAGAATGTCGCGCAGGAAGGGGTGTTGCTGGAAGACGACTTCTTCGAAGTCGTTCGCAATCCCGGTACGGACAAGCGCAGGAAGAGGATTCCCGGCCAGGCTCCCGGATCGTTGCAGGTTCTCATGCCCTGCATCGAGTGCCCCGAAAGCACCGGAGGCGCCGGTCTGACTGTCTGCTCCCGTACAGGCGAATGCGGACGCGTAGACGCGGCTCAACTCATTAAGTCTATCTTGGGCAGCTTCCGGGGTCAATCGAGAAACCTGCTCGTCCCAGGCCTTAAAGGCCAAAGGAGTGCTGGAACCCACCGTGGGCACAAAAATCAGGCAATGCATCGTCGGCAAGTCAGGGTACGGCAGCACGATCTGGCCCCGATTGTGACCGTAAACCGTTCCACCTAAAAGAAATAGCGGAACATCCGAGCCGATACGCTCCGCCAAAGCCATCCGTTGCGGTCCCGGCAGCGCGGTGCCCAGTTCCCTCTCCAACCCCAGCAGCGCGGCCGCCGCATTGGCTGATCCAGCCCCCAAGCCGCCCTGCACCGGCAAATTCTTGGTAAGCGACAGGTGCACTTCAGCCCTGACTCCCATTGCCGTCAGAGCCATTTCCACGGTGCGGAAGGCGGTATTTCGGGCATCGGTGGGCACTCTGGGGTCCGTGCAGTCCATGGTGATGCGCGTCGCCGCGGCAGCCTTCGCCGTAACCGTCACATCATCATGCAGGCCAATGCTCTGGTACAGCGTATGCAGTTCATGGAAGCCGTCCGCTCGCGGGGGGCCGATTCTCAGGCCGAGGTTGATCTTTGCGTAGGAGCAGACAGTGGTGGACATTGCTTCTTGAGTGTACCGATGCCATACGGAATCCTGACGCACCATGCGGTTTCTGCATCACAGCAAGGCAGGAGATTTACGATGAAAGCTTTTCCGTGGTTGATTGCTGGACTTGCTGTTGGCGCTGCCGTCGTGGTCATTGCCACTCTGAACGAACCGGAAACAGCGTACAGCGACCCGGACGTGGAACATGCGGCCAACCGCATTGGCGCATGGGGTGCCAAGCAGCGCGTCAAGGGCGGCGGTGAGAGCATCTTCGGCGCGGCCAAGCAAAAGATCGGCGAAGCCACCGGAAACTATGATCTGGCTGACGAGGGCGCTGGCGATCAGACGATTGGCCACATCAAAGACGCAGCGGGAAAGGCTGCAGATGTGGTCAGCGACACTATCAAGGACCTGAACCGGCCTTAACTCCCGGCGAGTTCGCGGCTACGGAAGGTGGCGGTGATGGCGCGCAGCGCCTCATCCCACCGCTGCGCCGCTTCCGCTTCATCCACGCCAACACCCTTGGTGTACAGCGTGATCGCGAAACCTTCCGCTACGGTTCCTTCCAGATCGAGCACGGCGGGACGCATCGTTAACTCCGCTGCTGCCAGCGAGTAAGGCAGATCCGTGAGCATACGGTCCAGGCGATGCAGCATCTGCTCCATCCGGTGACGCGAAGCGAAGATCGTGCGGTCGCGCCACAGCAGATCTATGTAAGAAGCCAGACCAGCCGTGGCGACTTCTTCATCCAGCAGAAGCTCGTCGCGCATAGCTCCCAGTTCGTCCGCATCCATTTCCCACACGTCGCACTTCGCGGTAAACACCGGCGAACGCGAACCATTCAACGCGCGCAGCGCCGCGAGCAAAGCGGGATAGTCTTCGCCCTCGGGAATCTCATTCACGGCATATGGGTCTTCGCGCAGGTCGACCCACTGCAACAAGCCGTCTGGAGATGCCCACGGAACCACCAGAACCGGATCATCCGGGCCGCATGCGGCGTTCCAATCGGTCAGCATAGCGGTACCTGCTCACGCGCCGAATTGGCAGCGCGATCTTTCACAAAGTTCAGTAACAAGCGCTCAGCATAGTAGCCGTCGTAGTCTTGCGTGGGTTGTTCCAGAAAGGCGCAGTGGCCGCCGTTCTCCGGCTCCAGCAACGTAATGTGCGGATTGTCATGCAGCTTCTGCCGCGTTTCGGCAGTGAGGCGAATGAAGGGATCATCGCAGGCGTGCAGCACAAGCGTTGGCACAGTGATGCGATCCAGAACGCGTGCCGACGCGGCGCGATGGTAATAATCGTTGGCTCCTGTGAAACCGCACGCGGGGCCGGTGATGTATTCGTCAAAGTCTCGAATGGATTGCACGCGCGCAGCTAATTCCGGCACATACACTGCGGGATACAATCGGCACTTCAGGCGATAGCGCCGCAACAGCGCGCGCAGAAAGCGGCGTTCGTAGAGGCGATTCTGCGGTTCATGCAAGGCGTCGGCGCTTTCCCCCAGATCCATCACCGGAGAAATCGCAACACATCCGATCAGTTGCCGTGGAGCTTGGTCTGCAAGCTCGCCCACGGCTTTCAGCACCAGGTTGCCGCCCATGCTGTAACCCGCCAGAACAACTCGACCGCAACCACGCGCCATGAGCCATGCCAGCACAGCCTTCACATCGCCGGACATGCCGGAGTGATACAGCGTGGGGGAAAGCGCATCGGTCCCGCCACAGTTGCGCATGTTCATGCGGACAACGTTGCATCCCGCAGCAAAGAGGCGATTCGCATTGCCCACCACATACTGCGAATACGACGACCCCTCAAGGCCATGCACCAGCACAACCGTGACGCGATCTTCCGGCTCCGGTTGCCAGTGGCAATGGCACACAATGCGGCTGGGGAGACGCTGATCCAACGCTACCGATTCCGGCAGCGATTGCATTTCCAGCGGCAAAGGCACAGGGATCAGTTCCGTTGTGGCCACGGGCAGGCGATCCGTACGCGGCAGGAAATTGCCGGCGATCGTCTGCAGGTGGCCATTGCGGAGCCAGCGGCGCGGTTGAAATGGGACAGTTGCGTTCAAAATGCGATCTATTTATTGCACCACATTTGCGCAAAGAACGCGTGCGCCAAGGTGCTTTAGCTCATGGCAGCGGTAATGGCAGCCTTCCCCAAGGCGTAAATCAGCCACACCGTCAGCACCATGGCCACGCCGTTCTTCACCTTCACGCGTGCCACGATGGCTCCGCCAATGCCCATCAGAATCAATGTCCATAGCGAGAACACATCCACCGAACTCAGAAATGTCTTCAGGAAGACGGAAGAGTCCGAACCGAGATAGAACCCCGGATTGGTGCCAACGGGATCATTCAGATTGAAGTTTTCCGTCTCGCCAAAGAGCAGTACCGCCGCACTCAGCACAGATCGGAAGATGCCGGGTAAATACGCAAAGATCATCACGGCGAACATGCCGGGATACGTGCCAGCCCCGCCGAGAATGAAGTTGAAGCCCACCCACAGCAACAGCGCGCCGATAGCAGCCGACGCCAACACAAAGACAGGCCATGCCCACAGCGAAACCTGCATGATGGAGGCCGTAATGGAGATCATCCGCGACCGCTCCTCTGGCGAGGCGTTCTGCATTTTTTCCGCCTGCGTTGGGTTGTTGCGAATCGAGGATTCCGCCAGTCCACGCGGCCCTACCTTCATCAGTGCCGTGGTGGTGAAGAGATAACCAACGATGGCCATAACAACGAATGCGAGCCACCACGAACGATTGCGGCGAAGATCCGCAAAGGTCTTCGAAGGCGCATAAAAGATGTTCAGGACGCGCTGAACAGCAGTAAGTGGCGGCTGATTGTCGTATTGGTCGATGGGGCCCGGCGGCAGTGCTTCAGGATAAGCGGACATGAATCGTCTCCGGTAGGCGGTGTGGAGGATTGTACCGCTCTATCTACGCGCAGGCGCAGCCTTAAGTTCCGCAGGATGTGGGGCACCGCGAAGGCGGCGATTCATCGGCTCAGAAAAATAAGTGGCAACAAGCCATCCAAAGACAGAGCTCAGCAGCAGCGTGAGCACACTCCACGCCAACATACCGCGCCCCAGCCCTTTGCCGGTAGAGTGTCCAATGCGCAAGGCCAGCAATGTAATACCAATCACGAAGAACTCGTGGGTAAGGTACACCTCGTAGCTCAGACGCCCCAGCCAGCGGATCGGCGCGGTCCATGCTGATCCAGCGTGATTTCGAGCAACCAGCCCAAAGATAACCATGCACGTGCCAAGCGTCAGAAGCGAATCGTCAAGATCACGCACCGCGATCCAATGCACAAACGGACCGATAGCGGGGATACGAAACGGCATTTCCGCAAAAAGCATCAGCACCGCACCCGACCATGCGATCGCGAGAAGTTTGAGAGGTGACGGCAGTGCCTTGCGCACCTGCCAGCGTCGCAGCAAAAGTGCCGTGAGGCATCCCATGGCAATGGAACCCATGCCGCCCAGATAAGATTTTTCCGCTTCAAGTTCATTCGCCGCCCATATCGTTCGCCCCATGGGTGCAAGCACGATCAGCGTTGTTAGCAGAAGGCAGAACATCGCCATGCCGAAACGGCGAAAACGCAATAGAAGCACGCAAGCGATGGGGAAGAAGAGATAAAACATCTCCTCAATGGAGAGGGACCACAGCACATCCCAGTTGGCGGGAAGATAGCCTCGCTTCGCTTCCAGCCAATTCAGGTGAAAGGTCAGCGCGGCAAAAAGAGCTTGCGGAAGTGTTGCGCGCTTGGGAGAGATGTAAAACGCATCCACATGCAGCAGATGCAGGATGCTAAGAACCGCAAGTAAAGCCAGCAGCAATGGCGCAATGCGTGCGAATCGAATGCGATAGAAAACGCCCGGCTTCAGATCAGCAAGCGAACCGAAACGACGCAGCGAAGTATAGGTAATCAGGAAGCCGGAAACGGCAAAGAAAACCGTGACACCGTTTCCTCCATTCAGAAAGAGGGTCCGCCACAGGAACAGCGGCAGAACAGCCCTCAGACTGTGTCCGGAAAGTACAAACCGGATGTAACAATGCAGCAATACCACGGCCGCAATGGAGATGCCGCGCAACACATCCACGCTGTCAAAACGCTGTGTGGCGGGCGGCACTCCAGTTTGCAGCAACTTCTATCGAACTCCAGCAGCAAGCAGTGCGGAGATATGGCGACGGCGTTTGGACGGTGCCGGCGCAGCCTTCACCAGTTCCATCCTGCGCTGCGGCAACGCGTCCGGTGTGGGCGCATTCTTCTTTGGCGGCAATCCCAGGTAGCGACGATAGACGCTGATGTGGAAGCAGGCCTGCTGGAACTCTTCTTCCACGTCGACCTTTCCGGAAGCTTCTATCGGGGTGAGGTAGGCACGCATCCACGCAATTTCCGTCATGCTCATTCCGCGTTTGCCCAGGTCAATGGCTTGTCCATAAAGATGCGGCGAAGCAACGTCGCCCGTAGGCGGTGCGGCATTGCCGTTGATGCGGACCAGATGCTTCTGAAACTCAACCGTACGCACGGCAGAAGTGATGACCAGCGGCGTATGGAACCGCGCATAGTGCGCACGCGAAAGATCGTTCAGGAAGCGAACCGTCCACGGACGCGCATAACGCCGGTTCGCGGGCATGGTGTCATTCACCATGATGGATTCGTTATTCGGCAGCGATACCAGCAGTTTGTAATGCCGCATCTGCTGCAGTTGGTCGTCGTCTGCAATGCGATCCAGCCCATCGGCAACGGCCATCTGGTTCTGATGCACCAGGATTTCGTGGCTACCCTTCATGGCAGGCAACATCTTGATGCGTCCGTTGGTGTCGTACAGGTCAACCTTCACGGCAGGGATCACGGCTGCGTCCGCTGCATCCTCATCACTGGCAACAACAGCACGGCGCACAACGGGTGCTGCCTTGGTGCTACGAGTGGTGTCCGCTGGCGCGTTGGTGTCGCTGGCGTCATCAAACGTGGCATCGGTGAGCGCCTGCGTCGTTTGCGGATCCAATTCCGGTTTCTTTGCGGCGGTCTTCACCGCAGCGACTGCAGGAGCAGCATCCCGGCGAATCACAATAGGTTTGGGCAGATTCGCTTTCGCGGCATCCACAGATGCTGTATCGACAGTATTCGTACGAACACGCGCAGGGGGTGTGGCGACATCTGGTATATCGGTGTCCTGGTCGCCAGCGGCCTGAGCCAGCAAGTCACCATGAACAAACGGCGCCGCAACACGAGCGGTGGGTGCGGTGCGCGGAATCTGCGTGGCCGCCTCGGCTGCATCATCGTCATCCGTAGTGCGGGCCATGTTTTGCGCCTGCGCCGTGCGGATGGCCTGCCGCTGCTGTTCCAGCGCGCGGTCAAAATCTTCCACCGTCGCTTTGCGCGGTGTGGTTGAGAGATCTGGCGCGACCACAGCTTTCACTGGCTTCGCCTTCGGCGCTGCTGGCTTCACAGGAGCTACAGCATCTGCCGTTTCGTCGGCGGAAGCAGCAGAGTGGGACTTGTACCAGGCATGCACGCGATCCTGCGTTGCGCGGTCGGCACTCGCCTCTTCCACCGGCGCGGTCGCCTTACGGACGGGAGCCTGGGCTGCAGGAGCGGACTTCGTCTGTGCCGCTGCATGTGCGCCACGCACTTCTGCGCGTGCAGCCTCAATGGCCTCGCGTCCGGTGCGTTGCTTTACAGGAGCTTCGGGCTTCGCAGCAGCTTCCTGTTTCGCGGCGCGCCCCTTCACAGGCTTGCGCGAAGCCGTTTCGGCACGCTCCAGCTCCGTGTTGCGATGGGTTTTCGCAGGCTTGGCAGCAGTCGCGCGAGCTGAAGCCGCCTTTCCATGCTTTGCAGCAGGATGCGAGGCGGCGTGACGGTTGGCAGCATAACTCAGGGTGGGCAGCAGCGTCGCCGCAAGGGCGAGCGCCACCGTGCGCACCGAAAGAGAGCGGACGACGGTTCCGTTGGGGGTCGCGGGCATGCCGTTGGCTGGCCGCGGAGAATCACACATCAGAGCCCTTCCAGACTAGGCGCGCCCGGAGGATCAACGTAAGTGACTGGTGTGAGTCGTTACCAGTTTGTTACGGGAGGAAATTGGCGCGTCCTGTGCAGCAAGTGCATCCGTCAGGCCGTTTAACGGCCACGGTTTCTGTGAGAGGGCTTAACCACGCCCTTTAATCCAGTAATCCACCCGATTCCCACTGCAGCGAATCCAGAAAGCTCCGCAGTGTGGCAATGCGTGGCTCAGCTAACTCCTTCGTCTTCTCCAACCGGATCTGCGGGGGCACCGTGCCCAAAGCCTTTTCCAGCGAGCGCACCGCATCGGCAAATGTGATGAAGCGCGTGTCCTGCGCAATCTTTGCGGTCGTCCGCATCACAGCCACGGCGCCCAGTTGCTCCAGCAGATCGGCGTCACGAAGAATCGTCCCCTCAACCGTGATGGGGTTTCCATGAGCCTCATGGGTGCGAATGCATTCAATGGTCGCCGCGACCTTCTCTTCCGGGAATCCGCACTCGCGCAGGACTTTGCCAGCGTGCGCCACGGTGTAGGCCGTGGAATCCCATCGCTTCAACGCCTCCGGCTCTGAGGGCCGATGGCCAAGAAACACCCCAAGATCATGTGCCCATGCCGCGCCAAACAGGACATCGTCATCCACCGGCTCGGTGAAGCTGGCGGCGATTTCCTGAGTCAGAGCATGGAGCCGAGCCTGGTGCGAGAACTTTTCCGGGGGCAGAGCCTCCGTGCGAATGCGCTGCACCAGCATGTCGCGCCAGCCTTGGTACGTCTCAAAGGTTTCCATCGTCGCAGACTACATGTTTTTACGGTGGACTTGTGCCACGGGATGGCACACCATGAGGGCCGGGAGGGATTTTGATATGGCTGAAACGGAAGTTGTCGCAACGGAACGGTCTCACGGCGTATCCATCGCCATCAGCGTGCTAATGATTATCGTTGGACTCCTGGCCCTGGCAATGCCCCTGGTAGCGGGCGTGGCGGTGACGGCCATCTTCGCGTGGGGCCTGATCCTGGTGGGATTCCTGCACCTGGTGTTCGCATGGCAGGTGCGCGGCGTGGGATCACACCTGTGGGAGTTCCTCGTCGCACTGGTCTATCTCTTTTGCGGCATCTATACCTTCATGCACCCGCTCGCCGGACTGGTGGGGCTGACAGCAATTCTTGGTATTTACCTGCTGATCAAGGGCATCATGGAAATTGTGGGCGGGCTTGTGGGTCGACGCATTCCTGGTTCTGGATGGCTACTGCTGGACGGCATTATTTCGCTGGTGCTGGCATGCATCATCTGGGCACACGTACTGGCCGCCGCCACATGGGTCATCGGCACTCTGCTGGGATTCTCGATTCTGTTCACCGGCCTCTCGCGTCTGCTCTTGCTGCTGAGCGTGAAGCGGTCATACAAAACAGCCATCGCGTAACAGCTTTAGCGGCCTAACTGTTTCCCTATCGACGCAGCGACCTGTGCAGCCTGCAGGTCGCTGCCTGCCGTATTCCAATGCACATCGTCTGCGTGCATATCAACATGCGACAGCATCAGCGCATGTTGATCATCCGTCGTAATGGCAAGTCGTTGCATCACCTGCGCCGCGTCACGATTGCGCTGGTCAATGCGGGCGTTCGTGGCCCCCGTATCCGAGTCCTTGCGAACAGGCGTGGTATTCGTCCATACAAGATGTGCCTGCGGCTGCAGCTTCTTCAGCGTGCTGACAACGCCCGGCAACGATGCGGCATACTCCGCTTCAGTAAATCGCCATCCATGCATACCGTTGTTGAAATGGATCACCGCAAACGGCACGGTCGCAAGCGCGATATAGTCCTTCAACTGCCCCGCATAACGCGGGTCTGCGCTGCATGCGGAAGTAGCAAAAAGATACACATTCGCAACACCGTCCAGTGCCTTCGTAGTCGCAGGGTAGTAGGCACGCGTAATGGAATCTCCCAGCAACAGAACATTCGGCAGCGCAGGATTGGGCGATTCAGGTCGATCGGCCCATGTCCACTCAATCTTCTCTGTACGCAAATCCGGCGTATGTTTTGCCTGAGCGTTGACTGCAACAGGCAGGAGGAGACACAGAGCGAGAACATGTGTTGTCAATTTCATGCGAACGATGGTCACATTCCCGCCGCGTCCATGGCAACTGAATCACACCGTCAATTCGTGGCAGCAATCGCAGACACAATCCGATCCATCGCCTTCATGTCATCGCTGGTGCGCGGCGTATGCGCATTCACCATCACGGAGAAGATGAGCGTCTGCCCGCTGGCGCAATCAATGTAACCCGACAGCGCACGCGCCTCGCTCAACGTTCCTGTTTCGCGAAACGTGGTCTTTCATGGGAGCACCGGGGAAACGCGCGCGCAGCGTGCCGTCTTCACCACCGACAGGCAGTGTCGCCTTCCATGTGGCAAACCAGGGTTGCGTGGCAGCATATTGCAGCAGCGTAGTGATCGCACGCGGCGTTACCAGGTCATGCCCACTCAGACCCGACCCATCGAAGAAGATAAAGTCTTCCGGATCTACACCTGCGCGCTGTGTCACAAATGTCCGCACCACACGCGCACCGCTCAGCGTGGAGCCATTGCCAAACGCCGCGGCCAACTGATGCAGAAATATCTCTGCATGCAGGTTCTGCGAAATCTTGTTGGTCAACATCATGTCCGTCGCAACAGACTGCGACGTCAGCGACGCCAACTTGGTGTGACTTGTCGGATCCGCACCGGAAGCAGAAACACCTGTTGCCCGATGCGCCAATTCCCCCGCAGCCGGAAGAGTCACCGGCTTACGCGCCTCTACGGTAAAGCTGCCTTCATTCTGCGGTAGCCGATGCTTGCTCACTGGCTTTCCATCCACCTTGACGCCTCGCTCTTCCAGCAGCATCTTGAACGCAGTCGCGGCATAGTCCGCAGGATCATTGATCGCTAACTCTTCAGCATCCGGTGCGCTATCCACGGCGATCGTCCCGTAGATGCGGATGTTGCGCGAATCTGGCATACCTTCAATCGCCAGGTGCGATCCACTCTTCGCGTCACCGGTCTTCGCATCCACCGTATTGATGGAATACCAAGGCATAGCAGGCGAAAGCTCATACGTGATGGGGTCACCTACGTTCACACCCGGCTTCAATTTGATGTTGATCAGGTTGTCATTGATCGTCAGCGCAGAGACTGGCGCACCATAACCCCAGACCGCGTCGTCGATGCTCCAGTCCTCAGGATATGGTTCGTAGGGAAACAGCGTATCGTCGCCAACGATGTTCCCTGCAACATGCTTCAATCCAGTTGCAGCAACTTTGTCCGCAAGCTGCGCAAGATATCGCAAAGGATCCACCGGCGGCGCGTTGGGATCAACCTTCGGCCTCTGAGCAGGTGAAAGATATGGCAGCGTCGTGCCGGAAAGATTCGGATCGCCATCGCCTACCAGTTCCAGATCGCCGTCCAGATTGCCTTCGTGGATCGGCTTCAGAGGACTCGCAATCACGCGTGTTTCAAAGGTGGTATCCGGTCCCAGCAACGCCATCGCCGCGGCGGTGGTGAACAGCTTCGCATTTGACGCCGGTTGAAACAGTTGCACATCGTTCATGGTGAACACCGGCGTTCCATCCAGCTTGGTCACACGCACCCCCCAGTGCGCGCGCACTACACCCGGTTCGCTGGTAATGCGCTGCACGCGCTCCGCCAGCGGCAGCCCGTCATACGTGGGCAACGCCTGCGTCTGCGCGCAGGCGGACGCAATCGACACTGAAAGCAACAAAACATGCAGAAACCGGAAGCTCATGCGGCTGAGTGTACCGCGTTCTGCTGCGTTTCCAACGGCAAGCCACCGCTTCATTTCCTACAATGGAAACCATGCAGATTGCGCCCCGCGGCCAATACGAGTGGAAATTGCGTACACGCACGTTGCCTTTGGGGAAACGCACGCTGGTCATGGGCATCCTCAATGCCACGCCGGACTCCTTCTCGGATGGCGGCGAATACACATCTGCCGACACAGCTCTGCAACACGCGCTCTATATGTTGGATCACGGTGCGGACATCATCGACATTGGTGGCGAATCCACCCGCCCTGGTACAGCCGCGGGCACACCCGATGCCATCGGTGCCGATGAGGAACAGCGACGTATCCTGCCGCTGATTCGCGGCCTTCTACAGGCGCGGCCCAGCACGATCATCTCCGTAGACACCTATCGCGCATCCACTGCGCGACTCGCGATCGAAGCGGGCGCGGAGATCATCAACGACGTCAGCGGTACGTTATGGGACAGCGACATGGCCGCTACCTGCGCGGAACTGCGCTGCGGCATTGTTGCCATGCACACGCGCGGATTGCCCTCCGAATGGGCCACGCAAGCAAGCCTGGAACCGAAGCGAATCATTCCCCTGGTTCTGACCGAGCTACGCGAGACCGCATCGCGCCTGATGCGCGCGGGATGCGAACAATCCAGCATTGTTCTTGATCCCGGCTTCGGCTTCGGCAAAGTGGGCAATGAGAACTGGACCCTGCTGCGCGAATTGGATCATCTCCGCGAACTCGATTTCCCTTTGCTTATAGGGCTTTCGCGCAAAGGATTTCTTGGCAACACGCTGCGCAACGACACAGGCGGAGAATCTCCTGCGCCACATCTGCGCGATGAAGCTACCGCTGCTGCAAACGTAATCGCCGTACTCGCAGGTGCGCATGTTGTCCGCGTCCACGATGTGCCACGCACGCGCAAAGCAGTGACTATCGCCGACACAGTTCGCACCGCAGCACTTTGAACCGCGTTTAGCGATTGCCGTTCTTACTTAACCGCCGGTAGTAATCCGCCACAGAATCGCTATATCCAGCCGGGATAGTTTGCGGGGTGCCTGTATGAGCCGTGGTTTCGCCACCACGCTGCAACTCCAGTTCCAACCGGTCAACAGTACGCAGCACCTCGCTGTGCATCTGCTCCACCATTGCAGGATTTCCCGGAAACCGCTTCGGGTCCAGGTTCTGCATTTGCCGCGTCAATTCAGCAAGATCTTTCTGCGCTTGCGGATCACCCTGCACCATGCCGCGCAATGCCTGTAGCTGCCGCAAACTCTGCTGGAAGTTGCGTTCCGTATCCGCAGGATTGTCAGAGGTATCCTTTGCACCAAACGGCGTCCCGCCTGCGGCATACGTATTGTTACCCGTATTCGTGCCGCCAAAGACCGTGCCGTTATTTCCTCCTCCAGCATTCATGCGATTGCCTAAATCGCCCATCTGGCCACCACGATCATCCGTTGCGCCATCGCGTCCATTACCTCGCGTCAAAGCACCGCCATTGCGATTCCCCGCCGTTTGCGCATTGCCGTTTTGGCCGCCACCATTCTGCCCGGACTGCGCCCCACCGCCTTGTTGACCTGACGATTGCTGGCCACCGCGTCCCTGCTGCGAGCCCTGACCGTTCCCCTGTTGCCCGTTGCGGCTCTGCGAGTCATTTCCCTGCTGCCCGCTGTTGCCACGATTCAAACCATTGCCCTGCCGCGAAGCCTGCATTGCCTGCAACTCCGAGCGCAACCGCGCGACCTGGCCAAGTGCAGCGGTCGGATCCTGCTTCCCTGCATCTTGTTGACGTTGACCATTGCCACTGCCAACCGCGCCGGATGCAGCATGCAATTGCTGCGACAACTTCGACAACCCATCGGCAATGCCCTTCTCTGTGCCATTGCCGTTGGGATTGATGCCGCTGCGCAACCAGTCCGCGCTCCGTTGCACGCGATTGTCGAGATCGCTGTTATCCATCTCCGACAGCGCATCGCGCACCTTCTTCGCAGCATCCGGCTGATTTGCAGCCATGCCCGACGCCGCCTCGCGCATGTTCTTCTGCAGCTTCGACAAGCTATCCGACAACTCCTGCCGATCCCCCGCAAGCTGGTTACGCTGCCGCATGAAGTTCTGAATATCCTGCGGATTGAAGTTGCGATTCTGCGTCTGCTTTGTGAAGTCGTCGATGCGCTGCGCCTGCGCCTTCTCCTCCTGCTGAATGCGATCAGCCTCGCGTGAAAGCTGTCCCATACGATTGCCCGCAAGATTCTGTTGCGCCCCACCAAGCAAACCTGTCGCCTCGCGCAAGCGTTGCGCTGCCTGCTGCTGAGCCTCTGCACTGTTACTATTCGCACCCGGCGTTCCCGCACGCTTCATGGCATCGCTGGCCGAACGCACACGATTCAAAGCCTGTTCAATGCGCTGGTCCGTGCTCGGCTGCGATCCACTACTACCGTCACGAGCTTGCTGCTGACCGTTGCTAGAAGAATCCTGTCCACTCTGCTGGCCTCCCTGTTGCCCACGCTGAGAGGAAGATTGTCCACTCTGTGAAGAAGACTGGCCCTGCTGGCCGCTCTGCGATGATCCCTGCTGGCCGTTCTGATTGTTCTGCGCAAGCTGCTCCATTTGCCGCTGCAACTGTTCCGCTTCGCGCCGCAGCATCTCCTGCTGCCAACGCTCCTGAAACGCCTGCTGAGGATTCTTCTGCTGCTGCGCCAACTCTTCCTGTCTCTTTGCCAACGCATCCAACTTAGCCAGCGCATCTTCCACCTGCTTCTGGTGCTCCTCCTGCGGCGACGACGTGCGTGCCGTCTCATACTGGTTCTTCTCAGTGTCTAACTCCAAATCGAACAGCGAAGCCAGATCGCGCCCGGTGCTGTTCCCACCACCTCCGCCTCCGCCACCCTGCTGTCCAAATGCCACCTGAATCTGTCGGAACGTCGCTTCCGCACGCAGCAGAGCCTGCAATGCTTTCTGCTCTGAAACCAAGGCATCCTGCCACTTCGTCACGGAAAGCTTCTCGCTCGCAGGCTGCATATTCTTCGCTGCCTCCTGCATCGCTTTATCAAAGGTGGTGAACTCTTCATTCGCTTCAGAAAGATCACGGCTGTTCACGCGAACACTTAATGCATTTACCTGATCACGCAGCTTGATCTGCGCGCCGGAAAGAAAATCGCCCTGCGCCTTCGCGCTCTTCTCCGTCGCAGTTTTGTCGTTGATCTGCTTCCACGTCTGCTCAATCAACTCTTTCTGTCGCCGCGAAATATCTGTTTGATTGCCGCCCTGCTGCCCGCCTCCACCACCGCCTCCGCCGCCGCCTTGTTGCGACTGCGAAAACTCACGCTCAAATGGGTCCGCCTGAATAAATGAAATATCCGTGCGCGACTCCGCATGACCGTCGCGTGCTGTCGCATACAGGCTGACAAGATCACCTGGCTGCAGCTTGAAATCCTCCAGTCGCAGCGTGTACTTCCCGTCTGCATCATGCGCACCCGGCTTGTTCAACATGGCAATGTCTTTATCCGGGCCACCATTCACGCTGTAATGCAGGTGCATATCACGCAGTCCAAATTGCGCGCCACCCTTCACACCAATCGTTACTTCCTCAATCGGGCTCGCACGATAATCACGTCCCGGCTTCTCAATCGCAATCTGAGGCGGCTCCGCTTTATCCGTTGCAATAAAGTAGTCCTCACTCAAACGCACCTGCTTGCCATCAGCGGTTCCCGCAACGTGATACGCACCATCCTTCGCCATCGCAATCGTTCCCTTGTAACGATTGCGCTCTACTGGCTCCAGATGAATCGTGCGCCCATCGTCCAGTGAAAGATTGCCGTCTTTCAACGTACGATCCATCTCAATCTGCAGTTCTGCCTGTGTGCCCTCAATCGCACGCAGATCGCCCGCATGTTCCTGTGTCTCCGTCTTCAGCCCCGTCCACGAGGGGTAGTGATACGTCACCTTCACTGACTTGACTGCAGCAAGATCAGCCACACGCACCGTGTGATGTTCCGAGGTCAGCGGCCCAGCCGTCACGTAATACTCCACATCCTCCGGCAAACCAGTAAACGTAAACTGATAACTTGCATTGCCTGTGGCAGACGGAATCGCCTGCATTGCCACTGGCTCCCATCCATTGCTGCTGTGAAAGCGCGCAAACAACTCCACACGTTCCGGATGCAGATTCGTAATCTCGGCTGTGATCAACTGATCGCTGTTCCGCCGCACCGTCACATCGCCGGGCTGTACCGCAATTGCATAGAGCGGCTGCGCAGCTTTCCGTTCGCCGCGCCACAACAGCGAAGCGCCATAGCCCACATATCCCGGCGCTGCAAAAATCATCCACAGCAAAACCACAACACAAGCCGTACCCGCGCCAGCAAACATCGCCAGCGTTGTTGCAGGTACAACCGAGTGCGGCTCTACATATTCTGTCTTCGACAGCGTATCCGCAGCCAACAACTCCACGAATGCATTCGACGCTTCCTCGCGCTGATGAAACGTCGTCAGCCGATCCTCAAGCTCCGGATGCACAGTCTCAACATGCGCAATCGCGCGCGAAGCCGTCATCCGCCACAACGGCCACGCGATGCCTGCACACGCAGCCACAACAAGCACAACAAGCAACACGACCCGCGCCTGTACTGTACCCGCATGAGGAAAAGCATAGTGATTCAGCAGCAGTACAAGCACCAGCGTCATCATCAGTGCTGTTGCCAGAAAGATCGCCACGCCACGCACGCCTGCATGTAACTGCAACCGTTGCCGGATACGTGCAATATAACTGCGGAGTTCGCCCTGATAACTCATGCATCCTCCCGCTGCGTGGCCATGTAGCTGCCGGAGAGCGCTGTCTCCGCAATCGCTACGAGGAGTGCCAGCAGCATAACCCACCACCACAAGCTCACGCGCTGAAATTTCGCATCGCCAGTCGCTGCAACAGTTTGGCTCTGCGCCTCACCACTGTTGCTTCCAGCCCACAACTGCTGTAAATCCTGCGGCATCGGCTCCAGATCGCTCTCCAGCCGATTCGCATTCACACCAATCACCGCATCGCGGCCACTGGCAAAGTGCACGTTGTAAAACCCCGTGCGCTCCAAACGAAACGTCTGCGCGGTGCGTGCTTCCTCTAATGAGAGCGCGCGTTTCGCATCGGGATCGATCACCTCAACACTCGCCGTCGACTCATTCCCCGAACGCAACGTCACAAAACTGTCCACCATGCGCGAACCAGCCAACCGCTCTGCACCAGCGAGATACCGCGCACTGCGATCTACGAATGCCACGAACACCGGGTGCAATGGCAGATCGTTCGTCAGGTTATCTAACCCTGTGCTCAGCAGCAGTACATGCCCTTCACCCATTGCGCGATCCATCAACAGTGGCGTTCCATCATTCAACCGCGCCAGCACACGTGCATTCGCAACATCCACCTGTGCCGCATAAAAAATCTTCGCTTCTGCCCATCCGCCATTGTCACGACCCGGCTGCGCATCCTGCAGCGCAGGATGCGTAAAGTCCACCTGTCCCACCGTTGCAGGCGCGTTTGCGTTATAGCTGCGTGTGTCCTTCACATCGCTTCCCCATAGCGGAATGGGCGCATGATGCCCTGCAGCCGTACCCAGTGCAACCAACACGTTGCCGCCCTTCTGCACATAATCCTGCAGATTGTGTTCAAAAATGGAAGGCAACGTCACCGCATCTGACAGCACTACAAACGCAAAACGTGAAGGATCAAGATCATTCGCAACAGCCGCACTGGTGCTCTGCAATGTAAACGAAGCATGCGCAGCCGCCGCAAGAGCCGAACCGTAATACAACTCCGACCGCCCATCACCGATACCATGCAGAAACAGCACCTTCTCCGGGTCAGAGCGACGAATTGCAAAGTAACTCACATCATCCGCGCCGAACGCATCACCGCCATCAATGCGCGCCTCGCAACGATTGAATCCATACGCCACATCCAGCGGCGCAAACTCCACGGTAGCGCTGCCATTCTCCGGAACATCCACCTGCTTCGTGACAGTAACGTGCCCATTGACCAGCAGTGACACGCTCTTCTTTGCAGCTCGCGCATGAAACCCCGTCACCGTTACACGCGCACGCGATTGCTTTGGATCCTTCACATCGGCAATCTCCGCAGGCGCATCCACACTGGCGACTGTCCAGTTCTCTGTGGAACCTCCTTTGCCTACCTGATGCAATGTCAATGCAACGTCCGGCATCACCATATCCGCAAAGCTCGCCGGCATTGCTGACTTCTGCACATCGCTGAATAAGTGCAGATCCGCAGGCTGCCGGCTTCCCTCGCGCAACGAACGCAGGGTCCGCGCTAGCTCGCCATAACTTGCATGCCCATCGCCTGGCTGGATACTTTCAAGCGCGGATCGCAACTGCGTGCCATCATCCGTAGGTTGCGTTAGCACCTGCACTTGCCCACCCAGTGCAATCACCTGTGCCCGTTGCGATCCAGGTCGCTTCGCCAACATCTCGGACGCTTCGCGCTTTGCATCTTCAAAACGCGTTCCCGCACGCATGCTGTACGAGTTGTCCAGCACAATCATCAACAACCGCCCTGCAGGATCAGCCGCAGGCCGCTTCACAAACGGATTGGCAAACGCCAATACCACGAGCAACACCAGCGCCGCACGTAGCGCAAACAACAGCAGATGCTTCAATCGACGATGCTTCGTGGAACTCTGCGTGCCACGCTCAAAGAACATCAACGACCCGACAGGCCGCGGTACCGTGACATGACGCCGCAGCAGGTGCACAAACACGGGCACACCCAACGCAAGAAATCCACCCAGAAACCACGGCGCAAGAAATCCCACGGCTTAACGCATCTCCTTTCCGCGCTGTTGTCGTTCCGTCATGCGTTCCCCATCTGTCGCAACGTCAAATACTCACGCAGCGCGTGATCCAACGGCTGATCCGTCAACAGCAGCCGATAACCCAATCCCGCAGCACGAGCCTTCGACCGCAGTGATTCAATATGCGTCTGCATCTTCTGTCGGTAAGTTGTCTTTGCATATTCCGGAATCACTTCAATACGCTGGTCCGTCTCCAGATCAACAAGCACCGAAGCCGACTTCAACTCCATCCGCACCTCTTGCGGATCCAGCACATGAAACAGCACCACTTCGTTGCCATGAAAGCGCAACGGCTCAATCATCTTCACAATCAATTCCGGTTCTTCATAAAAATCCGAAACCACTACGGCGATGCCGCGCCGGTGCAGCAATTGCTGAAAATGATGCAGCGGCTTACCAAAGTCTGTGCGCGCACGAGGCTCCGCATGCTCCAATCCAGCCAGTAATCGCGCCATTTGTCCTGACCGGGCAGAAGGCCGCACATATTCACGAACCTCGTCGTCAAAAACAATCAGACCCGCCGCATCGCGCTGCCGCTTGATTGCCAAATAAAACAACGACGCCGCGAGATACCGCGCATAGTCCATCTTGGAAACGTCGGCATTCGCCAACTGCATGCTGTTGCTCGCATCCAGCAGCACAGTTAACTGTGAATTCGTCTCACCGCGATAACGCTTGATATAGGTTCGATCCGTGCGCCCAAACAAATTCCAGTCCACGTGCCGAAGATCATCGCCCGGCGCATACGCGCGATACTCCGCAAACTCCTGCGAGAAGCCGAAGTCCGGCGACCGGTGCAGGCCAGCCACAAAACCATCCACCACCGTCTTCGCTAACAAATCCAGCGAAGAGATGGCCGACAACACCGCGGGCTGTAGAAATCGTTGCAACCGCTACTCCTTTGGCCTTGGCACAGTAGCAATCAATCGCGTAAGAATGTTGTCTGCATCCACCCGCTCTGACTCCGCATGGAAGTTCAACAAAATGCGATGCCGCAGCACCGGAATCACAACCGCCGTAATATCTTCCTGCGCCACGTGATACCGCTGCCGCGACAATGCGCGCGCCTTCGCGGCCAACACAATAAACTGCGCCGCGCGAATGCTGCCGCCATAACTCACATACTTCTTCACAAACTCCGGTGCGTTGTCACTCTTATGCCGCGTCGCACGCACTAGGTCCACCACGTAACGCGCGAGCGTTTCTGAGATGGGAACCTCGCGCACCAGCCTTTGAAAATCAAGCAACTCATCCGCCGAGGTAACAGCCGCGATCGTTGGCACGCGCGTTGCCGTTGTTAGGTCAACCACCTTCAATTCGTCTTCTGGACTCAGATAGTCCAATACCGCGTTGAAGAGAAATCGATCCAACTGCGCCTCCGGCAATGGATACGTTCCTTCCAACTCAATGGGGTTCTGTGTAGCCAGGACAAAAAACGGCGCGGGCAATTGATAGATATGTCCACGCACCGTGCAGGATCGTTCCTGCATCGCTTCCAGCAATGCGGCCTGCGTCTTCGGCGGTGTGCGATTGATCTCATCCGCCAGGATCACATTGCCAAAGATTGGCCCCTGCACAAACGTCCATCGGCGATGTCCCGTCACGGCATCTTCTTCAATGATGTCCGTGCCTGTGATGTCTGAAGGCATCAGGTCTGGTGTGAATTGAATGCGCCGAAACTCCAGCCCTAACGCTTCTGCCACGGTGCGCACCATCAGCGTCTTCGCGGTGCCGGGCATGCCGGTCAGCAAACAATGGCCGCCGACAAACAGTGCAATGAGCACCTGCTCAATCACATCGTCCTGTCCGACGATGACCTGGCGAACCTGCTGAATAATGCCGTCGCGCACAGCATGAAACCGCTCAATGCGCTGCTGAAGTTGCGCTGCATCCGGTGGAAGATCGGTGAAGGCCATCTAGTCTCGCGTTCCTTTCACTTCGTTTGTTGCAATTCAAGTAAGAGCTTCTGAGCAGGCCGGAAATCTGGCGCGGCTTCAAGCGCCAGTAATACTGTTTCCTGCGCCTTATCGCGTTGCCCTGCTGCCATATATGCAGATGCCAGGTCATACTGCGCACCGGCCATATCCAGTGGGCGCGTTGTGACTGCAGCCGCGTATTCGCGCACCGCACCGTCATACTGCTTCGCTGCCATCAACAGCGTTCCAAGATGCTTGTGCAACTCCGTATCGCGCACTGGATAGATATAGAGAACGCGCGTCAGCGTAGCAATGGCCGCGGACGCATCACCCGCTTTCTCCTGCAACGCAGCAAGACGCTTTAGCAACTCCGGCTGCTGTCCACCAGCATGCATGTAGGCGCTCAGTGCCTTCGCTTCTTCCGTGGCATTGCCTTTCACGTGCTGCGCGTCGGCAAGCAATTCATACGCGTTCGCATCACCGGCGTATTCGGGATACAACGCAATCACCGCAGGTGCATTCGCAATCACATCGTCATACTGCTTCGCTTCAGAGGCTGCAACGAGTGCTTTCAATTTCGCACGCCAGACATCAAAACCTTGCGCTTCCTTGCCATATTGTTTATCGATTGAAGCGAGGAATTGCGTGTCAAACGCTTCGGGTGAAAGGTGCAACACCGACTGCAATGCCTGCTTCGTATCCTGCCCGTCAGCATATGCGTGCACTATCTCCAACAGCTTCGCCTCACCAGCGGTGTTGCTGATGTAATCGCAAATAGCTCCGGCCTGGAAGTAACTCACCAACACCTGCCCCGGATACTCCTGGTGCACAAATCCGCGGTCCAGCTTGTCCACGGGCATCAGTTTCTTGTCGCGAATGGCCAGCAGAATATCCGACGTTACGCGGTCTCTCCATTCAGGCGAACGCTGCCCCTCTTCATGCACCGCAAGCCCTTCGGTGAACCATCGCGGCACGCGCTGATTCGTCGCTGTGATGATGTACGCATGACTCATCTCATGCCACAGCGTTGCGCCCCAGTTAAACTCACCGGGCTTGCGTCCCGATGGAGAATCCATCGCAATCACCTGCCCAAATGTCACACCCAATGCGCCTAACCCAGGCATACCCATGGTGCGCACCGCGAAGTCTTCATGGTTGGGATACATCTCCACCTGCACCGGCCCATGCAACTCCATCGCATATTTCTTCGAATACGTAGCGAGAATGGTGTGCAGTTCCTCCTGCACATACGGCGCCAGAAGATCGCTTTCCTTCGGATCAAGGATCAGCACAGTGCTCGCATCCTTCACCGTCTTGAACTTCGCCAACGAATCCAGTAACCGCAGACTATTCACTGTTGCCGGATCACGATAGCCGTTGTTATAGGCAAGCTCCAGTTCCTTCTGCGGCTCCTCCGCACGCCCCAACCGCATCTCTTCAATGCCCAAAGCCGAATGCGCCGCCCACAATTCCGGCTGCTTCTCTACCGCCTTGCGGTAATACGTAGCCGCATCATTAAACCGATAATGCAGCTCCAGGTGATGCGCCATTTGCATGTATGCCGCACCATCGTGCGGATTCACTGCCGCAATCTTCGCTAACCACACGTCCGGCGGACGGTCCGCAATCAACTCCAGCGCGGCCCGCGTAGCCATCGCGCTCGTCGCCTCCCCCTCAATCGCCAGCGCAGCATCCGCTTCCTTCTCAGCAAGTTCACGATTGTCGTTATCCAGCGCAATCTTCGCAGCAAGCTCATGCGCCCCCGCAAGCTTCGGATTCAGCGCAAGCGCCTTTGCAATCGCCTCATTCGGATTGCCGCTGTAATCCTCCGCCTGGACCGTGGCCAGCCCCAGATATGCCGGCGCAAAGTTTGGGTCCTGCTCGATTGCCTCCCGAAAAAGATCGGCGGCCTCAGCATTGTTAAACCGCTCGTGCAGCAACAAAGCCCAACGAACCTTGACCAACGCATGGCTACTGGCAACCTTCGCTGCATCGCGAAAATTCTCATTCGCTGCCTGCCAATCCTCTAAGCCCCAGGCTCCCTCTGCACGCTCATACGCGCTGCTGCTCTGCGTCAATTGTGTGAAACACGCACGCGCATTCTGCCCGTGATGCACCAGCGTCCAACAATCAGAGGGCGATGCCGCATGTGCAAGCGAAGAGACCAGCGCGAAGCCGAGGAGGAGTTTCATTTATCCAATTCCCCCTGCACCTGCGCCAGTTCCAACAAAGCCGCGGTCAACTGCTTCTTGTAATCCGCAGGATCCATCGCAGCCTTGTTGTACTTCAGCACATCGATCTTCTGTTCCAGTTCTTCCTTCTTCGCCAGGAGGGACTGCTTCGCGGGATCACTTGCAGCCTTCTGCGCGGCGCCATAACGCAGCAGCGTAAAGCTGGCCATCAACTGTCCCTGCCCACCACCTGCATCACGTACGGCTTCGCCGCGGCCGGTATCGTTGAACACGGCATGTTCCGTCGCCAACCGCTTCTGCGACTCATAGAACGCCGCAGTCTTGCGCGACGCGTAGGTGTAAGCCTCAGCCGCTGTCAGCGAATCATTCTTGTCCACATCCGCGGAGGTATCCTGCAAAGCTTCGACAAAGTACCGCGCAAAGACTGTCGCATTCTTCTCTGTGCCAGACTTTGTCGCTGCAATCACAATGCGGCCACTGCGCTCGAACGCTGCAATAGCTCCACCGCTTGAGCTCGTCGTGTCCACCACTAACTGCCGCTTCGATGCAATGTGATCGCACATGGCAGCAATGTCTACAGCAGTTAAATCGGGCCCCACCAAGTTGAATTTGTATTCCGTTCCGTCAAATGATCCGTGTCCGATTAACACCAGCACGAAGTCGTCGTTCGCGGTAGCCTGCTGCGCCACGCCTGCGAGCGCCGTGCGTAGCTGCGCCGCTGTAGATTGTGTGCCGGTCAATGTCAAAACATGCGCACCTGCGATGCCGCGAAATACCTTATCCAGATCTTTTGCGTTCGCCGTAAAGCGCTGCTCATAATCCGGCTCACCGCCCAGCCCCGCAACAGTCACGTAATACGTTGCAGCCGCGGCATGCAGCGTGACAATGAAACTTGCAAGCAACAAGAGGAGCCGCTTCATACGACACCCCATTTCCGACGCATCAACCACTCCGTTAGTGGCAATGCCAGCAACAGCACAAACACAATCGGCATATTCCAAAGCTCTTTGATCGAGCGAACGGAAATGCCTGCCTCGGAATATGAAATGTCCCGCGGCAGATTCTTCAAGTTATTCCCCGCCCACGCGCTGCCACCCGTATCGCGTGCCAATTGATCCAGAAGCTTCGGATTCGCCTCTGTATGGAACGCTTCGGCAACGCCATCCTCACGCTGAAACGTCGCTGTATCGCGTCCAAGCTCGTCCTTGTCAGAAGTTGCCGTAACTTCCGTGAGATACGGCCCAGCCTTCTCTGCCGTATAACTCGCGGTATACAAGCCGGGTGTCTCCTGCGAAAGCTTCATCTCCAACGCAGCATCCACGCCTGCAGGCCCGGTCACATGCGCTATCACATGCGCATCACGCGCCGGTTGAAACTGCTTGTCATGCACGATGGCCGCAATGTCGATGTGCCCCGTATCCGACAACGTGCGCGCTGACGTATTCACACTTACAGCA
The DNA here is from genome assembly GCF_036877645.1 of Terriglobus sp. ADX1. Classification (NCBI taxonomy): domain Bacteria; kingdom Pseudomonadati; phylum Acidobacteriota; class Terriglobia; order Terriglobales; family Acidobacteriaceae; genus Terriglobus; species Terriglobus sp. ADX1. Next base: position 72,391 of record NZ_JAEDXV010000016.1, read on the forward strand.
CCCGGCGTATCCGCCACCAACCATCGCAGCAACTGCTGAAAAAACAAATTGTGCGATGGATCACCAAGCGCCTCGCTCATCTGCCATCGCCATGTACCACCGCTTGCCAGAATCGCGGTGCGCCCATTGCCATAGTTCTGCGTGATGAGAAACGGCATACGCTTGCCGCCGCTACTCATCTCCGCAAGCACCGTGGCGCCCGGCTTTGCACTACCGGGATCTTCGAAGTCCGCCAGGTACGTCAGCTTTCTCCAGCGTTCTGCATTCTTCTGCGGATCTTCCAGCAGCCGCGTCATCGGCGATGCCACACCTGCATCCGTCAGGTTCACCACAGCCGCATTGCGTTTGAAATGATTCGTTCCTGCGGGAAGGAACGTCGGCATCAATTCATTCAGGCTCGACGCGGTCCATCCACCATCGCTCAGCGACTGCCGTCCACCAAGAAACAAAACACCCCCGCCGCGACGATCCACGTACTCGCGAATCAACTCCTGCTGCGCCGGTGTGAAATAGTCTGCTGCAACGGAGCCGATAATGATGCCGCTATACGCAAACAGGTCTTCGGCCTTGGTTGGAAATCCCTCAGCAAGTTCGTCGGGGCCACTAATGCCCTGCCGATAAATCTTGTTCTCGCTGGTGCGGAGCATGGACACAATCTGCACAGAAGGATCATCTTCCTCCGCACGACGCAGAAAACGGAACTGCCATCGCGGTTCGCCTTCCACATACAGAATGCGGCGCTTCGCATCACGCACCAGCACAGGTCGCGTCAACGCGTTGTTCTTCGCGTTGCTCTCATCCGCGAACGGTTCCACGGAAAACACCAGCGTCCGCGCACCAGCCTCGCCTGCGGAGAAGAACAGCGGCTCCGTCTGCATTACGCCATCGCGCTGCAGCGTAATGCTCTTTGCCGCAAGCGTCCGATCGCCATCACGGATCGTCAACGTCGCCTGCCGATTTGCATAGCCATGCTGCACAAACGTCAACGAAGCAGTGGTACGTGCATTCACCACTGCATTCGGCGCGACGCTGACATCTTCCATCTCAAGATCGTGCAGCGGTTTGTCCGAACCAAACGCAACGGTATGCACTGGCAAGCGGCGATTGCGCAAAGCCTGCATCGCTGCTAGTGATATCCCGCTGCCACCAAGACCGGCGGAATTCTCACTGCCATCCGTCAGCAGCACAACAGCTCCCACCGGAAGATCCGCCGTCTCCGTGGCAAGCTGCTGTAACCCATCGCCCAGGTGCGTTGCACTGCCCGAAGCAACAACGCCATTCAGTGAATCCACCTTTGTCAACTTGCTATCCAGCGTGTACAGCCGCGTGTGAAAACGTTTATTCAACCCATCCAGTACACCGCCGCGCAATGCATTCAGTGCGCCATCGATACGTGGTTTTCCATCCGCATCCGCAGTAGCCATGGAACGCGAATCATCCACCACCACCGCAATGATGTTCTGCTGCGAACTCAACTCCGCGACAGACAATGCAGGCTGCCACAGCAAAAGAAGAATCAATGTCACTAACGCCGACTGCAGCGCCCACACGCTCCACGCACGACGATGTGTCATTGCCGGAGTCTCGTTGCGATACGGCTTGATCTGCCGTAGCCGATAGCGAATCAACAACCCAAGCCCAACCACCGCCAGTACGACAAGCAACGGCAACAGCCACACAGGCCACCGCGACAGGAACACGAGGTGTCCCTTCGCAAACACCGTACTCGGATACTTGAAGAGCAGCGGAAACATGTTTGGGAGAGCGCCTCAGTGCGTCATGCCATACAGGATGTAGTCCAACCCCACGCGAAACGCCATGGAGGCAAACGGTTCAGGATAGTAAGGATCATCGGCCCACTCCCACGCATCGCCCAGATGCATGTTGTGACAGATGGCCACCATGATGCGGCCATCCTTATCGCGAATGGCGCGCCACTTCGGCTGATAACCATCCTTCTCATAGGTGCGATGTGTGCGGATGTAGTGCTCCCCGGGAATCTGCATCTTGTCGTCCACGTCGTACAACGTGTGAAAGATTTCGTCGTTCGATTGCAGATCTTCCACCGGACTATCGGGCAACACCTGTCGCATGCCACGCATAAAGTTGTCCCAGTCTTCCGTGCCGTGAAAGTCATCCACCATCAGGAAGCCGCCCTTCAGCAGATAGTCATGCAGCCGCTTCGCCTCTGCGTCTGTAAAAGTCCACGTCTGTACCTGCACCGCGTAAATCCACGGATAGTTGAAGATGTCATCGGAATCCAGGTTCACAACCTGCTCATACGGTCGCCCGTCAATGCGCGTGAGCCGATGCATGGCAATCAGAAATTGCCGGTCTGCCTTGGGATAATCGCGTGCCCAGGAAGAGCGTCCGAAGTACCCGCCGCCATATCCTCCATAACTGGAAAGGGATGACGCATACGACAATCGTGACCAGTAAAACTCTGACTTCACATTCGATGGCGAGTCATCACTGCCAAAGCCGAAGTTGCCTACACGCTGCCACGCGCGAACGCCAACAGCACACACGGTTCCGCAAAGTGCGGCGAGCAAAGCAATGCGCGAAAGCTTCATCGGGAGGCGTCCTCCAATCAAAAGCGGTGTGCGTGCGTGTGCGGCTGAGACTAACAGAAATCGCCTGCGTCTTACCCATACAGACGAACGACGTCGCGCAGTTGTTGCAGCCCAATCGAAACAGTTGCGGCGTCTATCTGGCGCATGAGACGATGCAGCCACCCGGCACGTGAGCGGCATTTCCAAAGAAATGTGAGGGAGCGACGTTTGGACCGGCGCAACCTGCTAAAGATGGGCTCTCTTGCCGCACTCAGCCATCTGGCGCGGCCTTTGCCCCTGTTGGCACAACAGCCCAAAGCCGACTACGAACTCCGTATCGCCCCCGTACAGGTTGACCTGGACCAGCAGCGATCGCTCTCCACCATCGGCTACAACGGTTCCGCCCCCGGCCCTCTGCTGCGTATGAAAGCGGGCAAACCAGTCACCGTCGACATCTTTAACGACACCGACACGCCCGAACTCGTCCATTGGCACGGCATGACTATCCCTGCCGAAGCCGACGGCACCGAAGAGGAGCAATCCCCCTTCGTTCCGCCGCACGGACATCGCCGCGTCACATTTACGCCCGGCCCCAGTGGTCTGCGATGGTACCACTCGCACGCCATGGCCATGGACGATCTGCACAAGGGCGGCTACACCGGCCAGTTCGGCCTCGTGTACGTGGAAGACGGCAACGACAAGGGTAGCTACGATCAGGAGCTGTTTTTGACGTTGCGCGACTGGGAGCCGTTCTTTTCCGGCAGCATGGAAGACGATGATGACGACACCCACGACGCCCCCATGCTGGAACAGCCGCCTAAGATCAACAACGACCCCAACGGCCTCGAAGTCGTCTCCGTCACTTACAGCATCAACGACAAGGCGTTAGGCGCAGGCGATCCCATCCGCGTCCGCCAGGGACAGAAGCTGCTCATCCACTTCTGCAATGCCAGCCCCATTGAAAACCGCCGCGTCGCGCTGGCGGGCCACACCATGCGCGTTATCGGCATGGACGGTAACCCGGTGCCAAAGCCCGCAGAGCGCAGCAGCGTCTTTATCGGCGCAGGTGAACGCATCGATGTGGAAGTCACCATGAACAACCCCGGCGTCTGGATTCTGGGCGGCACGGAGAAGATGGTGCGTGAAGGCGGCCTTGGCTGCATCGTGGAATACGCAGGACAAAGGAAACAACCCACGTGGATCGATCCGAAAAAAGAACCGTGGGACTACGCCAACTTCGCGCTACCGCAATCCTCACAACCCGCGCCGAAGAACATCATCGACATGCACTTTGAGAAACTGCCCCGCGGTATGGGCAAATTCAACGTGTGGACCATCAACGGCAAACCCTACCCGCACGAAAACGAATACGTCCTGCAACGCGGTGAGCGCTATCGCCTCATCATGCGTAACTGGACCGACGACGCGCATCCCATGCACCTGCATCGGCATATGTGGGAGGTCGTCGAAATGAACGGCAAGAAGATGGGCGGCTTGATGAAGGACACGGTCGTCGTCCCGTATTACGGCCGCGCCGTCGTCGACTTCACCGCAGATCAGCCTGGCCTGTCACTCTTCCACTGCCACATTCAGCAGCACATGGACTACGGCTTCAAGGCGCTCTTCCGCACCACGTAGCCGCAAGCGTATCGTTCCTGCCATGCGCATCTTCAGCCTCCTCGTCGCAGCAGCCATTCTGAGCGTGCAAGCCGCTCCCGCTCAGGCCCCCAACACGCTCACCACAACAGAGAAGGCCGCTGGCTGGAAGCTGCTCTTCAACGGTCACGACAGCACAGGCTGGCGCAGCACGCGTTCGAATGCCTTCCCCTCTTCAGGCTGGGAAGTGAAAAACGGCGTGCTTGCCGTGACGGAATCAGGAGGCGAAGAAGGCGGCAACGCGGGCGACATCATCACCACGCGTGAATACACCAACTTCGAGCTCACGGTCGACTTCCGCCTCACACGCGGCGCCAACTCCGGCATCAAGTACTTCGTCGACCTGAACGACACGCCCGGACACGAAGGCCACGGCTCCAACATTGGCTTCGAATATCAATTGCTGGACGACGCCGTTCATCCCGACGCCAAGAAAGGCAAGGATGGCGACCGCACCATCGCCTCGCTATACGACATGATTCCCGCCGCTGCGAACAAGCCCACGCGCCCCATCGGCGAATGGAACACCGCCCGTATCGTCGTTCGCGGCACCCACGGCGAACACTGGCTCAACGGCGTGAAGGTCGTCGAGTACGACCGCAAAACTCCAGCCTTCCGCGAGCTCGTGGCCGGTAGCAAGTACCACATTTACCCTGGCTTCGGCGAAGCGGACCACGGTTATATCCTTCTGCAGGATCACGGGTTCCCGGTTCAGTTCCGCAATATCAAGCTGCGCGAACTACCGTAGCGCGACGAGTTTTCCGCAGCCGGGACAGCAGCAGCAACCCCAACCGCGGCGTATGCTGAAAGTGAAGGGAAAGCGAAAACATGCTGCTGGCCGTCCTGGCGCTACAACTCATCCTTCTTGTTCTTCTGGTCGTTCTGCTGACGCGTAAATCCGGCGCAAACACCACTGCCGATCCGCGCCTTGCCACGCTGCCGGATGCCATGATTCAGCTGGCCGCCAAGCTCGACGCGAGCGATGCCGCCATGCGCAACCATGTCATCGAACTGCGGCGAGAACAGGCAGAGAACGCCACGCAGGCGCGCCATGCCGCCGAGCAGACCAGCCGTAACCTGCGCGAAGAAGTCAGCAACTCCATCGCCACGCTCTCGAAAGCCATCAACGATGGCATCAGCGCCTCGCGCACAGAAAACGCGACCGCCTTCGGCAGCTTCCGCACGGACAACACTGAAGCTGCGAACAAGCTTCGCGAAGCCGTCACCGGCGAACTCAACCGCATCGGCCAGCGTCTTGAAACCTTCTTCGCGGAAGCCGCAAAGCAGGAACGCGACTCCCGCGTTGCGCTGAACCAGTCACTCTCTGACCTCGCAACCAAGAACACAGCGAACAACGAAAACCTGCGCGATACGCTGCAGCGCTCGCTTGCATTGATCGGCCAGGAGCAGCGTGAAGCTGGTGAAAAGCTCCGTGGCACGGTCGAGTCCGGCCTGCGCACCCTGAACACCGACAACGCCGCCAAGCTCGACGAAATGCGCGTCATCGTCGACGAAAAGCTGCAATCCACACTGAACGAGCGCCTCACTGCCAGCTTCGGTACAGTCAGCGATCAGCTCACCAAGGTCCACACGGGTCTGGGTGAGATGAAGGAACTCGCTACCGGCGTCAGCGACCTGAAGCGCGTCTTCTCCAACGTGAAGTCACGCGGTGTTGTGGGTGAATTCCAACTCGGCATGCAGCTCGAACAGATGTTCAGCCGCGATCAGTACCTGGTGAACGCGAAGATTAAGGAAGGCTCCGGCGAAGCTGTGGAGTTCGCCCTCAAAATCCCCGAGGGCGACAACAATCACGTGCTTCTCCCCATCGACGCCAAATTCCCGCGTGAAGATTGGGAGCGTCTGGAATGGGCATACGAACACGGGACGAAGGAAGAGCAGGACAAGGCGGGAACCGCGTTTGAGCGCGCCATTCGCACAGAAGGCAAGCGCATCTGCGACAAGTACATCGACCCTCCCAAGACCCTGCCCGTTGGCATCATGTTCCTTCCCACGGAAGCGCTATACGCGGAAGTAATGCGCCGCCCAGGACTACAGGCAGAATTACAGTCCCAGTGCCGCGTCACCGTGGCGGGGCCGTCCAGCTTCATGGCAATTCTTACCAGCTTCCAGATGGGCTTCCGCACACTTGCCATTCAGCAAAAAGGTAGCGAAGTCTGGAACGTGCTTGCGAACGTGAAAAAGGAATTCGGTAAATTCGAACTCCTGATGGACAAGGTCCAGAACAACGTCAAGACCGTGCAGAACACGCTTGGCGACATAGGCACACGCACTCGCCAGATCAATCGCAAACTCCACGATGTCAGCGAGCTACCAGCGCTGGAAGCTGCCCCCCAAAGTGGCCTGCTCTCGTTTGAAACCGCCAGCGTGGCTCCCGTTCTCTTCGCAACTGAAGAAGACGAATCCTAAGCCGACTGCGATCGCAACTGCACCGCCGCACGCTCTGACGACGCACGGCTGCGGCGCAGCGAATCTCGCATGGCCTTCTGTTCATACATGCGCTGGTCCGCCAGACGCATCAGCGCGCCCTGCTCCTCGGCGTCCAGTGGGAACGTGGCAACCCCAATACTTGCGGAGACTCGCACTACGCGCTCTGCATAGCTCGGCCCCAGGTTCACCGGCTCTTCCACGGCCTCCAGCAGAAGCTTGCGGATGTGTAGCTTCTCCATCTCGTCCGCACCAGCCACGATCACTGAGAACTCATCACCACCCTGCCGCGCCACCAGACCAAGCGGCCTCGCCGTCATTCCCAGATTCACGGCGACTGCCTTCAGCAGAATGTCGCCTGCGTCGTGGCCCAGCGAGTCATTCACCTGCTTGAACCCGTTCAGATCCAGCGTGAATACGCTGACGCTGTGGCGTTCCTGTTCCGCATGCAGCAACAACGCATGCAGACGATCATCAAAGTGCCTGCGATTCGGAAGTCCCGTCAGTTCATCGTGCAGCGCCAGCCGCTCACTGTTCAACAACTGATCTTCCAGCATCACCACCAGCAGTCCCACTGTGATGATGAACTTCTGCATGTCCCACACTTCGCGGGCAAAGTCGGTCCACTCCGGGTGCTTCTGCGAAATCCAGGGATGTACAGCAAAACAGAGCGCCCACATGGCAAACCCGCCAATCACGGCTACGCTTCCACGGCTGCTTCTGGGTAGGAAGTGATAGAAGGCAATCGCGGATAGCAGGTAAACCAGCGCCAGACCGACATAAACGGCGTTCCGGAACTGCGCCTCGAAAACAAAATAGGCAATCGAGCCCCACAGGATGGTGAGCACCCCAAAATGGAGCCAGCTTTTCATCCGGAAGCAGGAGTTGACCTTCACCAGGGCGCCGACGGCGATGCATCCCCAATAAACGGACGGCTTTCTTCCATCCATTCCGTAGTAGGCCAGCATCACCAGCAAAGGAATGGAGTTGGTGCAGACCACCAGCATCCGGCGCGGAACTTCCCGCAGCGATGGCACCGCCGAAAACACAAACAAAATTCCCGCCAACAGGTACGAATCCAGAGCAATTGCATGTGCCGCACGATGTACCGACAGAGGTGCGTCACGCAGCATGTAGATAATGTGCGCGGCGCATTCCGCCAGGATCAGCATCAATCCGCCAATCCACAGCCGTAGCCCCTCGCGGTCGCGATGCCGCTGGCGCACTGCCAGCAGCACCCCCACGAGCAGTGACATCGCAAAAAAATCGGGCAGCAAGAGGTAGTTCATTCCGTCTCTGTATGGCTTTTCTTCATTCATCCACCGATAAGGGTCAGAAAAACCCGCCCTCGAACGCCTCAAAACCCACTCGCAGATTAATTTAGATGCCGTAAGATGACGCTTTGTAAAAATGTATTTACAGTACCCGCGTGGTAAAAAGCCGTTCGGAAAATGCCTCCTCTCTGGTAACGCGGCTCCGCGCTCTGTACACTGGTTAGCGGTTCAGCATGCCGAAAAGGGCATCCGGAGGTCCGGAACGTTGGTTGTCCGGATTCCGCATCCAAAGGGTTTGCAGCAATCATTTTTAATAGGTTCTGTTTAGGAGAAAGCAATGGCATCGGTTGACGAGAAGGTGAAAAGCATCATCGTGGAGCAGCTCCAGGTGGACGAGGCCGAGGTAACCCCCGGCGCCAGCTTCCAGGAAGACCTGGGCGCGGACTCGCTCGACGTGGTAGAGCTCGTGATGCAGTTTGAAGAAGCCTTCGACATTCAGATCCCTGACGAAGACGCTGAGAAGATCAAGACCGTCAAGGACGCAACGGACTACATCGAAGCGCACGCAAAGGCAAAGTAATCGTGGCACAAGCAACAATTCCCGCACGGCGCGTAGTCGTAACGGGCATCGGACTGATCTGCGGCATCGGCAACACGGCTCCGGCTGTGTGGGAATCGCTGATGGCTGGCAAGAGCGGTATGGCAGGGATCACGGCCTTCGACCTCGAAGGCCATTCCGTGCTGTTTGCCGCGGAAGTCAAGGACTTTGATCCGCACGTGTTCGTGGAGAAGAAGGAGGCCCGTAAGATGGGCCGCTTCATCCACTTCGCTATGGCTGCGGCGGCTGAGGCCATGACCCACTCCGGCCTGCAGGTCACGCCGGAAAACGCAGAGATGATCGGCGTCCACATCGGCTCCGGCATCGGCGGATTTGACATCATCGAACGCGAGCACACCAACCTGATGAACGGTGGCCCGCGCAAGGTATCGCCCTTCTTCATCCCGGCGTCTATCGTGAACCTCGCCGCGGGCCACGTCTCCATCAAGTACGGAGCGAAAGGTCCCAACGAAGCCACGGCAACCGCCTGCACCACCTCGGCGCACGCCATTGGCGACGCCTTCCGCATCATTCAGCGCGGCGATGCCGACGCCATGATCGCGGGCGGTGCAGAAGCTGCCATCACGCCCCTGGGCGTCAGCGGCTTCGCGAACATGAAGGCGCTCTCCACGCGTAACGACGCTCCCACAAAGGCTTCGCGTCCCTGGGACAAGGATCGCGACGGCTTTGTCATCGGCGAAGGCGCAGGCATCCTCATCCTGGAAGAGCTGGAGTTTGCCAAGGCACGCGGCGCAAAGATTCTGGGTGAAGTCGTCGGTTACGGCATGAGCTCCGACGCATTCCACATGACCGGCATGGCCCCCGAAGGTGAGGGCTGCGCACGCGCCATGCGGAACGCTCTAAAGTCTGCGGATCTGCAGCCGGAACAGATCGACTACGTAAATGCCCACGCCACCTCCACGCCGCTTGGCGACGCAATGGAGAGCAAGGGCATGGAGACGATCTTCGGCGAGCACGCTCTGAGCCACAAGCTGCTCGTCAGCTCCACCAAGTCCATGACCGGCCACCTTTTGGGCGGCGCAGGCGGACTGGAAGCAGGCATCACCCTCATGGCGCTGCAGAAGGGCATTGCTCCACCGACCATCAACCTGGACGAAGTGGATCCCGAATGCCGCCTGAACTACGTGCCCAACAAGCCCGTGGAAAGGGAGCTGAACTACGCTCTCTCCAACTCCTTCGGCTTCGGCGGCACCAACGGTTCGCTCATCTTCAAGCGCTGGACGGAAGAATAGTACTTCGTACGTCTTCGACGTGAAATACATGAAAGCCTGGCGCAAGCCGGGCTTCTTTATTTGTTTTTCTGACGCGCCGACGACAAGCCGACTTATCATTCCCAATCCGGCTCAGATGAATGACTCGGCGATTTGGCATCAAGTAACGGGTTCTAACTAGAAGCGATAGTCGACGACACGGAAGTTTGGAGTCGTGCCGGCCAATTCAAGAAGCGTCCTTGTGGCTGATCTATGGCACGTGCTTGATCTCTGGAGGAAACCACTTCCCGTCCAGTACATCGTCCTTCGAGACGTACATCCGTAGGGTCAATGCGAATCCCTTGCCTGCAGGGCTTGGCAGCCAGTTTGAAGCAAGGGCTCCCTTCGGCATAGAAGAACCGACCCATATGCTGAGCGAACCATCGGCGTTCTTTTTTAGCGGCGACTGGCTGCTGAGGTTGTAGCGCTTCATCGGGTTGTCGACGACGCGGTAGTCGGGCACGCTGTAGAGCGTCATCGACCAGAAGGCGTTCACCTCGCTGGAGGGCAAGGCATCGGCCGGAAAGCGAATCTGGTAGGCGTTATCACCGTTCAGCAGACCCTTGTCCGAGTCGGTGAGGCCGACGAAATAGATGGCCTCCTTAATTTCGTTTGCCCAAAGGCCGCCATAGTTGATGATGTCGCGGGCCATCATATCGTCGCCAAACTTGCCGGCCTTGTAGCTGACTGACCAGCCGCCCTTCTGCGTGCCGAAGCCCTTTGCGCCGGCGAGGAACGCGGGGATTGCCTTTGTGTTGACGACCTCATCGACGTGCGTCTTCGCCTGCTCACTCGATTTGCGATAGGCTTCAACCTGTCTTGCCAGCGCCTGCATCTCGGATGCCTTGGGCATGGCGTCTTCGCATGAAGCTACGACCTCTTCTACGTTGTCGAAGATCTCGCCGCCGATGGGCTTCGCGTTCGTGAACTTAGGTACTGTGATGGGAGGATCGATCTTGATGTCTTCAGGAACAGTCAGTGTGAATTGCTCCTGGAGCTTCTTCGCGATCAGGGGAGTTCCCTTCAGCTCTACGCGAGCTAGCATCTTCGTCTTCGTGCACGGAACCTCTACCCTTACCGCGCCTGCCGGAATGTCGGGGTTCGTGCCTTTCATGACCAGCGCGAATTTGCCGTATGGAGTCTTCGGGTAGTTGCGCTCGTTGATGTTGGTGATGACCTCGCCCCAGCCGTTCAACAGCTCAGCCGTATAGTAGCGGCCGGTGATTTTCGGCACGTTCAGTATGACGGCGTGCGTGGGGTCCACTGCAAGCCATGCTTCGAGATACGCCACGTCAAGGTTGGGATTGACGAACGCTGCCGAGCCGAGCGGGTTGTACTTGATCTTGTTGTACCCCACCTTCTCGACTTTAATGTCCAGGTTCTCCTGCTGGAGCACGAGGTAACGACCATACAGATAGGTGTAGGAATCAACGATCTGCTGATCAGCAGGACCAGGGCTGGCGGATTCCACTTGCGGCTTGTTGCACGCCGTAAGCGAAGCGAAGCCAATCAATGCACAACAAAGAAAAAGTACAAGTCGCTTCATACGATGGTTCCCCCTGAACACCACTTCCGATTTTGGGCAAGCTCTTTACTGCACGCGTTGCACGGAGGGCGACGTCCAATCGCCATTGAGTAGCTCCGGCTTGGGCCAGTAGTAGCGAATGGTCAGCATGAATGGACCTTTGGGCGCGGGGAGCCAGTTGGCCTGCTTCGCACCTCCCGGAGAGTCGGCCTGAATGTAGATGGTGAGGCCGCCGTCCGGATCGAGTTTGAGTTGCGGCAGCATCGGCGAGTTGATGAGGTAGCGATTGATGGGGTTCTGCACCAGAAGCTGACTCGGCAGGTTATACATCGTCAGCGACCAGAAGGCGTTTACCGGCGGAAACTGTCCTTTGGCAAAGTGCAAAGTGTAGTTGCCCTTACTGCCGTCAAAGGGCTGGCCATCCGCGTCCTTGTCCAAGATGGGATAGAGGGCTTCGTCGCGGGAGTTGGCGCCAATGCCCATCTGTGTGCCGGTGGCGCGTGCAAGAAAGTTGTTCTTCAAATACTCACGGGTGCCGAACAGCGTGTCTGTCTTGCCGCCAGTGGCTGCGCGACTCGCGTCAATGGCCTTCTGTCCATCTTCAATTCCGGCCTTCATCGCCGTTTGAACGTCAGGCGAAAAAGCAGATGCGTCAAAGGGCTTGCCCGGCGCGATTCCAATCTTTGTAAAGCTCTGCCGCAACGCTGTTTCACTGGGATGCGGTGGAACACAGAATTGCAGCAGGAAGGCCATCTGGTTGAAGAAGGCAAGCGATGTCTGCTCGGCCTGTGAGATGGGCTTCGGCCAGTCGATGGGCGGCGCAGGAGCAGGTGGAGCCGTGTGGGCAAATTCGTGTAGCGGCTCAATCTTGTACCCAGCCTGAATCTTTTTCACATTGGGCAGATCGGCAGGATTAAAGAGCTGCGTGCGGCCAACGACGGACACGAACTCTGTCTCGGCGTTGAACGTCCGGGTAATGTTCTTGGGCACCTCGCCCTTCCATTCTGGCCCTGCAATCAGATACGTGCCCCCATCATTTCCCGTGGTGCGGCTGCCAATGTAAGCAAAGTTGAAGGTGTACAGGTCCAGCAACTGGAAGACGAAGTAGCGATTCTTCTCCATCTTCGGAATGGTGATCACGACGGGTTCGGCGCGCAGGTCGAGGCCGCCGAAGGAATAGGGCGTGTCAGAATTGGGCGTAACAAAGGCAGTGTCGGCTGGCGTAAAGACACGCGCAATGTTCAGGATGGAGTTGAACGGTCCCTTGTATTGCGGGTTGCCCTTATCAACTGAGAAGGCGTACATCGTCTTGTACTGAGCGACCATGGGAACGCCATACACATAGGCATCCTTCGCGATCGATTGCGCCTCGGTCGGAGAGATGCCGCCTTCGGTTGGCTTTTTTGCGTTATTGCATCCCATCGCAGTAAACAAGATCAAAGCGGATAAACCAGCCCACGATGCTCTACGCCTAAGATCCACTCTCATCAACGACCTCACTTGATGGCCAAGATAGAGCACCGCACGGCGTCTTCAACCTGTTGCTTCTGACAGGGAGAGGATTGAATCGAGAAACAGTGAGAGGCCATTGATTGGTGAAAACGGGCCAATGCACTCACCTGCACCGCTCAGGGTGGTGCGAAAGGGATTTGTACCGGGAAACGCGCTTCCCGTCGGCGACGCGATTCCAGCTATCCCTTCACCAGGAACATCCATGTCCCGCAGCAAACCGCCTGCGACACCAGTGCCGTCAGCATGGTCGCCAGGAACAGCTTCCGCTGAGGTGTTTCGCTCGCATCGGCCAGCACACCTGCCGCAAACGTCAGTAGAAACGGATATGCCCACATCACCGGCACCGTCGTCACCTGCGTTGTAACGATGGGCAACATCGCCAACGCCACCAGCAACGGCACCACATTGCCGAAGTAGCGCGACCGCCGCATCAGCACAAACAGCACCACTGCGATTGCGAGGATGCCCGTTACGGCCACCTGCATGGGATCACGCAGCAGCTCCAGCGCTGGATGATAATCCAGCGTGAACCGCGCCGCGCCTGCCGTAAACACGTACAGGAACAGGCTCACGTGGAACACGTACGACGCCAGCACCATCAGCATGGCGCCGAACGATGACACCAGCAACAGCGGAAACACCAGCGTCCTGCGCCGTTCCGCAATCCACAGCATGAAGACGGCAGAAGCAATCAGGCCGACCAAAGCCGCCAGGATGTGCGAACAAGCCGTAAGTCCCAGCGCCACCGTGTACAGCACTATGCGCGGACGCCACTTCCGCGGCGGTCCATACATGGCATGGGCAATGCCAATGGCCGTATACACCACGGCAAACAGGCCCCAGGCCGCCAGAATCTCGTTATTCGGAGTCGTCGCGTACCGCAGCACCACCGGTGACAGGCAATACAGCCCCAACGCAAACGCACCCGGAATATTCCCAAACAGCCTGCGGCTCACCCACCACAGCCCTGCTCCCAGCAGGACCGCAGCCAGCGCAAACGGCACACGCAGCAGGAACCGCGTCCCGACGATCTGGTGCCGCAGATCATAGATCGAGCCTCCGGTGGGCTCGGTCTGCGCATCAGCGCCATGCCGCTTCGCATCCACCCAATCGGCAACCTGCAGAGCCTTTACATACACCGTCAGCGGAAGGCCCGCCGCACGATACGCCAGCGTGCCGTCGCCCTGCATGTTCCCGCAGGTGGTGAAATACCCGGCGGTGGGCACCGGCTTCTCCCACATCTCGCGTCCACACAGCGCATAGCGGTAGTCGCGGTCAGTAAGTTCTGTCCGCCCAATCAGGTAGAGACATTCCGCAAAAAAGAACAGGAGGATCAGCGCCGCAACCCGTTGCGGCCTGCCGAAGTGGATACGAAATTTCATGGTCGATACGCATCTTCGAGTGTTGCAGCTTGAGCGAAACTCAGCAAGTCAGCGATCAAAACGGGTGCCTCAGGTCGGTTTGCGAAGCTCATACGGCCAAAGGCCGTCATCCTGAGCGAAGCCGAAGGACCTGCATTCCTCTCCCTCACGAAGATGCTTCGGTAAATCAGCACGCGTTACCACTCACCCTGTTCCCTGTTCCCTAAAATCCTCGTACCCTGAAAGACATGGATTCCCTCACCCTCCGCGTAGGTTCCGGCCGTCTCGTCAGCTATTCACCCACCCGCGAACTCCCCTGGCGAGTGGTCTTTGAAGATGAAGGCGTCGCCGCCTATTGCTATGCCTGCGACGGCCGCCTGGCCACCGTGGAAGACGAGTTCGACATCACCGTCCTCGACTCCATGCTCGTTTACAACGTGGCTGCCATGCGCCGCGAGCCCGAGGGCGACCGTGAGCGTCTTCTCACCGTGGAATGGAGCCGCGACGGCCAGCAGGCCGCCCTGCGCCTCGACGGTGTGCCGCAGGTGCTGGTCGACTTTGAGCGCCGCGAAAGCTTCTGCCGCAGCGACTTTCCCAATTTCATGGACGACGGCAGCCATCGCTGGCGCACTACCACCCATGCCTGGGACGACGCGGCCATGTCCCGCTTCGAAGAAGCCGCTCTAGCCGCGCAGTAGGTTGTATCGCGCCATACACGGGGCTTGGGTCTTCCGGGCCTCGAAAGCGCACTATACCCGCCGCTATTCTGTCTTTCTCAGCCATCACAGAGATTCCTGGAAGCCCAAACTCCACAACCGGCGTCCTTCTCTGTAGAAGCGGCCAGAGGTGGAGGCATCATGATCAGGGCTGTGGCATTGGGTATCGTCTTGGCGGCAGGCGTTGCCGCGGCGCAATCTCCCGCAACCAGCTTTGAAGTGGCCACCATCAAGCCGGTGGATCCGGGCCCTAAGGCGGGCCGGTTCCTCCGCATGGAAAACGATCACCGCTTCCTCGCCACCAACTTCACTCTCAAGCTGCTCATCGCCGCAGCCTACGACCTGAACCCGCGCACCATCTCTGGTGGCCCCGGCTGGGTTGACGCTGACAAGTTCACCATTGAAGCCCTCACACCCGGCGAGAAGCGACCTGACCACGACCAACAGATGGCGATGCTGCGCACGCTGCTGCATGACCGCTTCCATCTGGCTTTCCACCGCGTGCCCAAGGTCTTCTACATCTACGAGATCACCGTGGCCAAGGGCGGCATCCAGTTTGACACTGCAGGCGCACCCAACCGCGACCCCATGGTCACCAGCGTCGTCTACCCCGACCATCTTGAAATGCCCGCACGCAACGCCAGCATGGACGACTTCGCACGCGTGATGCAGCGCGCCATCCTCGATCGTCCTGTCGTCAACAAAACCGGCCTCACCGGCCGCTACGACTTCGATCTGGACTGGGCACCTGACGAAACCCAGTTCGGTGGCGCCATTCCCGTTCCGCAGGACTCCAAGAGCCCACCGCTGCTCGTCGCCATGCGCGAACAACTCGGCCTGGAAATGAAGGCCACCCGCGGCCCCATCGACACGCTCGTTATCGACAAGGCCGAAAAGCCCGAAAACTAGCTACTTCACAAAACTTGCCGGAACCGGCGGCACATCGCTCACATCCCCCAGCAACTCCCACCGCTGCAGGCTGAAAGGCACACTGCCATTGCTCCACACAAAGTCCTGATACTTCTGCAACGAGAAAGCAGAACCCTGCTTCAGCTTCGCAGCAGCCAGCCCTTTCATGATGTCGCTCTTGCCAATCTGATACGTGATCGCCTGCCCCGGCGTTGAGGAGAACATCGCAGCTTCGCTGCGCGCCGTGCCTTCATCCATCGGGACGGTGGTCTTCAGATAATCCGCCGCCTGCTGCAGCGTGTACTCTCCGGTTGCCAACCTCACATCCACCAGCACACGCAACGCACGCAGACGCATCATGCTGTAGATGGCTTCTTTCACCTTCGGTGTCTTGTCGAACTCGCCCGCCACCAGCATCATCTCTTCCGCATAAAAGCCAATGCCTTCCTGCGTCTCCGAATCGTAATAATGCCGGCGCACAGGATCAGGGTTATGCCACGCCCACGCCATCTGCTCATAGTGTCCGGGCGCCCCTTCGTGAATGGTCAACGGCCGCGTATCGCGCGCCGTAATGTTGCCAAAGAACCCGCCATCCGTGCGCGGCTTGCCCTTGTAGCTGGAACCCTCTTCGTTCAAACGATCCGGCCCCGTGAGGTCATCCTCAACACCCAGGAACCCCAGCGACGCAATGTACGCCGGGATCGCCACGTAGTGGTAATGCCTTACCTCAGCAGGATCGCTCAACACACCATGCGCCTGCATGGTCTTCCGCATCGCCACTTCCTGCTTCTCTTCATCGGCAATCTGCGAGGCAACATCGGGAAACACTGGCAACTCCGGCAACCCGGTATTCGCCGCCTGCGCCAATGCCTCAAACGTCACAGCGCGATCAAACTCCAGCTTGCCGATCTGCACAATCTGCTCTGGCGTATAGCTCATCAGCGCAACGTTCTTCAGAAACCAGATGTAGCCATCGCGCCCCACGGCCGTCTGCTGCTTCATACCCGCCACCTGCGGTCGCAGCCATTCGCGATACGCCATCATCGCCTTCACCGCAGCATCTTCGGCCTTGTCGAACTCGGCCAGTTCCTTCGCATCAAAGCCAGCCTCGGCATGAACGCCGTCCTTGAAACGTGCCATGCGATCTTCAATCTTCGACAGGTTCTCCATGCAGATCACGGCATACGGCTGCCGCATATCCGTCAGGTTCGTCTTGCCCTCATCCAGCAACCGCGGCAGACTCGCCAACCGCAACACCACGTCATGCTGCATCTGCGGCGTGAATTTTCTGTGTTGCAGCAACAGCGTGTATGTCGCCGTCAGCCCCTGGTCCACATAGAAGAAAGGATTCCGCTGCCACACAGGAATCACATCCAACTCCCAATACACGCGCGCAATCGCCGATCCAACGAGGCGATAATCCACCTGCGTGCTCACCGGCTGTTTGCTTACATCCAGCGCACGCCATTCCTTCTCAAACGCAGCAATCTGCTTCCGATATCCCGCCACATCGGCCGCGGACCAATGCGCCACAAATCCCGGCGCTCGATCCAGCCGCGGAATATCGTCATTGGTAAACGGCTGCTCCGTGGCACGCCACTCCCAGAACTTCGCGCTGAGGCGTTCCACATCTGCCTGTGCGGAGGCGTGCGCAAACACGCAGGAAACAACAGCAAAGGACGCGGCAGCAACGCGGCAAAGCAGCTTGGATGTAGGCATGCACAAAACACTACCGCATCCCAGCCGAAGTGGAAAGCAGTTCATCTGCCTAACCAAACTCTGCCCGGAACCAGCAGACAACAGTCAATCATGAGCAAAGCGCGTCATTCTGAGCGCAGCGAAGAATCCCAACGCATCCTCTGCCCACGACACGTCCACACTCTTCCGGCCACACACCAATCAGCTTCGCGAAAGCGAAGTTCCAACGCACAGTGCGTCTTCTTTCGGAAGAGCAGGGGTTTCAGCCCTTGCGTAAAAGTCTCATCAAGGAGGGCCTTAGCCCTGAGGGACTCGCCCCACCACGGAATATTGAATCCACCCCTCGACAAAATAAAAACGTTTCGGCGACACTGTACTCCGTCAGGAGACATCCCATGCGCTACCTTCCCGCCGTCCTCATCGCTCTCGCCACCACAACCGCCGCCGCACAAACCACCTGCGACGCGCACACCTACGGCGCAAAGGGCGACGGCAAAACCAACGACACAGCCGCAATCCAGAAGGCCATTGACGCCTGCGCGCCCAAGCGCGGCACTGTCGTCCTCAAGGGCGGCACCTTCGTCTCCGCACCGCTGACACTGCGCAGCAACCTGACACTCTCCATCGCCGAGGACAGCAAGCTTCTCGGCTCGCGCAACCTGGACGACTACCCCATCCGCGAAGATGCCAAGTGGCGCCGCGTCGCCCTGCTGCACGCCGACCACGTCAGCAACCTCCGCATCACCGGCGGCGGCGTCATCGACGGCAGCGGCGACATGTTCTGGGAGCTGGCCCACACCCACCGCATTGCAGGCGACACCAGCGGCTCCGGTGGCTTCCCACGCCCCATGCTCCTCGACATCACGGAGTCGCAGCACCTGACGTTTGATCACATCACGCTGCAGAACTCCCCCATGTACAACTTCACGTTCTTCTTCTGCGACGGCATCAAGATCGACCACGCCATCATCCGTAACCCCGCCACCGGCGCGCCCAACACAGACGGCATCGATCCATTCAGCTCAAAGAACATTGAGATCAGCAACGTCGACATTGATACCGGCGACGACGACATTGCCCTCAAGAGCGGACTCGTCGAACGCGACCCGAAGATCGGCCCCGTCGAACACGTCTACATCCACGACAGCATCTTCCGCCACGGCCACGGCCTCAGCGTGGGCAGCGAACTCGCAGGTGGCATCAGCGACGTGCGCGTGGAAAACGTCACCATGGAACATACCGAAGCAGGCGTCCGCATCAAGAGCAATCGCACCCGCGGCAACGACATCCACGACCTGCACTACAAGAACATCACCATGACCGGCGTGGGCCAGCCCATCCAGATCACCGAGTACTACCCCAAGTGGCCCGCCGCAGGCACCGACACTCCGAAACCCGTCGACGCACACACACCGCGCTTCCATGACATCTCGCTCGAAGGCATCACCGCCACAGGAGCGAAGGACGCCATCATCATCGGCATCCCGGAGATGCCCATCCGCAATCTCACGCTGACCAACGTGAAGATTGAAAGCCAAAAAGGTCTCCAGATCCGCAACGCCGACGTGACGATGAAGAACGTCATCGTCACACCGCAAACAGGCGAACCGATCACCAAAGAAGAAGGCGCCAATATAACCCTTCGCTGATGGCAGCCCGCATCAGGCCAGTATCCTTAGAACAGTGCTTTTCATGCTGCATGCCAGCATGGAAAGCGCTGATTCGGAGACGGTCATTCACGCTTCACTTGTATTCGTTCTGGCAATCGTTTTTGTTGCCACGCTGGTCCGATCGACCTTTGGATTTGGCGAAGCTCTGATCGCAGTCCCCCTGCTGTCGTTCGTGATGCCACTGCAGGTAGCTGCGCCACTGGCCGTACTGCTCTCCATCGCAGCCGCAGCCGTGGTTGTCGTCCAGGATTGGAAACATATTCACCTGAAGAGTGCTGCCGGATTGCTCGCGGCAACCGTCTTCGGCATTCCCATCGGCCTGTGGCTGCTGACCAATCCTCACCAGCAAATCGTGAAAGCATGTCTCGGCATACTGATCATGCTGTTCTCGGCCTATTCGCTGCGGAGTTCCGGCACATTTCATCTCAAGCATGAGAATCGGCCCCTGCTTCTTCTCTCAGGATTTCTGGCAGGCATTCTCGGCGGCGCATACGGCATGAACGGCCCGCCATTGGTCGTCTACGGCTCACTCCGCCGATGGTCGCCTCAGCATTTCCGCGCCACCATCCATGCGTATTTTCTGCCTGCCAGCATCCTGGGCATGATTGGCTACTGGAGCGCCGGCCTGTGGACTCGCACTGTGACAAACGAGTTTCTGTACTCACTGCCAGCGATGCTCCCCGCAGTCTTCGCTGGACGAGCGCTCAATCGCCGCTTCTCCGGCACAGGATTCCTGAAGTATGTCTACGTAGGATTGATCCTGATTGGTGCAATCCTCTTTGTGGGAACGATCACTCACCGCGTATAAACAGCGGCACATCCAAACACAAAGATCGCCTACTCCGTGGAAGGACGCACCACGCGCTCCAGCCACGCCGTCCATTCCTCTTCGGTGATCTCACTCGCCGCGGCACGCAATGTCATGGCTGTCTCTTCAACTTCAGAGCAGGTGAGGGAATGGTGATTACGGGTGAGGAAGATCATGAGAGCTGCAAAAGCAGCACGCTTGTTCCCATCATTGAATGGATGGTTGCGCAGAATTGCCCAGCTTAGTGCCGCAGCAAGACGAGCGATGCTGGTTTCACCCTGATAATGTTCCAGATGACGCGGACGGGCAAGCGCGGACTCAATCAGGTTTTCGTCACGCACGCCGGGAATGCCGCCATACCGTTCGATCAGGCGGCTCTGCACGTTGCGTAGAGCATCACCACGAACGAAGATGATGCTCACTTCGCAAGCTCACGATACGTATTGCGATGTGCGGCTTCTGTCTGGAGAAAAGCCTCCACCTGCGCCGTAAACTCTTCATCAAACGGCGTCAGTTGATATACGCCGTCCACCTTGGAAACACTTAGGGTGGAATCTTCCTGCAGATTCATGTCGTCCAGCATCTGCTTGGGAAACAGGACACCGTAGCCATTGCCAATCTTTCGGATTTTGAGCTGCATTGCCCACCTCCTTATAACAAATGTTATAACACCTCCATGGCTCATCCTGCCCGCACACGCAAGCCGCCCTACGACGCCGACGAGGCCGCAGCAGCCCTCTCCGCAGCCGACACGAAGCTGGCAAAACTCATCGCCAAGGTCGGCCCACCGCGCATACGCATCGCGGGTTCGCAGAGCCCCTTTGAGGCGCTGACGGAAGCCATCATCTACCAGCAGCTCCATGGCAAAGCAGCGGCCACGATCCACGCGCGCATGATCGCCAGCTTTGAAGATGTCTGCGGCCTCGGCGTCCATCCTTCGCCGGAGCATCTGCTCGACTGCCCCACGATTCAACTTCGTTCCGCAGGCCTCTCCGCAAACAAGACGCTCGCGTTACGCGATCTTGCCGCAAAGACACTCGACGGTACCGTCCCAACGCTGGCGAAGATTCGCCGCATGTCCGATGACGACATCGTTGAGCATCTGACGCAGGTGCGCGGCATCGGCAAATGGACAGTAGAGATGATGCTCATCTTCCGCCTTGGCCGACCGGACGTTCTTCCCGTGGACGACTACGGCGTGCGCAAAGGTTTTGCACTCACCTTCGGCAAGCTCAAACCCACTGACAAAGTAACGAACGCCGACCTGCCCAAGCCCGCCGAGATGATCAAACGCGCCGAACGTTGGCGTCCGTGGCGCTCCCTGGCAACGTGGTACATGTGGCGCGCCTGCGACCTCGCCAAACCCGACGCAGCCGCAAAGCAGCCAGAGTAACCTCTGGCTAACTGTGCAGCACCGGCTTCTGCCCAAACAGAACCGTCAAACCTTCAGCCATGGTGGGATGCGGCAGCACTGCATCGCGTATCGCCGTGTACGGTGCACCGGTTCGCATCGCAAGCTCCACCACGCCAAGAATCTCGCCTGCCTCCACACCCACCGCAGTGAATCCAAGGATGCTGTCGTTCTCCGCATGAAGCAGAGCCTTCAGGAATCCTGTCTCCTCACCCAGCGTGCGCGTTCGCAAAACCGCCGCCATGGGTATCTTCACCAACCGATACGGAATGCCCTGTTGCCGCGCCTCGTTTTCACTCAATCCAACGCGTGCAAACTCAGGATCGGTAAACAACGAGAACGGCATGAGGCGATCACGCGTGCTGCGATTCCCGCCCCGCAGGTTGTCACGCACAATGCGGAAGTCGTCAAAGGCAGCATGCGTAAACTGCGGGCTGCCTGCGCAATCTCCCACCGCCCATGTGTTCTCCGCCGTGGTCTCCAGCCGCTCATTCACGCGGATAAATCCTCGTTCCGTCAGTGCAACGCCCGCGGCTTCTAATCCAATGCCATCCGTGTTCGGCGTTCTGCCTGCAGACGCCAACAGGTGCGATCCGGTAATAGAAAACTCCGCACCATCACGCAGGCCAAAGAGCGATACCTCCTCACCGCTACGGCCTTCTACACGCTGCAATTCCACACCTGTCACCACGTCAATGCCTTCGCGCTGACACATCGCCGTCAGCTCTGCCACCGCATCGTCATCTTCACGCGGCAATACACGACGGTTCCGCTCCACAATCGTGACGCGCGCTCCAAAGCGACGCATTGCCTGTGCCAGCTCCAGACCGATGTAGCCACCACCCAGCACCAGCAGATGATCCGGCACCACATCCAGCTCCAACGCTTCAATGTGTGTCATCGGCGCGGCTTCCTTCATACCGGGCAGATCGGGAATCGTCGCACGACTTCCGGTGCTGAGGATTACCTTTGCACCCCGTAACGTGCGACTACCACCATCGCTCAACGCAACCTGCAACGTACGCGGTGCTACAAACGTGCCTTGCCCCAGCACCAGTTCCGTACCGCTGGAGGCATAGCGTTTCTGGTGCACCTGCACCAATGCATCCACCATGCGACGCTTGCGCGCTCGCACGCCCTCCATGTCCACATGCACTTCACCCGCCGACAAACCAAACTCCGCGGAGCGCCGCATAAGCGAAGCTACCTTCGCGCTGTAAATCACATTCTTGGTGGGCAGGCAGGCAATGTTCGGGCACGAACCGCCAATCCAGCGGCGTTCCACCATCGCAGTGCGTAGACCACTCTCCGCCAGCGTCCATGCAAGATACTTGCCAGCCTCGCCACTTCCCAGCACGACTACATCAAATTCTTCGATCAAAGCCTGCCACCTCCATGGCCATGAAATTACGTCAGGGCGATCCCGGACTCGACGTTATGCCCACAAAAGGCGCACACTAAGAGCACAAACGCCATGGGATTCCTTCTGCTGATCGCACGCTCGTTCATCAACACTTTCGGCATCACCCAACCCGGCCCCGAAGGCGAACGCCGCGCCGCCTACTTCATCGGAGTGCTGCTGGCGCTTATCGTGCTTGGCATGATCGTTGCATTGGCGGGATTCCTGAAGCTGCGCGGTTAACGTTTGCTTCAGTGCTGCGCCACCGTCTGTGGCGTAGGAATATCAATCACCTGGTACGCACGCGGCAGACTAAACAACGCAGCATCCGGCTCCGTCTGATCGATCTTCTCCACAGTGAAGTCTTCCGCACCACCGCGCGGCTCAAACCGCTTCACCACCAGGTTCATCCCCAACTGCGGTGAATACCAGAACTCCTTCACCGTGGGTTCTGCATCGCCCATCTGCGCGGACGTGCGAATCTCGCGCATGCCGGTCGTCTGCAATCCCTCAATCGTGTTCGTTCCCAACGATTCCCGCGTAATCTTCACACCATTCGGAAACGTCTGCGTTGCGGGCAACTGCGGTTCGTCAGTAGCAGGCATGAAATTCCGGTGATACACCATGCACTGCCGCGTACGCGTGGTGCAGACGGTTACGGTCTTCATCGTCGGGTCAAGATAATCCATCTCGCTGACCATCGTCGGATGCTGATTGCCATCCGGTGTGAGGAAGCGGCGCTCCTGAAACACACGGCCCTGACTGTCACGCGCAATGGTGCGGCGGTTGTAGATCGTCGTCTCCGTGCCATCCTCCAGACGACGCTTCCATGACGTAGCCACCTGCGCCCGAAACGGTGCGCCAGCCTTCGTAGGCACATCAATGCTCTGGATCATCTCTCGCGTACCGCCATCGGGAGCATGTTGCATCTGCGCCCCGGAACTCACCGCCAGCACTGCAACACCCACTGCACACAGCCACGACGACCGCCGCATCTCTGCACCTCGCACGCGCAGTCTAAGGCCGCCCCATCAAAAGAGCCACAACAATTTCCATACGCGACGTCCGTCATCTCACGTCATACGCATCTCGCGCAGATTACTTCTGCTTCGCAGCCGCTCTCTTCGCCATCTTGTCCGCAAATTCTACAAATGCAGCCTGCATCTTCGGTTGAACTGTCGTCAGTTGCGCCTGCGCAATCGACTGCGACTTTGCAATCAACTCCGGCTGCTTCGCAACCATCGCGCGCCCCGCATCCGTGCGATAAAACGCCAGCATGCCGTCAATCGTGCCTTCGTCATAGGTGGCGGCATACAGTTCCTGATACTGAGGCTTCAGTTTTTCCCACTGAATCGCATCTCGCACCATCAAAGTAATCTGATCCATGAAGGCATCAATCTCTTTCTGGTCATCCGGGCCAATCGTCTGACCCGCCAGCAACTGCGGCATGATTTTCTTTATCTGCCCTG
Source organism: Terriglobus sp. ADX1 (assembly GCF_036877645.1). Taxonomy (NCBI): domain Bacteria; kingdom Pseudomonadati; phylum Acidobacteriota; class Terriglobia; order Terriglobales; family Acidobacteriaceae; genus Terriglobus; species Terriglobus sp. ADX1. Next base: position 96,665 of record NZ_JAEDXV010000016.1, read on the forward strand.
ACTGCTGATCCGCAAGCTGATCCAGCGTCTGCTGCATATGCATCAGCGTAAACATCTCATCAATCTTGGCGCGCTTCGAAGCATCATCCGCAAACGACATGCGGCACATGCACAGTAACAACGCTGCAACACAAACGATCTTCTTCATATTCTTCATCCTCACTTCGTATCCAGCGGCTTACGTGCAAAGTAATACAGCGAAAACGCCAGCAGCGCGAACATCACAATCGCCACCGGATCGTGATGCAGCGGGTTCGTCTCACTGAAACGCGGCAGCAGCCAGTTGCCGCCGTTGCTCTCGCTCACACCCTCAATGAGCCGCACCACCACACCCATAAGGCCAGTAATGCCGCCCGCTGCAATCAATCCCGATGCAAACAGCGAACCCGGACTGATCTCATCGTTCTCCAGATCAGTGAATGGCTCATTATCCGTCACTGCCGCCTGCAACTCATCGTTCGTAGACTGCGGAGTTAGCGGCACACCCGCGGCGTCATATGTCACCACGACATCCGCTCCGGGATGCGCAGCACTGAGACGCGCCGCAACAAGCTCCGCCTCACGCTTCGCACGATCGCGTGCACGCGCCTTGGCAATCGCCGCATCGGCCATCCACCGAATCAATCCGCCACAGAAGATCGCCAGCGTCGTTGCAATCGAGAGATACGCGCCCACCGCCAGCGTCAGCGACCGCACTCCTGCAAGCTCCACCGCCAGCACCAGTGCTACTCCCAACAACACCAGCGACCACGGTAGCTTATGCGACAGGATGCCGTTGATCACCGTCGCCATCAAGCGGCCCTGCGGCGCAGCAGCCTTCTCACTGCCAATGCCCTGCACCCACTGAATCTCCACTTTGCCCGTCGCGCGATCCACAAGATACTTGCCGTCTTCCAGCGTGGGCGATCCAATGGCATTCACCAGTTCATAGCGTGTGGCATCGTTCACCTCTTCGCGCGGCTTGCCGGTGTCTGTAATCGCAATGTGCGGACGGGGAAACACGCCCTTATCCTGAAACCCTTCCGGCAACGACTGCAAATTCAGCGTCATTGCAACAGGCATGCGATGAAAACTCTCTAGCGCCTTGTTCATGCCGTTCAGCGTCAGCCCGATCACAAACATCGAAACCACCACGCCGATCATCACCGCAAGCTGCGTCTTCCAAGGCGTCGCGCCAATCAGGAATCCCGTCTTCAGATCCTGCGCAGTGTCGCCAGCATTGCTTGCGGCAATGCACACCACGCCGCCCACCGTAATCGCCAACGCGCCAAACGCTGGCGCCGTCCATCCCTGCACCAGGAATATCGCCGCAGTCGCCATCAACGTGGCAATCGTCATACCGCTCACAGGACTTGCCGATGAACCCACAATGCCCACAATGCGAGCACTTACCGTAACGAACAGAAATCCAAACACCACAATCAGCAGTGACGCCGCCAGATTTGCCCACGCCCCCACCTGCGCTCCAGGCACTGGCTTGAAGTAGAGGAACGCCCACATGATGGCCACCAGCAATACCGATCCGCCATACACAAAACTGTTGGGCAAATCATGCGATGTTCGCGATCGCTGCGCTGTCACCGCGGCCTTCTTTGCCTTCAGCGATCCCATCAATGCGCCTACAATCGTTGGCACCGTGCGCAGCAACGTAAGACATCCGGCAGCAGCCACGGCGCCCGCGCCCATGGGCCGCACATACGTCCGCCACAGATCACTTGGACTCATCTGCGCGATCGGCACCGTGCCCGGATACAAAGGATGCTGCAGGTGCGATCCGAAGAAGTAAATCGCAGGCATCAGCACCAGCCAACTGAATACACCGCCCGCCAGCATCACACCGGCAACGCGAATGCCAATGATGTACCCCACGCCCAGATACTCTGGCGTCGCATCCGCGCGAATGGAACCGCCCTTCAACAGATGTTGCGGGCCGATATCAAAATCCTTGGTCGGAGTCGAAGGCCACAGGCCAAACAGATTCTCATTCTGAAACAGCGTATAGAGCGAGCCCAGCCCCATGCCCAGAAAAATGCGCGACGCAAATGACCCGCCGCGCTCGCCTGCAATCAACACATCGGCGCAGGCTGTGCCCTCCGGATACAACAACGCACCATGCTCTTCCACAATCAACTGTCGTCGCAGTGGAATCATGAACAACACGCCGATCCATCCGCCAAACAGCGCCAGCGCAAAGATGCGCGCATATTCCAGATCAAATCCCAGAAAGATCAGCGCAGGCAGCGTATAGATCACACCCGAAGCAATCGACTGCCCCGCATTACCCGTTGTCTGGACAATGTTGTTCTCCAGAATCGATGACTTGCCCAACACACGCAGGATCGAAATCGACAACACCGAAATAGGAATCGAAGCCGCAACCGTCAACCCCGCCTTCAAACCCACATAGACCGTCACCGCACCAAACAGGATGCCGAACAAAGCGCCAATCACAATGGCGCGAACGGTCAATTCCGGCCGAGACTCTTCAGCGGGAACAAACGGTTTGAAAACAGGCGGCGGCGTGCTGGTAGTGGCCATGGGTCTCCCTCTCCGTCACCGGACGGAGTGCTGCGAGTGTAGCAAGGAGAACGCTCTTTCGGGAGGCGGCAGTTTAACCGGGAGGCCATGTCATGGAACGCCCGCCCAGGACATGCAGGTGCAGGTGATCCACGGTCTGGCCACCATCTGCACCGGTGTTCGTCACCACGCGGAATCCCTTTGTCAGCCCTTCCTGCTCCGCCACCTTCGCAGCAACCAGCAGCAGATGCCCCAGCAATGCCTCATGCGTCTCCACGGCATGTGCAGTAGAAGCGATATGCTCCTTCGGAATTACCAGCACATGCGTGGGCGCAACCGGATGCAGATCACGAAACGCAAAAACTCGCTCGTCCTCAAACACTTTCGTGGAAGGAATGGTCCCCGCAGCAATGCGGCAGAAAATGCAGTCAGCAGCCATACGCAACAGTGTAGAGGAAGTAACTGGACGGATATGTCAGTTAACACGCCGAAGGCGTCGAGAACGGTACAAAGTACTACTGCACAGACTGCAGATGAAACGTGATCGTTCCCCACAACATCTTCGCGCGAATCTGCACCGGCAAGTGTCGCGCATCATCCGAATACCAAATGGTGATAGTCCCGCGATTCTTCACCACACCGGCGTCTGCCGTTGGCTGCACACGGACCGTGGTGAACGTGCCCGCGGGCGTCTTCACATCCTCGCGAGCCTCCACCTTCATCGTTACAGCAACAGTGCGTAACGCATCCGCCAGCGGCAACTTGAAGTCCTGCCCCACGGTCAGCTTCTGCGACCCCACATAAAAAATGCCGGAGAGCGCGTCCGTCACGCACGCAGGAATCTGTCCCTGCTGCGTCTTCGTGGTGTTCTTCGCCAGGTTGCGCTCGGTCAACACCTGCGTTCCCAACACCGGCTGTCCGCCCTCAACAGGCGCAGGGGCTGTGGCTCCCGGCGTGAACACCAGGTCGCTGTTCACCTTGCGGCGGCCTTCCTGCGTCTGCTTGCTGAAACCCGCAGAGCAGCCCGTCGCCATGTTGAAGCTCGATTGGAAGCGATCAATCACCTGGTAGATCATGTTGGTCGCGCCAACCGTATCCGCGCTGGCCTGCACCTTCATCAGCGGCCCGGCCTGGTCCAGTTGAAATACGGCGCGCCCGGCGGTGAACACGCGCCAATCCACCGTGAATGTCAGCGTCTGATGTTGCGGAAAAACATAGCCCTGCATGGGTGGCGTCATCAACGGCGCCTGTGCTGGCGGCACACCTTCTTTGTCAGAGGTGAATGGCAACGAAAACTTCTGCGCCATCGCAGGAAGCGAAATCAAGGCCGGCAGACATGCCATCGCCAGAAGGGCATTGCGAAACCGATTCAACCTGAAGTAGCCCCTCTCGTGAACTCAGACCTTACTGCACGCCCCAATGCGCGCGAACCCACATCAGTACCAACAGCGTGGCATAGATACCCGCCGCGCCCATCACCGAATTGTACTCGCGATGTTTCCGGTAACGCTCCGCATCAAAACCTGCGGACGTCTGCCCTGCCGGAGCAGGCGCAGCCGTAAATCGCGGTAATAAACGAGGTACGCGCGCAGCATATGCGTCAAAATCCGCAAAGTGCCCGCGCAGAAATCGTTCTTCCGACAGAATCACCGGCCCGTAGATCACCACGAACAGCAGCGCCAGCAGAACCACAAGCTCCCACCGCCGCGACGCAAACGCAAACCCGAACGCCGCCATCACGGACCCCAGATACAGCGGATTGCGCGTGTACGCATACGGCCCGGTCTGCGTCAGTTCTGCATTCTTTTTGACGTAACCGGCAGCATATCCGCGTAGCCACAGCCCCGGCACCACCAGCAACAAACTCAGCGCCAACGACAAAAACGAAGGCCGCGCCAACCAAAGAAACAACGCCGCAAAGACAAATCCCAGAGGAACACGAATCCTCCGCACCAACCGTTCGCCTTTGCCCATTTCCACTGCCATGCCTCTGTCATTATGCCCTGACAGATGCCCAGCCGCGTCATCCACGGGCAGACTGAGGCAACAGTTCCAGCGCGGACTCCAACACTTCGTCCACCGTAATCTCTGCCAACCCGCGCTCCACCGTTGCATGCCGACGATGATCCGTTTGGCTCAACCGATGTCGCAGCGTCTTTGACCGCATGCCCCACGGCCCAGTACGCAACGGGTCCGTAGGCCCAAACAACCCCAGCGCGGACACACCGCAAGCAGCCGCCAAATGCAGCGGCCCCGTATCGCCTGCAATCACCAACGCCACACGTTGCACCAGCGCCATCAACTGCGGAATGGTGCAAGGCACTGCCCTGCCACGCCCCTGCGCAGCCGCCACGACCATACCCGCTGCTCCATCCGGCCCAAACGGAGACGCATTCACCAGCACCGTGTAGCCGCGCTCATCCAACGCACGCGCCAGATAACCGAAGCGCACCGCAGGCCACTCCTTCGCGCCCCATCCCGCCGTTGGCGCTAGCAAAACTGCAGGACGCTCCGGCAACTCGCGAAACAACGCATCGCACCACTGCTCTGACGGCTGCGACACGGGCAATGGCGCCTTCACCGGCTGTAATGACAACTTCATCGCCGCTGAAACAATCTCCGCTGCCTGCTCCACCACGTTTGTCTTTCGCGTCTGCACACGCTGTCGATAGAGCCAGCCTGCCTGCTTCTCCCGCGGATCGGCGCTGCCCACAATCTGCCGCGCACCACTCATCCGCGCAATCACTGACGACCGGATCGAACCCTGCAGATCAATAGCAATGTCATACCTCTGCCATCGCAGTTCACGCCGCAGATTGCGAATGCTGCGCAGCGTGGCAAACGAAAACGGATAACGCGACCACTCCTTCGCTGGAACAGCATGAACGTGATCCACCAGCGGCATCTCCGCCCCGCGCGACATCACACCAGGATGCGTGCGCAACAGTGGTGACCAATGGGGTTCAATCGCCCATCCAATCCGCGCTTCCGGCATCGCCGCACGCAACGCCGCAACCGCAGGCATTGCATGCAGCACATCACCCATCGCGCCCACGCGCACAATCAGAATGTTCGGAGCATCGTTCAATCTGTTTCCCATTCGCAGCAAACTGCTTCGCTGCAGTCATCCAAGAGCATAGGGCGAAACGAGATGTGAGGCGTATGAAGAATCATTTCAAAGCAACTTCATCAGTTCCGGAATGAAACCATCCTCATTGCAGATCGTCACTTCAATATCCGCCACTGCAACCGGCCCAACACGCTCGAACATCGCACGCATCGCTGGCGACAACTTCACCGCATCCTTCGCCGTCGTTACAAAGCCATTTGCCTTCACGCGCTCAGCAGCCTGCACCAACTGTTGCATCACGCCATCGTCATAACGTTGATGGTCTTTCAAAGACACAAACGACGCGGGTTCCACGCCGCTAAGCCGCAACGATTGCAGAAACGCCTCAGGCCGAGCAATGCCACAAAAGGCTAACGGAGAAGAAGCAGGCGCACCCTCAACAAAATGAAAGCCGCGCTCCATCTCCCACACCAGCGGCTTCTTTCCGAAATCCACAACGCGTTCCACAACCGGCCGCAGCGCCGCCGCTTCATCCTTGCGCAGCACAATCACGTCCGCACGCCGCAGCGATCGCAGTGGCTCACGCAGATCGCCTGCGGGCAACAACGCGTCCTGCACATCCGCCTGCGTCAGCAACACAATGTCCACCGCACGCGCCAGTCGCCGGTGCTGAAACCCATCGTCCAGCAGATGCACCCACGGCCCCGTCTCCCGCTGCGCACGATGCTCACGCTCCGCCATACGTCCAGCCGCAGCACGCTCTGCCGCAACATACACACGACGCCCCAGCCTGCGAGTCATCATCAACGGCTCATCACCAAACTCTTCCGCCGAACCAGTTCCCACCACACGCTTCGCAGACTGCGCATCTACCGTGCGCCCATAGCCGCGCGACAACACATCAAAACCAATTCCCGCACGCCGCAGCGCCTCGCCCAGCGCGATCACAAACGGTGTCTTCCCCGCGCCACCAGCAGACAAACTGCCCACGCTGATCACCGGAATTTCCAGCCGCTCCACCTTCGCCGAACCACGATCAAACGCACGATTCTTCCATGCCGCGCCTGCAGCCCAAAGCGGCACGAGAGGCAACAGCCAGGGCCGCTTCAACGCACACGCTCCTTCATCAGCGACAACAAAGCCGCCACCGTCCGCTCCGTAGCGCCAATCATCGAAGCCGCAAACAAACGTCCGCGTTCCCCCAGGCCATCATCGCCACGCGTCATCAACTCATCCAACGTGCTGCACAACGATTCCCGAGTCACCATGCGAATCGCATGGTCACGTTGCATCGCATCCACCATGCCGCGAAAGTTCTGATAGCTGCCGCCCATCACCACCGGCACACCCAGCCGCGCAGGCTCCAGCGGATTCTGCCCACCATGCGGAATCAGCGACCCGCCCACAAACGCCACAGAAGCCAACGCATACAACGAAGAAAGCTCGCCCACCGTATCCACCAGCAACACGGCACCGCCCAAAATAGGCGAGGGTTCCATTCGCCACACGGTAAGCCGAATCGCCTGCAGACCGCGTTCCACAATCAACTGCTCAACGGCCCCGGCACGTTCCGGATGCCGCGGAGCCAGAACCATCACGCGTTCCGCCACCGGCAGCGTCTTCCAGCAATCCAGCAGCAGCGACTCCTCGCCCTCATGCGTCGATCCGCAAACAAGCACCTTCGCGCCGTCAGGCAGATGCTGCCGCACCAGCCGCGTCAACGGCGTCTCCTCTGCAGCCCGAATATCAAATTTCAAATTGCCCGTGCTGCGTACAACAGACTGCGGCGCACCAATCAACCGCCAACGTCGTACATCCTCATCGCTCTGCGCCAGCAACAGCGAGACCTTGCCCAGCAACGGCTTCCACAACATCCGCAACCGCATATATCGTGGCAATGAACGATCGCTCACCCGCGCATTCACCACCGCCACCGGAACCTGCGCACGCTCACACTCCACCAGCACACGCGGCCACAACTCGCTCTCCATCAGCACCAGCAACTTCGGCTGCAACACCCGCAGATACGCCCGCACCGCAAATGCAAAATCCAGCGGAAAGAAGAACACGCGGTCCACGCCAAACCGCTCACGCGCCACCCGCTGCCCCGTCGGCGTCGTCGTGGAAATCACCACGGCATACCCCGGTAGCGCCGCTTCCAACTCCGCAATCAGCCGTACCGCCGCCAACGTCTCACCCACGGAAACGCAATGCACCCAGACCACGGGCCTGCCCGCCACAAAAGCCAACAGCCGCGCGGGTACAGCACCCAGCCGAGCACGCAACCCCTCGCGATACCGCCCCTGACGCAGCATGCGCCAACCCCACACCGGCGCAGAAAGCACCAGCGCCAGCATCAATCCCAGGCTGTAAAGCAACATCATCATGGCATCAAGGCAATCAAGAGAAAGCCAAAGCCAACTTTACCCCGTCTGCCATGGCGTCTCATAATGACGAAGTGCACGGCGCAACTGAGCCGTAAACCACACGTCTACCCATATATGCCGCAAGTCCCACAAAAATGGTTCGCCGTTGCACTGTTGCTGGCACTCGCCACACCTGCTTTCGCAGCTAAAAAAGAAGCGCCACCCGTCCTCGCCGCCACGGCCTACGTCTCGCACGAAACGCACGAGAAAGAGCACGTCACCGTAGCCGCCGAGCCATTCGACACTCGCGAAAAGGGCAACTTCTTCCGGCTTGACTACAGCGGTCACAGCATTCTGCCCATCCGCCTCATCATTGCCAATGACAGCGACGCGCCGCTGGACCTGAATCAGGTCCGCATCCAGCTCATCGCCTCCGACGGCACCAAGCTTCCCGCCGCCACGCCCGAAGAGCTGAACCGCCGCCTCTTCCGCTTCAACGACATCAAGCAGAAGCGCATCCCCGGCACACCCATCACCTACCGCCCCACGCCGGTCGATAAAAAGATCCTCGACGACGACAAGGACTTCTCCTTCACCCAAACCACCATCCCGCCGCACTCCAGCGCCAACGGCTTCCTCTTCTACGACATCCGCGACCTCGACGACCCGCCACTCCGCGGCACCGAACTCTACGTGAAGATGATGCACACCAAGCAGGACGGCAAGGACACGGAACTCTTCGCCTTCTCCGTCAACTTCGACAAATATCTGGATCAGGAAAAGGCCAAGCGCGACGCCGCAAAAGCCGCAGCAGCCAAGGCAGCCGACGCCAAAGACTCGAAGGATTCCAAGGATAAGGACGACAAGGACTTCAAGGTCGACACCACAAGCAACAGCAAACCGCAGTAAGGCTGCCTGACTTCAGTCGGGCAAAGCAAAGGAAACCAGCGAAGCTCATACGAACGAAGTTCGTCATCCTGAGCGAAACGAAGTGAAGTCGAAGGACCTGCATTCCTATCCCGCACTACGATGTATCGAGACAATTATCAAATCCTGCACAGCCACCGCTCGAAGCGTCAAAGGCTCAGGCGATATTCGCCTACGGCCGAAGGCCTAGGTAGCCCCGCCACGACAAAGCGCTGAAGGCACGCCCTAATCCCGCCTCCTGCGTAACAATTGCAAGAGACAACATGCCCAACGACCTGATCCTCCGCGACGCCATACCCACCGACGCGTCTGCCATCCTCGCCCTCATCCGCGACCTGGCCATCTACGAAAAAGAACCACACGCCGTCGTCGCCACAGAAGAAGACATCCTCCGCGACGGTTTCGGCCCGCAGCCCTATTTCCGTTGCCTCATGGCCGAATGGCAAGGCCAGACCGCAGGTTTCGCGCTCTATTTCTTCCAATACTCCACATGGGAGGGTCGCCCGGCGCTCTACCTGGAAGACCTCTTCGTGCGTGAATCCTTCCGCAAACGCGGCATCGGCGCAGCGCTATTTCAACGCCTCGCGCAGATCGCGCTGGAAAAAAACTGCACCCGCTTCCAATGGGAATGCCTCGATTGGAACCAGCCCGCACTCGACTTCTACGAAGCCAGCGGAGCCAAAGTCCTGAGTGAATGGCTCAACCTGCGCGTGACCGGCGAGGAGCTCAGAAGGCTCGCCGGTTCATCCGCTCAGTAGCAGCCGTAAGGGCGGTAATACGGGTAATACCCGCGCCAATACGGGTTGTAGTAGCTGTAAGCCCCGTACGGATACGCTCCATAGGCATATCCGCGATAGGGCCAGCCGTAATAGCCATAACCATAGGGTGAGTATCCCGACCAGTACCAGCAGCGGCGGCTGAAGAACAGGATCAACAGGATCAGGCAAAGCATGAAGGGCCTCGGTGCGGGTTTCCAGAAGCCTACGTCCGCACGGGTTATGCTACGCAGCCGAAACCGAAAAAGTTCCGCTCGCGAGAAAATAGAAATTGTGAAGAAGATCAAAGTTATCGGCGGAGGCCTCGCAGGCCCGGAAGCCGCCCTGCAGGCCGCACGTTTCGGCTGTGAAGTCACCCTCTACGAGATGCGCCCCCACCGCTCCACCGAAGCGCACCAGACCAGCGACTTCGCGGAACTCGTCTGCTCCAACTCACTGAAAAGTGAGAGCGAAAACACCGCCCCCTGGCTCCTGAAGCAGGAGATGCGTCTCGCCGGATCGGCTCTGCTGAAGGAAGCCGACGCCTGCGCCGTGCCCGCCGGGCACGCCCTCGCCGTCGATCGCGTGGAGTTCTCCCGCCGCGTCGCCGAACGCATCGCCGCCGAGCCGCGCATCACCGTCGTCCGCGAAGAGGTCACGTCGCTCGACGAAAACAGAGAAGACACGCTGACCATCCTCGCCACCGGACCACTCACCTCACCCGCGCTTGCGGCAGAGCTGCAGCGACTCACCGGTGCAGATCAGCTCGCCTTCTACGACTCCATTGCGCCCGTCGTCGACGCCAGCACCATCAACATGGATCGCGTCTACTTCAAAGCGCGCTGGGACAAGGGCTCTGCAGACTACATCAACTGCCCCTTCACCAAAGAGGAGTACGACACCTTCTACGACGCGCTCGTCGCAGCGCACGAAGTGGAAGCCAAGGAGTGGGAGAAGCTCGACTATTTCGAAGGCTGCCTGCCCATTGAAGAGATCGCACGCCGCGGCCGCGACACCCTCCGCTTTGGCTGCATGAAGCCCGTGGGTCTGCGCTATCCCGGCACCGAGATCACGCCCTACGCCGTCGTCCAACTGCGCCAGGAAAACCTGCGTGCCGACAGCTACAACCTCGTCGGCTTCCAGAACCACATCAAATTTGGCGACCAGCAACGCATCCTGCGCCTCATCCCCGGCCTGGAAAACGCAACGTTCCTGCGCTACGGCCAGATTCACCGCAACACGTACATCAACTCGCCCACGCTGTTGAACGAGCAGCTGCAACTGCGTCAGCACCCCAACATCCTCATCGCAGGCCAGCTCAGCGGCGTGGAGGGCTACACGGAGTCCATTGCCGGAGGCATGCTCGCAGGCCGCTTCGCCGCCGCCATCGCACGCGGCGAAACACCCGCATCCGCGCCGCGCCTCAGCGCACACGGATCGTTAGTTCACTACATTACCCACGCCGAGGCAAAGCGCTTCCAGCCAGCCAACGTTACCTTTGACCTGCTGCTGCCGCTGGAGGAAGAACTCCGCAAAAAGATCCGCGACAAAAAAGAACGCCACCGCATCCAGTGCGAACGCGGCATCAACGCATGGAAGGAATGGCTCGAAGCCTCCGCGCTATCCTAAGCAAAGATTGTGGGTGCCCAGGATTCGTGAAGCGAGCCGGGCATCGCGCAAAGCGCGATCATACGGCCAAAGGCCGTCATCCTGACCGGAGCGAAGCGCAGTGGAAG
>NZ_JAEDXV010000170.1:0-249 GCF_036877645.1 Terriglobus sp. ADX1
GTGTGGGCCAGTGACGGGCGGACGCGCTGGTTGCGATTCCAGATCCTTTGGAACGGACTGTGCGGTCGCTGCTCCGGTGACGAGGACGAACAATGCAATGGCGGTGCGGTAGTGCATGGGTACCCCCTCCCCCCTTATTCCTAAAATCGTCTTATCAAAGGACTTAGTATTTAAAGTGGAGCTAAAATCGTCTTTCTATTGGGTTTACACGCAAAATCGTCTTTTCATTGGACTTAGCGGTTGATTGAC
>NZ_JAEDXV010000171.1:0-249 GCF_036877645.1 Terriglobus sp. ADX1
GTCGATCCCATCTAAGTCTTTTAGAAAGACGATTTTGCCTCTAACCCCAATGGGCAGAAGATTTTACAACCACTCGCGCCGTAAACCCAATAGAAAGACGATTTTAGAAAAACAGGGGGGAGGGGGGGTACCCCCTATCCCTGCCGACCACGAAACGAAAAAATCACGCAGAAGGCGTTGGAGAACAGTACGAAGTACTCGAGAGCGGAACGCAGTATTGAATCGTCTCAACTACCTGCTAGGATGTTC
>NZ_JAEDXV010000172.1:0-248 GCF_036877645.1 Terriglobus sp. ADX1
GAACATCCTAGCAGGTAGTTGAGACGATTCAATACTGCGTTCCGCTCTCGAGTACTTCGTACTGTTCTCCAACGCCTTCTGCGTGATTTTTTCGTTTCGTGGTCGGCAGGGATAGGGGGTACCCCCCTCCCCCCTGTTTTTCTAAAATCGTCTTTCTATTGGGTTTACGGCGCGAGTGGTTGTAAAATCTTCTGCCCATTGGGGTTAGAGGCAAAATCGTCTTTCTAAAAGACTTAGATGGGATCGAC
>NZ_JAEDXV010000173.1:0-227 GCF_036877645.1 Terriglobus sp. ADX1
GCATGACGTACGTCAGCTACGTACGTACGATGCATGACTGATCAGTCAGCTACGTCAGTCATGACTGATCGATGCTAGCTACGTCAGCTAGCTGATCGATGCATGACGTACGTCAGCTACGTACGTACGATGCATGACTGATCAGTCAGCTACGTCAGTCATGACTGATCGATGCTAGCTACGTCAGCTAGCTGATCGATGCATGACGTACGTCAGCTACGTACGTA
>NZ_JAEDXV010000174.1:0-213 GCF_036877645.1 Terriglobus sp. ADX1
ATGTTCTGATGCCGCAGATGGGCGAGTCCATCACAGAAGGCACCATCACCAAGTGGCTCAAGAAGGTTGGCGACACCGTCAAGCGTGACGAGCCCATCTTCGAAATCTCCACCGACAAGGTCGACGCGGAAATCCCGTCCCCTGCCGCTGGCGTGCTCACCGAGATCAAGGCTGCAGAAGGCACCACCGTTGCCATCAACACGGTAGTCGCCC
>NZ_JAEDXV010000175.1:0-204 GCF_036877645.1 Terriglobus sp. ADX1
CGAACCAGCGAAGCTCGTACGAATGAAATTCGTCATCCTGAGCGAAACGAAGTGAAGCCGAAGGACCTGCATTCCCCTCAACCCACTACAACGCCGCAGGAAACCAAAACCGCATCAACAGCCAAACAACCGGTCGCCCCAGGCTCTCGAAGCGAAACTGGCATCGCGCAAAGCGCGATCACGCGAAGCGTCGAGAACGGTACG
>NZ_JAEDXV010000017.1:0-102190 GCF_036877645.1 Terriglobus sp. ADX1
GCGTGGAAATGTTCAAGAAGCAGCTGGACGAGGGTCTTGCCGGTGACAACGCAGGTCTGTTGCTGCGTGGTACGGCGAAGGACGACGTGGAGCGCGGCATGGTTCTGGCGAAGCCGGGATCGATCACGCCGCACACGCAGTTCAAGGGCGAAGTGTACGTGTTGTCGAAGGAAGAAGGCGGTCGTCACACCCCGTTCTTCAACGGCTACCGTCCTCAGTTCTACTTCCGTACGACGGACGTAACCGGATCGGCGAAGCTGCCGGAAGGCACCGAGATGGTGATGCCGGGCGACAACGTGCAGCTCGAAGTGACGCTGCACACGCCGGTGGCTATGGAAAAGGGTCTGCGCTTCGCTATCCGTGAGGGTGGACGTACCGTAGGCGCCGGAACCATCTCCGAAATCATCAAGTAGTGCTTCGCACCGTTCTCGACATCGCTCTTCGCGATGCTCGAGAACGGAAAGAAGATCAGTACAACAAAAGGCCAGCCGAAAGGCTGGCCCTTTTTTGTATTCAATGGAAGGACACCACCAACCCTCTCGTTTTGCAGCTCCTTCTATTCTCTGTTGCGGGGATACTAAAACCGCATTTTTAACCGCGGAAGGAGAGTCGCTTTCTCAACTTGGGTACGGGACTGTCGTCCTGAAAATGTCGCTTTAGAGACAGGATAGGCTTCTCAAAAAAGTGAAAAGAGAGCATAGCTACAACCACCGAAATAGCCATGGTCAACACTCCTGTTCCAACGATGGCAAGAGCGTTCGAAACATGCTCCCTCAGTAAGGGACGAAAACGAAGCTCGAGCAGTCTGGCGACTGTGAAATGAAAAACGTAGAGTCCGTAGCTGTAGGTTCCGAAGAAACGCAATACGGAAACAGAGAAGGTCCGCTGAGCCAAACTCTCCGGACGAAGCGCGGATGCGATGACCGCGCATGCTACGATCCCCACCACGCTATAACCAATGGTACTCATCCCCGGGTCTCCCACATGGTGAATACCTTTGGCGTGTACGCCATACAGCACCAACATCACAAAACCGAGGCACGCCAATGTGGGCGCAAGCCTCAACACACGATCACGGTATTGAGACCGGACTAACATGGCGAGTACAGCACCAAAGAGAAGCGTATCAAGGCGGGCTGGCGTCCAATCATATGGAAGATAGGGAGACGCCGCAGCTTTTCCGCTAAAGAACAGCCAGAAGCGCACGCCTATAGATATTGCGGCCAGGATAAGAGCGCACGTGACGATTCTCTTTTTCGAACGAAGCAAATATATCGCGGAGGGCCAAAAAAGATAGAAGTGCTCTTCAATCGCCAACGACCAGAACGGAACGAGATTGAACCAGTTCGCAGTCGAGACAGGCCCTGCGGAAAGCAGATTCTGAGTGTATGTCAGATGGATGAGCAGAGACCGGCCAAACCACTGATACCCGATGAGAGTGACTACCAGAATGCCGAAGCATATAAATCCGTAATAAAGCGGACTTATACGCAATGAACGTCTGACATAAAAATTTTTGAAATAATGCTTGCTCTGAACGGTGTCGTACAGGATACCCGTGATCAAAAAACCTGAAAGCGCAAAAAATAAATCCACACCGACCCAGCCTGCATCCGTCGTGCGCGCAAGTAGGCGACCTGCGAAACCTCCGTTGTAATTTGTATTGAAGCCAAATAAGTGGACGACGAGCACCAGGAGAATCGCTACCCCGCGGATCCCGTCAAGGGCAGGAATATGCCGCCCAGTGGTGGAAGTATCAATGGATGATTGCGTGGTCATTCTTAGATACAAACTCGCATGATGGTTACGGGCGGATCAAGCCATGCATTCGAAAGACTGCGTGGACTGGCAAAGATGGAAGAGGGAATTCCCGGTTGGCATGAGACAGATGGGAACACCGCAGCTACTCGGATGCACAATGAGAACTCGTCAACTACTCTCATTATCATCGCGCATAAAATCTGTTTTATTGCCTCTGCAACCAATGACGTAGCTGCGAAGGATAGGTCTCAGGAGTCTCCGGTGCACCATTTGGCGGCCGCACGCCAATGCCGTACGTGAGGCTATCCCCAAAACAAAGAATGGTCGTATTCGCAGGCAGATTCTGAGGAAGCTGCTTGCGGACAGCCTGCGCTAACAAGCCATAGCCCTTCGGCGTAAGGTGAACGCCGTCCAAACTCAACTGGTGGTTTGCACCACCGGCCTTGTTCAGCACATCTCCAAAACGAACCAGCGCTGCGTGTTCCTTCTGCGCAATCTGCGCAATGAAATCGTTCACCACGGCAAGGCGCTGCAACGGCCCAACGCCCCCATACTCTTCCAGTTTGTGACGACTCATCAGCCGAACCATATCCGGCGCATGGATCTGCACCATCACCACCTGCGCTCCAGTGGCCGTAACGCTCTTCACCATCGCTTCCAGATGTCGTTCGGTAAACGCAGTGGGGAGCAGCTTCTTATCATTCAAAGCATCATTGGCACCGACGAACAACACCACAATCTGCGGGTGAAACTCACGCAGCGCATGGTCGATGCGCGAATCCAACTCCTCAGTGTTTTCGCCGGGAAATCCATCATTGATGACACGTACCTGCGCACGAAGAGACGTGCAGCAAAGTAAGCAGCCAGACAGTAGAAAAAGTCCAAGGGAGCGCACGAAGAGAGTATAGGCTCCGCATCCAACTTCGTAGAGTTCCGCTTCATCAGCAATGCCATCGGTTTTTCATAGTCAGTATCCGTGGACGCGGTGATACTGAAGTACCTGACCTCTGCCGTTGCCTACTTCTAAGGCAGCGATGCGCTTCTCTAACAGCCCCGAACGACAAGGAGACGAAACGCCATGGACACAATCACCACGCAGGACGGAGTCAGCATTTACTTCAAGGACTGGGGTCCCAAAGACGCACAGCCCATCGTCTTTCATCACGGATGGCCTCTCAGTGCAGACGACTGGGATACGCAAATGCTCTACTTCCTCGGCAAGGGCTTCCGCGTCATCGCGCATGATCGCCGCGGCCACGGCCGTTCCACGCAGACCGATACCGGCAACGACATGGATACCTACGCTGCCGACGTAATCGCGCTGGCCGACGCACTCGACCTGAAGAACGCCGTGCACATCGGCCACTCCACCGGCGGCGGCGAGGTCGCTCGTTACGTCGCGCGTTCCAAGCCCGGCCGCGTAGGCAAGGCCGTCCTCATCAGCGCAGTACCGCCCATCATGGTCAAGTCCGAGAGCAATCCCGGTGGCCTGCCCATCGAAGTCTTCGACGGCTTCCGCGCAACGCTCGCAGCCAACCGCGCGCAGTTCTACATTGACGTGGCAGCAGGCCCGTTCTACAGCTTCAACCGTCCCGGCGCCAAGGTAAGCCAGGGCGTCATCGACAACTGGTGGCGTCAGGGCATGATGGGCGGCACAAAGGCGCATTATGACTGCATCAAGGCCTTCTCAGAAACCGACTTCACGGAAGACCTGAAGGCCATCACCGTGCCCACACTTGTTTTGCATGGCACCGACGATCAGATCGTCCCCTATAAGGACGCCGGCCCGCTTTCCGCAAAACTCCTGCAAAACAGCACGCTGAAGCTCTACGAGGGTTTCCCGCACGGCATGTGCACCACACATGCTGACGTCATCAACCCGGACCTGTTGGCGTTCATCCAGGGCTGAAACTGGCACGCACCACACACGCCCAATCAGGTACGATAGAAGTGTTCCTGAAGGAGATCTCCATGAGCGACCACCATCACGAAGAACTGTCCCTACCGGACCGCCTCTGGCAGCCGTTTGTTATCAGCCTTGGCGTAGTGGGCGTTCTTTGCCTCATCTTCTTTCATCCCGTCATTCGCTAGTTCGGACGAGGATCACGAAACAGCAAAAAGCCCCGGTATCCGGGGCTTTCGCATGTGCAACAAGAAAAACATTGCGGTCTTTGCAGAGCTTTCTTTGCGCTCGTTGCGTTCTGCTTTTCGTATCACCTACTGCACTTTTCCCAGCGGCCGCAACCGCGTCAGTTCCAGCGCACAGGCCACAGCCGTCCGTGCCGTCAGTTTGAGATTATCCGCAGTCATCCACACCGCATAGCGAGCGCCTTCACCCTTCACCTGCACCAGCACCTGTCCCTGCCCGGCAGACGAAAGATTGCTCGGCGGATCGCCCTCTTCACCCACCAGGTCCATCGACTCGGAAGTGATCGCCGCGCTCACCGCTTCCAGCGTTACGGGCTTCTCAAACTCCACAAACAACGACACCGAAAACCCATGGAACACCGGCGCCTGCAACCACTGCAACATCGGCACAGGCCCACCCGGCAGCAGCGACTTCAACTCGCGCACGACGCGCTCTTCTGTCTTCGCCAGCGGATTCTTTGCAGCCTCCCCCAGCGCGGGCAAAAGGTTAAACGCCACCTGCGTATCAAACTCCTCCGTCGGTGCCGACTGGAAGTTCAAAAGATTAACGCTCTGCTGCTGCAACTCATCCAGCGCCGCGCGCCCATTCTCACTCGCAGGCTGCAACACCGTCGCATACGCGGCCTTCACCGGGGCAACACGCCCAGCCTGCGCCAACGCCAGCGACAACATCGTCGCCACCGGATGCGCCACACGCACCTGTGCCGTCTCCAGATCCAGCGGAGCCGCATCGGCCAGCAGCGGCAACCGGACCGGCGCATCCACATCCGTACCCGTTGCGTCGACTACAGCCGCGCCCATCGCACGCGCCGTACCAGCGTACTCACGCAGCATCTTCGCATCTGCAAAGATCGCCACGTCGACGTTCTCCAGCGCCGCAGGCTCCATCGTCTGCAGAAACGCGGCTTCATCGCCCATCGATTCCAGCGTGCCGCTTGCCTCTTCGTTATCCAGCAGGATCGTCACAGCAGAGGCCAGCGGGCTCTCAACGATCTCGTCGCCAATCTCTTTGCCCAACAGCGACCCTGCGCCTACCACCGCAATGCGGTAATTCGTCTTAGCCATATCTCTCTTTCAGATGCCAGGAATCGCACCACGACTCCACCAGCGAAGCTCATACGGTCAAAGACCGTCATCCTGAACGAAGCGAAGCGGAGAGCTGAAGGACCTGCATTCTTCTCAACCCTCTACAACGCCTCAGGAAGCCGGCAATGCCCCAACAAACGCGCGGCTCTTCGAGAACAGTACGAAGTACTAATTCGTCCCCGGCAGCGGCATGCCCATCCGCCGTGCTCGCCGACTCTGCGCCGCATACATCAACCGAGCCCACATACCGCTGACCATATATGCCAACGCCATGCTGATCAGCAAGTACTCTGAGAACTCCTCCAGCAACACGGCCATCAGCACCAGCAGAACCAGCAACCGCACCGGCTGCTTATCCACCAGCGTGATCTCTTTACCGCTCCAGAAGCGCCAGCGACTCACCATCAAAAATCCGGTAAACAACAACAGGCACAACCACACCAGCGCAATCCACGGATTATCAATGGGCGATCCATTGAAGCAATGCACCACGCTGGCAATCACACCCGCGGCCGCCGGAATCGGCATGCCCACAAAGTACCTGCGCCCCGGTCGTCCGGGATTGCTCGGCTTCGGATTGATGGACACATTGAACCGCGCCAACCGGCACGCGCCGCAGATCAAAAACAAAAACGCGGCCACCAGCCCAAACGCAATCAAACGATGATGGAGGTGTGGATACGCGGTCGCGGGCAGCATACGAAAGCCCCACGTATAAGCCAGGATCGCAGGCGCAACACCGAATGTAATCACGTCGGCCAGCGAATCCAGTTCGCGGCCAAAGTCGCTTTCCGTATTCGTCATGCGCGCAATACGACCATCCAGTGCATCGAACGGCAGCGCAAAAGCAATCGCCAAGGCAGCATGATCAAACGCCGCGTAATCCGTGGCTGTCGCACGCATGCTCTGCGTAATGGCATAAAAGCCAAGCGCAATATTGCCGCCGGTAAAGATCGACGGCAATACATACAGTCCGCGTCTTGGCCGGCCTCCCTTACGAGGCTCCACGTTAGCCTTCCACCGTGTTCTTAGCAGGAACCACTGCCAGGATGGTGCTTCCGCCCTTCACGCGATCGCCGTTCTTTACCTTCAGATTTGCATCCGCCGGCATCAGCACGTCCACACGCGATCCAAACTTGATCAACCCAAACCGCTGCCCACGCTCCAGCGTGTCGCCTGGCTTCACCCAGCACACAATGCGGCGTGCCAGCAATCCGGCAATCTGTTTCACCTGCACCGAGCAGTTCTCGTTCTCAATCACCACAACGTTCTGTTCGTTCAGCACGTTGCTGTCCGCACGCATGGCATTCAGGTATAGGCCGGTCTTGTAGTTCACCAACTTAACCGTGCCTTCAATGGGCGACCGGTTTACGTGAACATCAAACACGTTCAGAAAGATGCTCAGACGCAGACGGCTTCCGTCCGGCGTCTCAAGCCACTCCGCCTCGGTCACCTTTCCATCGGCAGGCGATACCACCGCACCCGGCTCATTCGGGATTCGGCGTGCAGGATCCCGGAAAAACCACAAGAAAAAAACTGCCAGCACCAGCGGAATCGCACTGACGCCAATCGACCGGGTCAACCACCAAAGCAACAGCGCGACCACAATCAGGCCTAGCGCGTAGAAAATACCATCACGAACCATACTGCTCCATGATACCCATGCCGCCGGATTTCCGTCGGAGAGTTTCCCCTACTTATACTTCCCGGGCCATCGTTTCGCGATTCATGCAAACCGCATCTTCCACGGGGTTCGCATAATACTTCGGCCGCATTCCACAGAGCTTGAAGCCTATTCCTTCATAGAGTTTCCGAGCAACAACATTGCTCACCCGAACCTCAAGCCGCAACTCCCTAGCCCCCACAGACTCCGCCCACCACAGCACATCCTGCATCAGCGCCCGTCCCACGCCCTGCCCCTGCCACTCCGGGGCCACGGCAATGCTCTCCAGTTCAGCCTCCACCGGATACACCACAGTCACTGCGGAAACCACAGCAAATCCCACGACCGCCGCACCTGCCGCCGCCACAAGCAAAACGCGCGTCACCGCGCTCTCGCCAGCCGACAGAATCTCCTCAAACTGCGCCAGCGTCCATTGCGGCGCAGAGGGGTTTGCCGCAGCAATTGCGTGCACCTGCGGCAGATCGCCGGCAACAGCCGCGCGCACCGTCACGCGCATTGCCGCGCCCGCAGCGCCAACTCCGCATCCGGCACACGCAGATAGTTCGCATCCAGCAAAGCCGTGTCCGCAAACTCGCCCGCCAGAAACTTGCGCAACGCAATCCCCAGCGCCTCGCGGACACCCACCGGGTTCACCCGAAGCGCCCGTGGCAGCAGCTCCGCCAGCCGATCCTCCATCACCACCACCGGCACATCGCCAGCGCCAGCCACAGCGGCCGTTCCCGGCAGCATCACTTCCTCTTCGCACACCGTTCCGCGATATCGCCCCACAAACACATCGCCACGACCGGCATCCAGCCAGGCCTGCACCGTCTCGCTTCCCGCCTCAGGACCACGGCTCACAAACCAGCGCGAAGCCAGCGACTCCAACCGGGAAACCGCAATCAACGGCACATCCAGCGCGTCCGCCAGCCCCTTCGCCGCCGCCAATCCAATCCGCACCCCGGTAAACGATCCCGGCCCATGCACCACAGCAATCGCATCCAGGTGTGCCCCTGCGACGCCAGCCTCGGCAAAGACCTCATCCAGCGCCACCATCAGGCGCTCCTGCGTCTCGCGCCCGGGCAGCGAACGCTCCGTAACCAGCGCAGCCGCCGCCCCATCCACACGAGCCAGCCCAACACCGCCGCCTTCGCCACAAGTATCCAGAAGCAGCAACCAAGCCATCCCTTGATGATATGCATTCCCAGCTGTCACAGGCTGTTGCCTTTGGGGCTGGCCTTCCAGACGCGATGCTAGACTAACAACGTGGAAAAGTCCGTTACCAAAACGTCTTCCGCAAAGGCTTATGTCATCGGCCAACGCGCTTTTGCCGCCATTACCGCGGTAGAAGGGCTCAAGCTCTCACGCAGCAGTGAAGAACGTCTCAAGGGCAATGCAGCGCTTCCGCCCGCAGAGCGGAGAGCAGCGACGCTACGAGCGTTTTCAGGATCTCGTACCCGCTAGAAGCTTATGTATGACGCATTCGATGATCCGTATGCGTACTCAGGGTCGACAGTCCTACAGAACCTCCTCGACATACGCGATCCCGTTCAACTAGAAGCATTCGAGATAGAGATCTCCACCCTGCGCGCGGAAGAACCACTCCCTGAGGGAAACTTCGATGCACAGCATTACTGTCGCATCCACCACCACCTCTTTCAGGATGTCTATGCCTGGGCTGGGAAATACCGCACAGTCCGAACATCCAAGGGTGGCAACTCCTTCTGTTATCCCGAGTACATTGAGCAAGAGATGAACTCTCTGTGCGACCACTTTCAAAACGGTCAGAAATTCGCGAACTGCGAACGAGCAACATTTGCGACTCTGGTTGCAAAGTTTCTGGGTGAACTCAATGCAATCCATCCCTTTCGTGAAGGCAATGGGCGTTCCCAGCTGGCCTTCATCGGCCTCATAGGCCAGACTTTCGGCCATCCATTCCACTTCGAGCGTCTGGAGAAAGATTCCTTTCTAGCCGCAATGATTGCCAGCTTTGCCGGTCAAATCGATCCACTCACGCATGAACTGGCTCGCTTATCGGAATAGGCCCCTTGCAGCGGGTGCCCCACGTCTCGCTTCTGAGACGTGGGCCAGCGGCAAAGCCCCTCATTACGATTCAAAGAATCGTCATCCTGAGCGAAACGAAGTGAAGCCGAAGGACCTGCATTCCCCTCAACCCTCTACAAATCCCCAGGAAATCCCAAACACATCGTAAGCCGGATCGATGTCTCAAGCGACTTTAGCCGCTCCATCGTGCGAAGAACGTCGACAGAAGCCCGGCTGTCATGACACCCGAAAACAACCTCTTGACAACCCCTCTCCGCGAATGGAATAAACAGTTCGCTTCCACTCGGACCCACTGGGACGCGTTCTCTGAAACGCACCGCCACATTGGCCTGTCGGAAGCAGTTTTTTACGACCCATTGTGAGACGTCTCAAAACGCCCTCAATGGACATGCACTTTTCAGCAATTGAGTGAGGTCTCTGCATGCGGAAACAAGCTCTCTGGTCGCTTTGCGTCGCGGCCAGTTCCTGCGCCTGCCTTTGGGCAGCCAACTGGCCGACCGTGGCCGGTAATCCTCAACGCGATGGTTGGGCCCAGCAGGACACCCACCTGTCCCCAGAGACTGCCAGCAAAATCGTGTTGCTCTACAAGCACAAGTTCGCGGCGGTGAAGGCGGCTGGCCTCAACTCCATCACCTCCACCATCGACGTCGCCACGGTCATCGGCTACACCGGCTTCCATGAGTTCCTCTGGACCGGCTCCGCATCCGGCACCACCTTCCAGAACGACGCCGACCTGAACTACGAGTTCAAAACCGCCACCACCGTCCCCGGCAAGGAAACCGTGAAGGCCAGCGCGCCCACCGTTCTCTGCCCTGGCGGTGTGACGGCAGCACCGGTTCTTGCCGGACTCTCCAGCACCTCTCGTTTCGGCGGCGGCGGTGGCTTCGGTCGCCTCGGCCTTCTCTGGAACATCGGTGAAGACGGCTACGTCTACACCATGCGCCAGCAGGACTCCAATAACAGCTGGGTTCCGCCGCAGAAACTCGCGCCCGCCGGCGCCAATGTCTCCGCCCTGAACATCAGCGCAAAGGACACCTTCATCGCAGCCACCATCAACGGCTGCAACGGCACGGCCAACGGCCTCTACGCCTCCACCTTCACCCCGCCCACGATTGAGAACGAACCGGACAAGCCCTTCAAGACACAACCCAAGTGGTCAGAGCCTGTCAGCTTCCTCACCAACGGTGAAGGCTTCGCTGGAGCCGGTGGCACCGCCATGGATCTCAAGGGCGACTTCGTCTACGGCACCGTGCCTACCGGCAAAGGCGACGTAGCAGGCAACTACAGCGACACGCTCCTGAAGCTCGACGCGGCCACGCTCACCGTGAAGGATTACTTCACGCCAGCCAGCGAGCCCGCATTCCACCCCGGCGATCCCGGCGTTACGCCCGCTGTCTTCACCGAAGGTGGTAAGGAATACATCCTCGCAGGCGATCGCTCCGGCCACGTCTATCTTCTGGATGCCTCGGCCCCCGGTGGCAGCGATCATCACTCGCCACTCTTCGCCTCGGAAGCTCTGGTAAAGCCCGGCAGCGGTGCAGGCATCTTCGGCCACTTCGCCACCGCAGTCGATGAAAAGACCAAGACCCGCTACGTCCTGGCTTCCGTCCACGGCCCGCTGGCCACCACCTTCCCCGGCTCCAAGGGCCCCATCACCCACGGCGCCATCGTCGCGTTTAAGTTTGACGCCTCCTCCGGTCGCGCCAAACTCGTTCCCGCATGGACGTCCGGCGACATGCTCGCACCTGTTGGCCCCGTCAGCATCGGCGGCCTGGTCGCTGGCGTCAGCTCCGGCCTGCCCAGCCTCACCACCGCCAGCGGCAAACTCAAGTCCGTCGCCGAAGTGGAGAAGGAAGCAAAGCCCGGAAAGCTGACCATCTTCAACCTCGCCACCGGCGCAGAAGTCTTTAACAGCGGCGCGTCCATCACATCGTTCGTCAACACGCCGCTCGCCGCTGCCAACGGCCACATCTACGTCACCGCCCACGACAACACCCTGTTGCAATTCGGCATTCCGGAGGAGCGCTAATGTTCAACACCACCAAACTCAAAACGCTCTCCGCAATTGCGACTGTCGTCCTCGGCTGCGGCATGGCCGTTGCGCAGAACGGCAACTGGCTCATGTCCGGCGGCGACATCGAACGCTCCGGCTGGAACAAGGATGAGCACATCCTCTCCAAGACCAACGTGGGCAAGATGAAGCTCCTCTGGAAGACCAAGACCGACGTCTATCCGCAGGGCCTCCACACCCTCATGGATCCGCTCGTCGTCCAGAACGTGCCCACCCCCGAAGGCCCGAAGGAAATCGTCTACATCCTCGGAGTCGGCGACACGCTCTACGCCTTCGACGCGAAGTCCGGCAAGCCTTTCTTCGAGCACCACTTCAAGTACAAGGCGCCCGAGGTGGAAGTCCGCATGGGCCCTGACGGCCAACCCCGCCAGATGCCCGCGCCACCCAAGGACACGCGTCACTACAACTTCCTCAATCCCGGCGGCTCCACCGACGTTCCCGTCATCGGCGAACCCGATGCCAAGGGCGTCCGTCCCATCTACGTCATTGACGGCGGCGGCAATCTGCACACGCTCTCCAACGTCACCGGCGAAGACATTCAGGAACCCATCAAGGGCGGTTCCACCAGCAAGTTCGCCCTGCAGCTCTACAAGGGCAGCATCATCTGGGCAGGCCGCGGCGGCATCTTCTCCGCCGTTGTCGCACCCGGCCCTGACTACGGCAAGGTAACCACCTCCAAGGGCTTCGGCGGTGGCGGTGGCCTGTGGGGTCGTCGCGGTCCCGTCATCACCTCGGACGGCACTGTCTGGACCACCACGGGTGACGGCCCCTACAACCCGTCGAACCCGAACAACCTCGTTCTCGGCAACTCCGTCGTGGGCTTCCACTTGAACGAAGGCCACTGGGAAGTGAAGAACTGGTTCACCCCGCCCAACTGGGACTGGCTACGCCGTCGCGATCTCGATCCCAACAACACGCCGACCGCATTCAACTTCAAAGGCAAGGAATACATGGCTGCCTCCGGTAAGGAATGCCGCCTGTACCTCCTCGATCCGCAGAACCCCGGCGGCACTGCTGATCACCACGAGCCCTTCATCAAAACGAACTACATCTGCAACGAAGCCGTCGACTTCGCTTCCGCCGGATCATGGGGCGCTGTCTCCTCGTGGGAAGACAAGGCAGGCACACGCTGGGTTCTCGTTCCCTTCTGGGGTCCGAAGCACTCACAGTTCCACTTCCCCATCGAAAACACCCCAGCCACCAAGGAAGGCGGCGTAGCCGCATTCAAGCTGGTGGAAGAAAACGGCAAGCCGACATACAAACCAGCATGGGTCTCGCGTGACATGTTCCGCGGCGAGCCGCCCATCATCGCCAACGGCGTGGTCTACACCTGGGGTTCCGGCGACGATACGCAGCAGGTCTGGCCAGACATCGGCCTGAACTTCGACTCCACCAACCGCGCAGCTCTGTCCAACCACGTTACGGTCTACGCCCTCGACGCGGAAACCGGTAAGGAACTGTGGTCCTCGAAGGACACCATCACCTCCTTCAACCACTTCACCGGCATCACCGTAGCCAACGGCAAGGTCTACATGAGCAGCTACGACGGCAACGTCTACTGCTTCGGCCTCTAACCCAACTTTCGTTCGCCTCCAAATGCAACGAAAACCAGAAAGGCCCGCGAAAGCGGGCCTTTTCTCACGCATCGAAATTGACCAGCTTCATTGATTAGCTTTCGCAAGCGAAGCTCATACGGTCAAAGACCGTCATCCTGAGCGAAGCCGAAGGACCTGCATTCCTCTGTGCCCACTACGATGCAAACGAAAGGCTCCAGGACTGAAACCAGCTAAACCTTAAGATCTGCCTTCTTCGCATCCACCTTCCGCGCATCCATCCCCGGAGCCTTCTTCAAATCCTCGACAGACTTGAACCCACCAACCGACTCCCGATACCGCACCACCGCCGCGGCCTCTTTCCGCCGCAATGAAAACGCCGCCTCCAGCTCCACCTGCGAAGCTTGATTGATATTCAGCTTCGGCCCCATCTCCGCCGGAAAGGCCGCAGCCAGATACGCCACAATCTTCTTCTGCTCTACCGCATCAATCTGCGCTCCCAGAGCCTTCATCTTGTTCACGGTCGTCTGCCATCCATCGGCATCCTGCCGCTGACTCATCACGCGATCCGTGTCATGGCACACGGTGCATTTCTTCTGCACCAACGCCGCATCATGCCCCGCCGGCAACTGCGCCAAAGCAGTTCCAGACACGCAACCAAGAACGCCTACGAAGAAAAAAGAACGCCGCATCACGCCCGAATCGTAACACCGATTGACGACCGCGCACTGCCCCGGTAGCCTCTTTTTCTGAGACGATTCAACTTACAGAGGCCGCAGTGAATTTTCGCCACGCCGGAACCCTCCTTCTCCTCGCCCTCGGCCTCTCGGCCAAGGCCCAAACCACCGACTACCTCACCGAAGGCGTCGACAACGGTCGCACGGGCCAGCTCCACGGCGAAACCCTCTTCACCAGGGACAACGTCGCCCAGACGCACCTCCTCTGGAAGCTCCACGTCGACACCCCCACCCGCGAAATGCACAACCTCTTTCCGCCACTCATCGCCTCGCAGGTGCAAACGGCAGACGGTGTAAAGCAGATCGGCATCATGGCTGGCATCTCGGACGACCTCTGGGGCATTGACCTCGCCACTGGCAAGCAGCTCTGGCACCGCCACTACAACTCTGCCTACACACCGCCGCCTAACGCGCGCCCTGCAGGCACGCTCTGCCCCGGTGGCCAGACCGCCATGCCTGCCATGACAAAGAGCAGCGATGGCCACTACACCGTCTACGCCGTAGGCTGGGACGGCCGCCTGCTCACCATCGACCCAGCCACCGGCAAAGACATCGAAGCCCCGCAAAAGTGGCTCCCACCCAACGCCAAGCCTTACGCCCTCAACATCAAGGACGGCGTGGTCTACACCTCCGTCTCGCAGGGCTGCGGCGGCGTAGCCTTCACCTTCTTCTCGTACGACATCGCTTCGAAAAAGAGCAGCCTCTTCGTTCCCACCGGCGGCGGTCTCTGGGGACGCCGCGGTGT
Organism: Terriglobus sp. ADX1; assembly: GCF_036877645.1. Lineage (NCBI taxonomy): Bacteria > Pseudomonadati > Acidobacteriota > Terriglobia > Terriglobales > Acidobacteriaceae > Terriglobus > Terriglobus sp. ADX1. The sequence continues at coordinate 13,829 of NZ_JAEDXV010000017.1, forward strand.
CTCCGTCTCCCCGCAGGACGTTGGCTACATGGGCACCGGCGACGGGGAATGGAATCCTGAAGCGGGCCATTTCGGCGACGGCATCGTCGGCCTCCACCTCAACGGCGGCAAGGAATTGCGTCTGCAGGACTACTTCTCGCCTCCCAACGCCGACTACATGTTCAAGCGCGACCTCGACATTAACGTCACACCCGTCGCCTTTGACAGCAAGGGCCGCCATCTTCTCGTCGGCACATCGAAAGAGTGCCGCGTCTGGCTCCTCGACCGCGACGAACTCGGCGGCGACGACCACCGCACCACCCTCTACAGCACACCGCTCATCTGCAACGTGCAATCCAACTACGCCAACGAAGGCGTCTGGGGCGCCATGAGCACATGGGACGACGCGCAGGGCCAAACATGGCTCACCGTCCCGTTCTACGGCCCCATCAACCCTGCCTTCCACGCGCCCATCGACAACGGCACAAACAGCAAGACCAAGGAACGCAACAAGCGCGGCGGCCTCGCCACCTTCAAAGTCAACGAACGCAACGGCAAGTGGTCACTCGATCCCGCATGGATCAGTGAAGACATGGACAACGGCGAAACCGCCATCATCGCCAACGGCATCGTCTTCGCTTACGCCTCCGGCGAAGACGCCATGCAGGCCCGCGTCGATCAGGCCTGGAACGAGCCGCCACCACCACCGCTGCCGCAGATCGCTACCTCCATGCAATCCGCCGTGCGCATCCAGCACTCACGCCGCGCCGTGCTCTACGCCTTCGACGCCGCCACCGGCAAAAAGCTCTGGGACAGCGGCACACAAATCGCAGGCTGGAACCACTTCAGCTCCATCTCCGTAGCCAACGGCCGCGCCTACATCACCACCTTCCAGGGTGACCTCTACTGCTTCGGAGTCGCCAAATGAATCGTTCCCATCGCACGCACGCTTTCACAGCAAAACCCAGCGAAGCTCATACGAACGAAGTTCGTCAGCAGCGAAGCTCCACGGGCGAAGTTCGTCAAGAGCAAAACCATACGGTCGAAGACCGTCATCCGCGAAGCCATACGAACGAAGTTTGTCATTCTGAGCGCAGCGAAGAATCCCAACGCACTCGAACGCACGAAGGCATCATCCAGCTTCCCGCCACAAAAACCAGCGAAGCTCAAACGAACGAAGTTCGTCAGCAGCGAAGCCATACGAACGAAGTTCGTCATCCTGAGCGAAGCGCAGCGAAGTCGAAGGACCTGCATTCCTTCACACCCTCTACAACGCTCAGGGAACCCACGAACCTGGGTATCGCACGAAATGCGGCCATCCACAGCGTCGAGAACAGTACGAAGTACTCGGAAGGGCAGGGCTTTAGCCCTGCCGTTAAAGCCGCCAGGAACAAGCGGCTTCAGCCGCTGAGGGGAATCCTCCTCGCTGCGCTCCTAACCAGCACAGCCCACGCCCAGTTCTCACGCACCGGCCCCGAATGGACCACCTCCGCCATGGACGCGCAACGTTCCCGCTCCGTACCGGCCGACGTCCAGATCACCCCGGAAACCGCAAAAGACTTTCAACTACTATGGAAAGTCTCAGTCCAGAACAAAGGCGAACTCTCAGAACCGGTACAGGTCAACACCTTCATCGCCTACACCGGCTTCAAAGCCTTAACGGTAGTCGGCGGCACCAACGCACTCTTCTCCATCGATTACGACCTGGGCCGCGCCTACTTCGACAAACACTTCACCACCACCGCCAAAGCCTGCCCCACCGCACTAGCAGGCCCCATCGGACGACTCACACCACTCGTCCCGCCACCCATTACCGGCACAGGCCGCAAAGGCGGCTACCACTCCTCCGTCTCCACTCCCGGAGCAGGCGTCAACCTCAGCGAAGTCAGCCGCGCCCGCCCCGTCGCAGCGCCTGTCCCGGCACCGGCATCCACGCAAACACCCGCACCTGCCAATGCCCCTGCACCCAACGGCCCAGCTATCGGCGGAGCATCCGGCCCCGGCGGCATCCCCGCAGACAACAAGCCCATCACCGGCCCTGTCCGCACCGGTCCTGCGCCCGGCACCGGCCTCTACAAAGGCTCGCAGCCACTCTTCTACGTAACGACAGACGGCATCCTGCACGGCATCAGCCAGGGCAGCTTCAAAGAACTCCACAAGCCCACGCCATTCCTGCCCGCAGGCACAGGCGTAGCCTCACTCATTGACGTCGACGACACCATCTACGCCAGCACCGCCAACAACTGCGTCCCCGCGTCCAACTCCGTCTACGCCATCGACGTTTCGCACCCCATCGTCTCCGGCATGGACCCCAACTCGCCGCAACCAGCGCCAACAAAATGGCAATCCGCCACCGGCCCCATCATCGGTATCCCGGCATTCACTGAGTCCGGCATCGTCAACGTCGCCACGCCCAGGGCCATCGCGCAACTCGAACCGAAAACACTCACGCATCGCCTCGATATCCCCGCACCAACAGGCACCACCTTCGCCTCGCAACCCGTCATCTTCCGCGACGAGTCCAGCAAGGAACAACTCGCCATCACCACCGCCGACGGTCGCATCCACGTGCTCTCCGCCACCGCCGCAGCAGGCACACCCGACAGCACCAGCGCAGCCGAAGCCAGCTTCAAACCGAACGCGCTCACCACCTTCGAGAACGAAGGCACACGCTACCTGCTGGCAGTCGACACCAACGCAACCACCGGCACCATCCACGCCTACAAGCTCACCGGCACAGCGCTCGAACCGGCATGGACTTCCGCCACCATCAACACACCATCCGCGCCCATCGCCATCAGCGGCGTCGTCTTCGTCCTGAGCAAAGGCAGCCACAAAACCAACGCCACGCTCTACGCCCTCGACGCCGCCACCGGCAAACCGCTCTGGAACAGCGGCACCCAGATCACCAGTCCCGTCACCACCAGCAACCTGAGCTTCAGTCCCGGCCAGATCACCTTCGCCACCGCCGACAACACCATCTACGCCTTCGGCCTCAAAGTCCCCGCGCAATAACAAAACGGTCCAGCACTGCAATGGCACACAGACACCTGTGTGCCATTGCCATCGGCGCAAGCTAAAATAGCTCATGGACCTCCCGCAGGCGTCTCCTGCGAATCCCGGAAATTCTGATCTCTCCTCGAGCGACTCTGGTCGCAACCTCGAGGCGGCTGTACCTGCGCTCACGCCGCTCTCCCCGCAGAACTCCCATCGCCGAGGACAAACCCTTCCAGTAGCCAACGGCATCGAAGCCATGCTGGAAATGGACAACACCACAAACCTCGCTGAGCCCGAAGGCTCGCTGACGCCCGCAGAGACCACACCTGCGCCTCAGCCCTCCGGCAACCCGAAGTCCGCGCAATACCTCCCCGACTTCCCCGCAGCGCTCACCGCCAAGATTGACGCCGACTTCGAGACCCTGCTCGAAACCGTCCACGACGCGCGCCCCGCCGACGACCTCGAAATCATCCGCAACGCGTGGCTCTTCTGCCTCTCGCAACACGAAGGCCAGAAGCGCGCCAGCGGCGAACCCTACGTCATCCATCCGCTCGAAGTCGGCCAGGTCCTCGCCGAAATGAAGATGGACAGCACCGCCATCGCCGCTGGCCTCCTCCACGACGCCGTCGAGGACACCGACGTCTCCACCCAGGAGATCTCCCGGCGCTTCGGCCCGCAGGTCGCCCACATCGTCGAAGGCGTCACCAAGCTCGACCGCATCAAGTTCGCGAACAAGGAAGACCACCAGGCCGAAAACATCCGCAAGATGCTTCTCGCCATGGTCAGCGACATCCGCGTCGTCCTCATCAAGATGGCGGACCGTCTGCACAACATGCGCACCCTCGCGCACCTCAAGCCTGAGAAGCAGACGCGCATCGCCAAAGAGACCCTCGAAATTTACGCGCCACTCGCCCACCGCCTCGGCATGGGTAAACTCCGCGGCGAATTCGAAGACCTGGCCTTCCAGTACGTCGACCCCGAACGCTACCTCCAACTCGCGCAGGACGTCGAGATGCTCCGCAACCGCGGCGGCTCCGAGTTCCTCAGCACCATCGCGGACCGCCTCAACCTTGAGCTCACCCGCCACGGGCTCCCCGGTCGCGTCGAGTTCCGCATCAAGCGCCTCTACTCCATCAACTCCAAGCTGCAGTCCCACGCATCCGAAGGCGGCTCCACCGAACTCAACTCCGTCCACGACCTCTTCGCCGTCCGCGTCATCACGCAGACCGTGCAGGACTGCTACGCGATCCTCGGCCTCCTCCACAGCATCTGGCGCCCCGTCCCCGGCCGTATCAAGGACTTCATCGCCATGCCCCGCCCCAACCTCTACCAGTCGTTGCACACCACGCTCGTAGCGGAAGGCGGCTATCAGTTTGAGGTCCAGATCCGTACCGAGGAGATGCACCGCATCGCCGAAGACGGGATCGCCGCCCACTGGAAATACAAGGCCAACGAAACCGTCAACGCCAAGGACGAGCAGCGCCTCGCCTGGGTCCGCCAGCTCATGGAATGGCAGAAGGAGATGACCGACCCCAACGAGTTCATGTCGACCCTCAAGATCGACCTGTACCCCGAAGAGGTCTACACCTTCACCCCCAAGGGCAAAGTCGTCGTCCTGCCCAAAGACGCCACCCCCATCGACTTCGCCTACACCATCCACACCGAAGTCGGACACACCACCACCGGCGCCAAGGTCAACGGACGCATCGTCCCCCTGCGCCACCGCCTCCGCAACGGCGACATCGTTGAAATCACCACGCAGACCGGCCACACGCCCTCGCGCGACTGGCTCAGCTTCGTTAAGTCCTCACGTGCCCGCAACAAGATCAAGCACTGGCTCAACGAGCATCAGCGCGAACGCGCCATTGAGATAGGTCGTAAGTTACTCGAACGCGAAGCCCGTAAGTTCAAAGTAAGTCTGCATAAGTTATCCGACGACGATTACACCCGCGCCGCCAATGACTATGGCCTCGGCAACGCCTCTGACTTACTCGGAGCCATCGGCTTCGGTAAGTACTCCGCACGACAAACATTAAATAAGTTAGTCCCCGGCAGCACCACCGGCCACAACGCCGAAGGTCAGAGCAGCGCAGAGTCCACCCAACCCGGCACCGTAGGCTCCGCCATCAATGCAGGCAGCCTCTCCGCCGTGCCGCCCTCGGAACTTAGCAAGATGTCTGACGCCATCAAGCGCGTCTACTTCGGCAAAGGTTCTGAGTCACTCCAGGTCGAAGGCCAGAACGACTTACTCGTCTACCGCGCCCGCTGTTGTAACCCCATCCGCGGTGAAGAAATCGTGGGCTACGTCACAAGAGGCAAAGGAGTCGCCGTCCACGCCCGAAGCTGTCCCAACGTCCAGAACCTTCTCTACGAGAGCGACCGACGCATCAACGTCGAATGGGCTCCCGAGGCCCCATCAGCAGCAGGAGGCCCCAAGCCCACCCGCTACCCCGTCCGCCTCATCATCACCTGCGACGACCGCTCCGGCATGCTCAAAGAGCTAACGGCCATCATCTCCGACGACGACACCAACATCCGCTCCGTCGACAGCCGAGCCAACGAAGACGGCACCACAGCCACAGTCGAATTCGTAGTAGAAACCCTCGACCTACGCCACCTGAACAAACTCACCGTAGACCTACGAAGAGTCCCAGGCGTCCGCGAAGTCCAAAGGGTATCAAAAATCTAATCATGACTGAGACGGAGGTTATCGAGTACATCGCTCTCGCCTCTGACTTCATCGCAGAGTTGCGTTCTCAATTGAATGATCTCGGCGTGGTAAGGCGAGTCGCACACAGATACCCGTTCGACCACTTGGCGTTTGAGCTACTAAGCAAGACCTTTTCACTATGCGACGCTTGCCTCTCACTCATTCGTGACGGCTGGTGCAATGAAGCCTACGGGCTTTCCAGAAGTATTGTTGAGTGTGCGCTCACGTTGAGGTACATCACAGCAGTCCCAGACTTACTTATCAAACGAACGATGAAGTTCGCTTCTGCCTCGAAAGCTGATCGTAGGCTGTGGCTTCATTTTGCTCAGGCCGAGGCGCAGTCTGAGCCTGAGAAGCAACACATCGCAAGGTACGCTGCAGAATGGGGTCTGTATCCAGATACTAAAGCCGCATACGACCATTGGTCTGGAGAGCGATCATTCGCGAAGGCAGCTACCGAAGTCGAACATCCACTCGACCCATCAGATGCTGACATAGGCTACAAGAGAATCCGGAGAGCGTTTGATTACTACTACACATCGCATTTCGTTCACTGCTCACAGACTGCGATGGATTACAGCAAAGTGCTAGACGGTGATCTATTCGCATTTCGAGATGATTCAACGGAGCGCGTACCCGCAATTTCAGAACGCTGCATCACTTTGCTCATTTCTTATTCAAAACAAGTCACTTCTTATGCGATCTACGGAATGGGTATTGTCGTCCCTTCTACGTTCACCGTCCTAGAAAAATTCATCTTCAGTCGTGAAGTAGGTAGATTTATTCGCAAGGAGTAAGAAACGACCGGATCGTCTCTAAAGCTTTAGGAATCACGCCGACGGCTCTGAAACTTTGCTACTGCAGCATCTTTCGGGCCAAATAAAAAAGTAATTTTGTCGTCATCTTCGTCCCTGCATTTCTCGACAGATACTCCCGAAATCAAGTGGCCCGATTCACGCAGACGCGCAAAGACATTTTTCCCGGATTCCGTATGATGCCTATCGAAGCTTTCAAAGCTTAGCCGGCCAGCGAATAAATCAAGCAACTCTCTCGTGGATATGGTGACTTCTACTGAGCCAGTACCATACTTCATTGACCATCCTCCTCGGTATGGAGCATCAGTGATCGTCGCTTGGTGATGCTTCATTTCCAGATCTGAATTCTGTGGGGTCTGTTGAATAGCAGGTAGTCGAACAACCATCGCATCAAATAGTTCTTTGAGCTCGGTTGCCCAGTTTGGAATCTCATTCGCGTTGACGAACAGTTCCGCCTTATAAGCTCGTTCAAATCGGCTGAATACGCCAAAGCTTGTATCTATCGCTATCGTAAGAACAAAATTCACAGAGCTGTTCTGACGGAAAAATTCATTCACGACTTCATGCTTGGTAAATGTTGACCAATTAGACATTTCCCGCAAGATCGTAGCGTCACGGTCACATACGATGATGCCTCGTAAGCCTACATAGCCCGACTTCTTCAATTGTTTGGCTTTTGATTTGAGAGCATTGAAAAGAGGATTGTCGTCTTTAGCTGTGGTTGAGGTGTAGGACACATATGCTCCGACAGTAGCGTGGCCATTTCCGATGCCACTTTCATAAATGAAAGCTACGTCTATTTGTGGAGACTTTCTGACCAGTCGGAAAGATGCCTTAATTCCAGTGGTTTTGACTACCCGAAGGAAATCCTGAAATTCTTCGTCTTGCAAAATTTCCTTCATCTGCGTAACGGGTGGAAGCTGCAATCTCTTACGCCGATTATGAAACCGAGTCACAGACGGTTGTTCTTCGTTTATTTGGACTGTGAAGCGACCAGTAGTTATTCCAGCCGACCTAATCGAGTTGTTAGCGTGTCCGAGAAATACCTCGATTGGATTTCTCTCATGCTGGCTGTGATCTGAAATGGCCACACAATCGGCGCCAAAGTTCAGCGTTCCACGACTAAAGACGATATCGATACGAGATGTTCCAAGTGATGGCTCGTGATGAAGCTTTCCTAGTCCCGACAGACAGTGAACAATGGCAACTTCCCATTCGATTGCAGAATAATCGCGCAACGGCATGTTTAGGCGACGCACCCAGTCATTGATAGTTTCTTGCGCAACTACAAGTGCGAGTTCATCAAGTGCGCGCTGAATGTATCTCCTCGCGAAGATCCCCATGTCCCGAGCATAATTGCGGTGTCATCCAAACCCTCATGGCGAATCATGTCAAGCCTCAAACCAGTTAATCCCAACAAACCAAAGCAAATAGAGTTGGCATGGTATTTCCTCAGACTCGCTACAATAGAACTAGGGACAAAAATTAGGGTCGCGCATCGCGCGGCCCTAACTCGTTTAGAAAGACGATTTTGCCCCTAACCCCAATGGGCAGACGATTTTAGCGCCACCAGCGCCGTAAACCCAATAGAAAGAGGATTTTAGAAAAACAGGGGGGGGGGGGGGTACCCCTCCCCGCCACAGGCCAGCCGAAAGGCTGGCCTTCTGCTTTTCCAACCACAACAACGAAAGGGAACGAACCATGAGAGAAGCGAAAACCTACTACCGAATCTGCCGCCACATCCGCTCCAACGGAGACCGCTGCCAATCGCCGCGCCTCCTCAAAGCCGACTTCTGCTACTTCCACAACCGCCTGCACCAGCAGCATCGCAGCGCCATCGCACCGCAACGCAGCTCTGAGGTCATGCTTCCCGTCCTCGACAAGTCAGGCACGCTCGTCGGCATGGAACCCGCTCCAACCCAGACACTCGACCTCGGCCCGCTGGAAGACCGCACCTCCGTCCAGATGGCCATCTCCACCGTACTCAACGCCTTAGCCGCAGGCCGCCTGGAGCAGTCCCGAGCCACCGCCCTGCTCTATGGCCTCCAGCTAGCCAGCACCAACTGCGTCTCCCGCCGCTTCGACCACAGCTACGCCGTCGAACCCGTCTCCGAAGTGGAGGTCACCCCCGAAGGCAACATGATCGCCCCGGAACAGCGCGGCAGGTGAAACATACTACTCTGCGTCCGGCACGCTTTCCCGGAAAGGACTATGCTAAGAACAGCACACCTTTCTCGCCTCTAGTCCACCTTCCGGACTTCACCTCTAGACGAGCGCACTTCCGCAAGTCAGCCGTCTGGAGTGAATATGACTACCTACGAAATGAAGGATGTCGTCTTTTGCGGCACTCTACAGCCCGCACCGAAACGTGCTGAGGCGCCGGAGATGGGTTCGGGACTCGAGCTCTGCCGTCATTCAGAACACCCAACTCTCTATTCCATCCTCTCCCAAAGCCGCCGGGAGTTGGACAATCCGAACAACTCACCCGCCATCAGTATGTGGCCTTATCTGATTGCCTCTGCCCAAACACAGCGACTAAGCGAGATCAGCATCTACGCCGAGAAAGGCACCACCTCGGACAAGCTGCGCTTCCTCTACCTGAACGACTTCGCCCTGCGTATCTGGGGTGAGATGGACAAGAGCATCCAGTGATGGGTCGCCTGCACCGCCCCCCACGGTGCGCGATACTCTCCTTCGGCATGCCCTTTTCGGATTAAGGTCAACAGCTCAACCAACTTGCAAACTTGTACGACGAAAGGCAAAACCATGAATCTGGATCAAGCAAAGGCAGCCCTCGCCACAGAACAAACCGCATGGGATCAGGTCGTAAAGCAGCCCAACACCCTTGAGCGCAACATCGTCCTCGCCACGCACCGCGAGGAGATCGGCCGACTGCAGAAGTTCATCCTCAAGACCAAGCAGTAAGCGGTTCCGTCCTATTCCGGCGCAGCAGGACGATGATGTCGTCCTGCTTCCCATATCCGCGCAGCCGAAGTCAGAGTCCGTAGAGTAAACTTCCCTCTTGGAGGCGTAACGTGACCCTGAAACCCATGCGATGGACCGTATTACCCGTGTTGCTGGGGATCACCGCCACGCTCACCGCCGCCCGCCCCACCCCCTTCACCAACCAGTCCAAGCCCATGAAGGCACAGGTTCGCATCCTGGCCGTCAGCAGTTCGTCCCATCAGAGCTTCGCGGGCAATCAGGACGTATATCTCGCGGACGTCAGCACCAAAGGCACCGAACACCAGTTCGTGAAGCTGGTCGACCAATACCCCGGCTTCGGCCTGCCCATCCGTCAGGACCTGTTGCACCACGAGCAGGTGTTTGACATGGAAGTCACACGCGAACCCGAGTGCGATGCCGCTGCAACGGACATCTTCCTACGCCCCGGGGACTCCGTACTGTACGACGCCAGCGTCCGTGACACCCTCACCACCCACGCCGCCGACGCCATCCCCTGCTACAAGACTCTGCACCAGACCATCAAGCTGGCCAAGAAGTAGCGAAAACGCGCAAAAAAACAGCGAATAACTCGCTATTTGCGGAACAGTTTCAGGTCAATTCCCGCAGCCATCGCCGTGTAACCTGCGTCCGAAGGATGCAGATGATCGCCCGAATCGTACTTCGGGTTGAAGCGCAGCGGATGTTGCGGATCGCCAATGATCTTGTCGAAGTCGATCACACCATCGAATAGCTTGCTTGTGCGGAAGAACGTGTTCAGATGCTCGCGGATCTGTTCGCCATCTTCGCTGTAATACTTCGCGCCTTCATACGGCAACAGAGTCGCAGCGATGATCTTCAGTCCCGCAGCATGTGCCTTGTTGGCCAGCGTCGTATAAGCATCCAGCATCTCCTTCTCGGTGATCGCGTCCACCGGCGCACGATGCATGTTGCCAATGTCGTTGATGCCATCCAACAGCACCACATACTTCGCGCCCGGCTGCTTCACCACGTCCCGGTCAAACCGATCCAGCGCACTCGGCCCCGCCCCAAACTTCAGCACCCGATTCCCGCTGATCCCCACATTCAGGATGCTCAACCGCTTGGTCTTCTTATTGGCTGCCAACAAAGGAGCAAGCTGATCCGGCCACCGCCGATTCGTATCCGGAGTAGACCGCGCCCCATCCGTAATGGAATCGCCAATGGTGACAACGGCAGCAGAGTGCCGCTCCTTATCCACTTCCACGGTCTTCAGGAAGTACCAGGAACTCGTCTTGATTACACCTGCAGTCGCAACCATCTTCGTGCCCGCACCCGGTTGCGGTTTCACAACCGGTTCCTGTACCGGAGATTCACCACGTGACAGGCTGCGCACGGGCGCTGACACATCCGGAGGCTGAACACCCGGCGAAACGGCTGCAGGCGACTCAAACTCCGCCGCAGCTACATCGCCACCCGGAGCGAACCAGGTCGTCGTCATCCCCAGCGCGTGGTAGGTAATCGTCGGCATGGTCTGTGCCGGAATAGCCGTCGTGATCACGACATCGGAGAAGATGGGCACCGTCTCCTTGACGGCATCGGAGTAGGCAAACTGCCCGGGAGCAATGGTGACCTCAGGGCTTCCCGCGAAGGTAAGCGCCTTATCTGTTGCGGGCAGAATCCTTGATCCCGCAGCCAGAAACGCCACGTGGGCGCTGCGGATGTGCAGGGGCGTGGTGCCGAACTCGTTAGTGAACGCGACGCGAAGCCTCTTGCCACCCTGGCTGATGTGCACCACCTGCCGCACGGCGACATCGTCATAGCCAAGTGGCAGCTTCGCCTTGTCAGAGGGCTGCGCCAGCGGCATGGCTGCGCTGGTCCAGGTACCCACCCAGTCCGAATCTTTCTGAGCAAACCCAGCAGCAGGAAGAAGAGAGGCCAGAACAAACAACGGCGCAGCAAAGGAAAGTCGCATGGGCGGAATTGTATTTGGTCGCAGCCACCAGCGGTCCAGGGATTGCCCAGCTAGGTTCCGGCAAACCACTGTTTCCGTGCGAATGCCGCATCTCAGCACTGTAAGATGGCCGCAGGCGATTCTCCGCGGCCCTGCTCAGGCATGCGGAAGCTTCAAAAGAATGGTGGCGCGCTCGCTGCAGTCCTCGATGATGAGGACGGTATGGCATCGCGTCCCGGGCCAGTTCCTTTCCGCCGTCCGGCGGTGGAATCGGTGCGTCCGCGTCGTGAGATGGTGGATGACTTTACCGAAGACGCCGATACGGAAGCCTTCCTCCGCGCCAGTGGGCGCAATCGTCGCATTCGCCGCGGTCTGATCCCCAAGACTCGCAATGGATGGATTATCGCGGGCGTGTCTGTCGGTTTGTCGCTCGCTGCGGTGGCTGCAGGATGCTACACCGCGATGCGCTATATGACCACCAGCGACACCTTCCGCATCACGTCGTCGCAGCAGATGGAACTGGATGGCAACAGCCATCTCTCTCGCGCGCAGATGCTCAGCGTCTTTGGTGAAGACGTAGATCGCAACATCTTCCACGTACCGTTGCAGGAGCGCCGCACACAGCTAGAGCAGATGCCCTGGGTTGAACACGCCACTGTGATGCGGTTACTGCCGAATCGTCTACGCGTGCATGTTACGGAACGTGTTCCCGTTGCTTATTTGCGACAGGGCGGAGACATTGGCTTGATTGACGCGACCGGCGTTGTGCTGGATATTCCGCCGGACGCTCCTGGCAACGCACGCTATACGTTCCCTGTTATCACCGGCATCAAAGCGGCAGACGCTGCGACATCACGTCAGCAGAAGATGCAGCTTTATGCAGCATTTCTGAAGGATCTCGATTCAGACGGCAAGAACACATCGGCGCAGTTGAGTGAAGTAGACCTCTCTGATCCTGAGGATGTGAAGGCGCTGATTCCGTACAGCAATCAGGATGTGATGGTGCACTTCGGCACGCAGGACTTCTTGAAGCGCTTCCATAAATTTCAGGAACACATTGCAGAGTGGCACACCACATACCCACGCCTGAGCGGTGTGGACATGCGCTACGAACGGCAAGTCGTACTGCAAATGCCAGTCAAGGATTCCACCGTGGTGAATGGGCCTGCGGCTCCGGACGCAACAACGGCGCAAAACGCTGCGCCTGCGCAAAAGAATGCACCGATCCAGGTGGCGAAGGCTAACGTTCCAGTGAAGGCGTCTGCTCCTTCGGCAAAAGTGGCGGCGGTGAACACTCCTGCAAAGCCAACGGAACCGAAGCCACATGCACCAGCCGCACACAAGGCACCGACAAAAGCACAGGAAAAGGAAGCCGCAACGCGTAAGCGGGTAGAAGCTATTAAGGCTTGGATGGCAAAGCGGGAGAAGGCCCGCAACGCCACAACGACAGCAAAAGCGCAATAGCCGTCAGGAGTAGAAGCCCTGCACAAGTGTTCGTTGCAGGCTCGAAAGGTGTCGCAACACCCAAGTATCATGCACGAAGGAGCCGTGGCGTTCTGTGAAAGAGAAGAACGACAACCTGATCACCGTACTGGACGCCGGTAGCCAGAAGAGCTGCGTGCTGGTGGCGGAGTTGCAGGACGGCGTGCTGCGTTATCGCGGCCACGGGATCGAACGCTCCAAAGGCATGCGCAAGGGTTTGATCGCGGAACTTGGTCCTGCAGCCGACGCCATCAATCGCGCGGCCCTGACCGCAGAACGCATGACGCGCATCGGTATTGAAACGGCTGTTGTCGGCATTGGCGGCACGCATGTAAAAGGCATCAATTCACGCGGTGGCATCTCCATGGGTAGCCGCATGCGCGAGATCACACGCGAAGAAGTTCGTGCCGCCGTGGATCGCGCACGTTCGGTCGCATTGCCCGCAGACCGTGAGATTCTGCACCTGTTGCCTCAGGAATTCATTCTGGACGACCAGCCCGGCATTCACGACCCCATCGGCATGGTGGGCACCAAGCTGGAAGTGAATCTTCATCTCTCTACCTGCAGTGGTGGCGTAGCGCAGAGCGTGGTGACATGCGCGAATCGCGCAGGGTTGGAAGTGGTGGATACGGTCTACGAAGGCATTGCTTCCGCTGAATCTGTTCTGAGCGCCGATGAGCGTGAACTGGGCGTCTGCCTGGCTGACATTGGGGCCAGCACCACGGAACTGGTGGTGTTTTTTGAGGGATCGGTCGCTCATACAGCTGTGCTTCCGATTGGTGGCGATCACTTTACGAATGACCTTGCTGTCGGTCTGCATGTGAGCACGGAAGAAGCCGAACAGCTGAAGCTGATGTACGGCAACTGCGTTGTCACCAGCGTGCCTTCCCTGAACGAGATTGAAGTGGGCGGCAATTTGTCCACTGGCGGTTCGACAGCGCCACGGCTGGTTCGACAACGTTTTCTGGCAGAGATTCTGGAACCGCGCGCGCGTGAACTGTTCACCATGTTGCGTGACAACCTTCGCCAGGGCGGCGTTTTAGAAGCACTTGGCACCGGTGCCGTACTGACTGGTGGTGGCGCAAAACTGGCTGGGCTGCTGGATGTGGCGGAAAGCCTGTTGCGCACGCCTGCACGCGTAGGGTCGCCTGTGCCGCTGTCACGCATGCCTCAGGAACTGGCCGGACCAGAGTTCGCCACAGCTATCGGAATGCTGCTGTACACCCACCGGACCCAGGTACGCCGCGCCAGCGAAGAGATGGGCCTGAAGCAAAAGCTGAAATCGCTATTTGCAGGTAGCTTCTAAAGGACTCCCCGGTTCCTGCTGCCATGCAGGTAAACTCATTGCATATGAAGTTGAAGTTCCTGCATCTGGTTCTGGCGGCAGCTGCCCTGCCTCTCGTCACGGTTCATGCAAATGCCCAGGTGGGCGTTTACGGCACCATCAACGTGGAACGCGCTGCGGGTGTGGCCTGCAAGGACGCTCCTCTGCCCTGCTCGTATAACGATGGCGTAGATCGCGCGATTGGCGGCGGTGGCGGCGTGTACTACCAGTGGAAGCAGATGGGACCGGCTCTGCTGGGTGTCGATGTACGCGGAGACATTTACAAGAGCAACAAGTCTGCCTCGTATGTTCAGTCTGGCCAGAATGCATTCCGCATGGACGAAGCATTGGGCGGTGTCCGCGCCAGCTTCTCCGCAGATAAGGGCTTCCTCACGCCATACGGTGAAGTACTTTTCGGATGGAATCGGCGTGATCGTATCGACAACTTCTTCGCCTATCGTGTTGTCGGTGGCCTCGATATAAATCTGCTGCCGATCATGGCAGTGCGCATCCCCGAAGTGGGCATTGGTCAGAACATCGGCATGGGCGGCGTAAAGTCCAACTCTGTGGAATCGGTGAGCGTTGGTATCGTCTTTCACACGCTTCGGAATCGGTAAGATGCAACGAATTTGATGACATAAGAAAGGCCCGGCAAAAGCCGGGCCTTTCTTCATTGCCGTACACGTTGGATTTAGTGACTCAGATGTGCGGAGATATCTTCCAGCGACACATTGCTTGTCTCCGGATATAACGTGCTCACCAACACCAGGTCCAGCACCATCATGGCGGAGAAGAACCAGAAAGTCGCAGCACTGGAGCGGCGCAACATCACTGGGAATGCGTAAGAGATGATCGCGTTGAAGATCCAGTGAGACGAGCTTCCAAGAGCCTGTCCCTTCGCGCGAACCGCAGTCGGGAAAACTTCACTGATGTACACCCACACCACTGCGCCCTGCGAGAAGGCAAAGCAGGCGATGTACGCCATCAGCAGCCAGACCAGCAGGCTCTTGTGTGTATCCATGTGGAAGATCAGACCTACCAGGAAGAGGCAGATCACCAAGCCAACAGTGCCAGTCAGCAGCAGTTTCCTGCGACCGATCTTGTCGATCAATGACATGGCAATTAACGTTGCCACCAGGTTCGTTGCGCCCACTGCAACAGACTGTCCTGCGCTGGAAATGCTGGTAGCACCGCCAAGACGGAAGATGTCACTCAGGTAATACAGGATGGCGTTGATACCGGAAAACTGCGTAAACGCGCCAACCGTTACGGCAACGAAGATACCGCGCGCATGCGCCTTGCGGAACAGCGGCATGTGGGCCACGGCGCGTTCTTCGTTGATTTCGTCTTCAATGCGCTGGTAACGCTTTTCCGGATCGGGATCGCCAATCAGGTTCAGCACTTTTAGAGCTTCTTCCTTGCGGCCCATCATGGCCAGCCAGCGCGGGCTGCGCGGAATGCCGAACAGGGCAATCACAAACAATGCTGCCGGAATTGCCGCAACGCCAAGCTGCCAACGCCATTCCGTTGCGCCAAGCCGCAGCAAACCAATCGAATAGTTCGACAGGTAAGCGATCAGAACACCGACCACGATGTTCACCTGGAAGAAGCCCACCAGGCGTCCGCGATACTGCGCCGGTGAAAGCTCAGAGATGTACATGGGACCCAGTACGCTGGAACCGCCGATTGCCAGGCCGCTAAGAACGCGGAAGACGATCAGAGAGGGCCAGCTCCACGCAAAGGCGCAGCCTAATGCTGCGATGAAATACAGCGCAGCCATAATACGGAGGCTGTCACGACGTCCCAACCGCTGGCCCGGAATGCCTGCGGTCAGAGCACCAATGACGGTGCCAACGAGCGCGGAAGCTACTGTAAAACCAAGTCCACTGGGCGACAGATGATAAAGCGCTGTCAAAGAGGCGTTGGTGCCGGAAACTACAACCGTGTCAAAACCGAAAAGCAAGCCGCCGAGTCCTGCCACTGCTGTTGCGCGTACTACCTGCGCATTGATCTGCATACGCCTCCGAAAAATTGCCAGAAAGTGTTCACTGCGCACTGTACATGGACGAACCCTCTCCGCGAAACTTCCGAACTACCTTTCCTGTAAGTCCCTCTGAAAAGGTCACGGTTTTGAGAAATTGCAGGGGAGGAATCAAGTATGGAACTCTGCACAGGATTCGGCAGGGTTTTGCACGCGCATCCGCACAGTCCAACGTGACAGAATCAGAAAGCACGTTATGTAAATGCGCAAAGCTATTTCGCATTTGCGATTGTGTCTTCCCCCTGCCGGATAAAGGAGTCCCCAGCCATGATGCCCGATGAAGATCTGCGAATCCACTACCACGACGACATGCAACGCGGAGCGCGTATCAAGGTCATCGGCGTAGGAGGCGGCGGAAATAACGCTGTGAATCGCATGATCGCCGCAGGCGTGGAGGGCGTGGAATTTATCGCAGCGAACACAGACGTGCAAGCGCTGAAGACTTCCATGGCACCCGTGAAGCTGCAGCTTGGCGTGAAGCTCACCAGCGGCCTGGGCGCAGGCGCAAACCCGGATGTGGGTCGCCGCGCTGCATTGGAAGACTCCGACAAGATCATTGAAGCGCTGGAAGGCGCAGACATGGTCTTCGTCACCACCGGCCTTGGCGGAGGCACCGGCACTGGCGCAGCCCCGGTCATCGCATCGCTGGCCAGCGAGATGGGCGCGCTCACCGTTGCTGTCGTCACGCGGCCATTCTCCTTTGAAGGAAAGCGCCGCATGATGCAGGCCGAGCGTGGTCTGCAGGAGTTGCTGGACGCTGTCGATACGGTCATCGTGATTCCCAACGAGAAGCTGCTGGCTGTGGCAAAGGACGCTGGTTTCTTCGAGTCCTTCCGCATTGCCGACGACGTGCTACGACAGGGCGTGCAGGGCATCTCCGACATCATCACCATCCCCGGCATCATCAACCGCGACTTTGCCGACGTGAAGACCACGATGGCAGGCATGGGTTATGCGGTCATGGCCACCGGTGTCCGCAGCGGCGACAACCGCGCCCGCGAAGCAGCTCAGGCTGCCATGGCATCGCCTCTGCTGGAGGCTGGCGCCATTGACGGTGCACGCGGCATTCTCATCAACATCACAGGTTCGTCGTCCCTCAAGCTCAGCGAAGTCAATGATGCGGCTGTGCTTATCCAGGACGCTGCCCACGAAGACGCCAACATCATCTTCGGCGCGGTACAGGACGAAAAAATGGGTGACGAGATCAAAATCACCGTCATTGCCACCGGTTTCAAGGAACCGAAACAGGACGGTTTGGAGCGCCGCGAGCGTCTTCTGGAACCCGGCCCAGCCCGTTCCGTAGCTGCCGCAGAGCAGGGTTACGTTCCGCCCATTCAGCCGCGCTACGTGGCACCGCCCCCTGTCCAACAGCAGGATCCGCCCCAACAGTCCGCTGCACCACAGCCACGGCCAGTTCCGCAGCAGACATTCCCTGTGGCGCAACCTACCTTTGGAACGCCAACTCCTGTAGCGCAGCAGCCACAGAACTTTGTGCCGCAGCCCATGGAAACGCCACAGGCACCCGCATTCTCATCGCAACCGCAAACGATTCGCACAGAAGCAGTTCCGGTCTTCCAGGCAGAACCGCAGACAGGCGCCGCTCCGGCCAATCCGGTCTTTACCACCGCACCGCAACCGCAGACTTCCGCCACGCAACCGGAACCTTCGGAACTGGTGCCCGTGCCTGCCAGCGTCTTTGACGACGACTTTTTCCTCCGGCCGCGCCGCGCTGACGGCACCTATATTGTGGAAGAAACCACGATCCGGGTAGAAGAGACCACGCTGCGTACTGACGTTCGCGTGCCCTCCTTTGGAGGACTTGCACCAACCGAACCACAAGAAGAGCACGACGAGCTTGATATCCCCGCATTTTTGCGCCGGGGAAGCATGTAACGAAGCAACTGAATCGTCCTGAAGGCAGTGAAGGACGTCTAAATTAGCAGGGACCGGGAGATCTGCGGCAGGGACCGTGGGCCGGGCGTCCTTCCCGCCTCGCTTCATTTGCGAGGCGAGTCTATGAAGGAGTTTTGTGCCGATGAGTTTCCTTTCACCGCTGCGTGTTGCGGCCTGTTCCCTGCTCGCTCTTTCCGCTGTTGTGGCCACGCCGGCCATGACCAAGAACACGAAGCAAGCCCACCACAGCAAGGCGCAGCTTGCGCACAGCTCCACGGCACGCACCGGTACTGCACGCAACACCAAGAAAACTCGTAAGGCTGCCACCGCCACAAATGTTGTCGTAGTGACCCACGGCAAGCGCCGTGTGGTTCGTCGCGTACGTTACGTGGAGCACTTCAGCGCACCGTCATTTGCCACGAACGTCGACAACATCACCCTGGGCGATGTCACTGCCGGAGAAGATCCGCTCATCCGTGCATCCCTGATTCAGGCTCTGGGCAACATGAACGGCACCGCACTGGCCATCGACCCGCAGAACGGCCGCGTTCTGGCCATGGTGAATCAGAAACAGGCGCTTGGCCCTGGCGCGGAGCCGTGTTCCACCATCAAGCTCACCGTCGCGTTGGCGGCGCTCTCCGAAGGCCTCATCACCAAAGACACTCCTGTGAACCTGGGGCACGGCTACAAGATCGATCTGACCTACGCCCTTGCCCGTTCTATCAATCCGTACTTTGAAGAGCTGGGCCGCCAAATGGGCTTTGAAACCGTCAAGCATTACGCCAACCAGTTTGGCCTGGGTGAGCTTGCGGGCTACAACATTGCGGGTGAGCAGCTTGGCGTGTATCCCGACCATCCGCTGCCGGAATCCAAGGGTGGCGTGGGCAAGATGTGCTCGTTCGGCGAAAGCATTGAGATGACGCCGCTGCAGCTTGGCGCTATCGTTGCAGCCATTGCCAACGGCGGTTCGCTCTTCTACCTGCAACACCCCACCACACCGGAAGAGGTCGCCAATTTTCAGCCGCGCCTGAAGCGCACGCTGAACATTCAGAAGTACATTCCGGACATGCTGCCGGGCATGGCAGGTGCAGTAGACGCATCTTATGGCACAGCCCGCAGCCTTCGCACCAACTTCAGCGAATTTCCCATCCTCGGCAAGACAGGCACATGCTCTGACAACGGGACACGCTTTGGCTGGTTTGCAGGTTACGGCGACGGTCCCAACGGCCGCATCGTAACGGTCTTCTTCCTCACCGGCGGACGTCCCACCTTCGGCCCCAAGGCCGCTGAACTCACAGGCATCTTCTATCGCGCGCTCGCAGATAAGAGCTACTTCCAACAGCACGCCGTTCCGCAGGTAGCAACCTCACCGGCAACCGATCCGTCGGCTGCAACCACTGCGGTTCCGGGACAAAGCCCCACTCCTGCGGCCTTGCCTGCCAGCACTCTTCCAGCAACGGAGACAACGGGCACACCGGCAACGGCTCCGCTGCCAACAGGATTTGCCAAGCCCTGCGCCGTCAACGCCACCACTTGCTAACGCGACGCATTTTGGACGAAACGAGCCCGGCCCATCGCCGGGCTCTTCTTCTTAGAATGGAGCAGCATGAAGATCCTGACCGCAGCCGAGATGTCCGCCACAGACCGCGCCACCGCCGAGCATTTCAGCGTTCCCTTTGGCGAACTGATGGAACACGCAGGAACCGCAGTGGCAAAGTTCACGCTGCAGCAGTATCCAACCGCGAAGAGCATACTCGTTCTCGCCGGAACAGGGAACAACGGCGGCGACGGATTCGTCGCAGCGCGTGTGTTGCTTCAATCCGGTCGTAATGTGGCAGTGTTTCTTCTGGGCGATGTCGCCAAATTAAAAGGTGATGCGGCTGCGGCATACGAATCACTTGAGTCCTCTGTTATCCATGTGCTTACAGACGATGCTGCAGTGAAGGAACTGCTGCCATCTGCAATTCGCGAATCCGATGTTCTTTTGGACGCTCTTGTCGGCACAGGCTTTACGCCACCGCTGCGGGGCTCCGCGGCGGTCGCACGCGATATCGTTGCAGATACAACGATTCCGGTCATCGCGGTTGATCTCCCCAGTGGGTGGGACGCAAACCTTGCTGACACATACGCTGCAGGAGCCTTCCGAGCGAATGCAGTTGTAACTTTCACCGCGCCAAAGCTTGCGCATGCATTCGGTCATCTCACTGCACCAGACGTTTCTGGTCCTGTCATTGTTGCTCCCATCGGCTCTCCTGACGCAGCCATTGAAAGTGAGCAAAAACTCACATGGACGGGCAGCGCGAAACGTATCTTGGAAGAGCCACGGCCTTTTGAATCGAACAAGGGCATGTATGGCCATGTATTGCTCATCGGTGGCGCTGCAGGCAAAGCAGGCGCACCTTCCATGTCATCACTTGCAGCGCTGCGTGCAGGCGCAGGGCTGGTCACCGCCGCAGTACCAAAGTCGATTTTGAATACTGTTGCATTGATTACACCGGAGCTCATGACGCATCCGCTCAGCGAAGATGCAACCGGCTCAGTTGCACTTGCAAACCTCGGCACAAAAGACCAATGGCTAAAGAAAATCTCGGTTCTTGCCGTTGGTCCTGGGTTAGGCACAAACGGCGAAGCCCCGGAATTTGTGCGTCGCCTTGTACTTGAAAGCGATATACCTCTGGTGCTGGACGCCGATGGCTTGAATGCATTTAAAGATCAGGCTGCATTCCTGAAGGAAGCTTCACATCATGGCGCACGTACCATCGTGCTCACACCACATCCCGGTGAGATGGGTACTCTGCTCGGCATCACCGCAAAGCAGGTGCAGGCTGATCGCCTGAACCTCGCGCGCAGTTTCGCACAACAGCACGGCGTGACACTTGTGTTGAAAGGTGCACGCACGCTTATTGCCCACCCTGATGGCTCGGTTGCGGTAAACACCACAGGGAACCCCTCAATGGCCAAAGGGGGTTCCGGGGACATTCTCACTGGCATCGTGGCTGCTTGTCTGGCGCAGAAACCCAACCAGCCACGCGAAGCCGTAGAGGCTGCCGTCTACCTTCACGGCCTTGCAGGCGACTTCGCGGCTCGCGAAATGGATGAACACACGGTACTCGCTACCGATACCGTCGCACATCTCAGCAGCGCCTTCCGCTATCGCACTGCCGACAGCATTGGCGAATGGATCTGCGGTCTGCACGATTGATTCCGCAACCGTCTCGTGCAAACATCAGCAGCATGAAGCGAATACTTCATTTCTTCTGCGGTGCAGTTCTTGCATGCACCACGCTTTATGGGCAGGTGCCTTCTTTCCGCATCACTCCGCTGCATCCCGTGGAAGAGCTTCGCGAGAAGGCGCTTCAAGAGCAACCGCCAAAAGAATCCGGCAACTTCCGTACACCCGATCTGGTGGAACTCATCACACTTGATCCCACCATCAAGCTCGACATCCGTTATGCGACTTCCAATAACTTCCTCGGGACGCCGGTCTACACGCAGGCTCGCGCTTTCCTGCAACGCCCCGCAGCTGAAGCTGTGATGCGTGCCAGCAGTGCATTACGACCGCTTGGTTACGGGCTCATCATCCACGATGGATATCGCCCGTGGTACGTGACAAAAATCTTCTGGGATGCAACACCGAACAACCAGAAGATATTCGTTGCCGACCCCAAAGCTGGCTCAAAACACAACCGTGGTTGCGCAGTCGACCTGTCTCTCTACGATCTGAAAACAGGAGAAGAAGTAACCATGCCCAGTGGCTATGACGAGATGACAGCACGCGCCTACGCTGATTATCCCGGTGGCACTGAGGAAGAGCGGAAATTGCGCAGCGTTCTTCGTCATGCCATGACAAAGGAAGGCTTTGAGATAAACCCAACGGAGTGGTGGCACTTTGACTATCGTGATTGGAAGCAATACCCCATCCTGAATATTCCATTCGAGAACATTCGATAGGAAACTTCCCTAACGGTTATCAATCTCTGACAATCGCCTTGCTACCGCATGTTCCAACGCTGGCACATGCCCCATTAAACCCAGCATCGATTCGCGCAATAGATGCGCCAGTGGATTGGAAGACAGCGCCAGCTTCGTCATCTTATCCGTAGTGTTCACGACGGAATGCGCAATCTTCAAACGCTTCTCTTCCCATGCTGCCAGTTCTGACTCGTCGCCACTGCGGATTGCCGTAGTCAGCGCATTTGCAAGTGTGATGGCGTCCTGCACGCCAGTGTTCATGCCCTGTCCGCCAGCCGGTGAATGCACATGCGCAGCATCGCCTGCGAGTAGCACGCGCCCCTGCCGCAGCTTATCGGCCACGCGATGTTGAATACGAAACCGCGACGACCACACCACGCGATGCACCTTTGCTCCAGCAACTGTGCGTGCATCCAGAATCGCCTGGCAGTCTTGGACATCGGGATGTTGCGGCGGGTTGGCCTGCGTAGCGATGATGCGCCAGATGTTGTTCGGCAAAGGAGCAATCAACGTAATGCCCTCGTCGCCAAGAAACAGCTCCAGCGTGTTCGCCGCCGCATGTGAGGACATTGGCCAGTCCATCTCAACATCTGCAAGCACGAAGGACTCTTCATAGGCCCCGCCGGTGAAGTCAATGCCAACCGCCTGCCGCACCATGCTGTGCAGACCATCGCAACCCACCACCCAGCGCGCTGATAGTTCCTGCACCAGCGTGCCTGCGGCTGTATACGTTAGCGTTGCGCATTGTGAAGTTTGAGTAAGTGACGTGGCCTCAATGGGACGAACGATGGAACCACCTAATTCGCGCAACCTGGCGACCAGAATCTCTTCCGTCAGGTTCTGCGGCAATGCCAATACAAAGGGGTACTTCGTGGGCAACTCATCAAATGCGATGGTCGCCTTGATTTTGCCGCCTTTCTCCCGCAACTGCCCGGCGCGTAACTGGATGCCGCGCGCCACCATTACATCGCTGATGCCAAGCGGTTCCAGCACTTCCAGCGTTCTTGCATGAACCACAGTGGCGCGCGACGTATTCGCGCCTTCTACTAAACGATCAAACAACATCGCCCCTATGCCGAGACGCCGCAACTCTGCTGCCAGGGCCAGTCCCGTGGGGCCTGCGCCCACAATGATCACATCTTCCATGCGTGTCGTCATGCGTCCCAAGTCCCCTCGTGCACTCACGTTACGGTCGTACGACCGAATTGATCACGACCTTTATAGAACGGATGCGTTTACAAAACCTTGAGATAGCCGCAGAACCGGCAACGGCGCCAAAATGCGCGACAACCCAGCCAGCGATAGAATTCATCCCAATAGGCTGATGCGAATTGTTATACAGAGTGCGTTCTTGCTGTTCTTTGCGTGCAGCCTGCCAGCGCAGAGTAGTTCTCTCGCCGCTGCCCCGCCTGCACAGGGCACGCTCTCCATCGTAGGAAGCAATGGAACCGCAAGCGGTGATGCTTCTCTCCCCATAGTGACCATGCGCGGCAACCTGGGCATTGCCGCCGGTACACCGCTTGAGGTCCATCTGGATCAGACAGTCGACAGCGCACACGCCTCCAATGGCCAGAGGCTGCACGGCAAACTGGTCAAAGCGGTTGGCAATGCTCCAGCAGGAAGTCCCGTGGAGCTTACCGTAGTAGCCGTCGCCGCAGCCGGACAGATGTCCAGCGCTGGAGAACTGAGCCTTCAGATCGTGCGCGTAAACGGTCAGGATGAGCTGAGTGAGGTGATTACCGCACAAGGCAAGCAAGGGGCACGCCTGACGGCCGATGCCGCCCCTGCAAAAGGTACAGAGGCGAGCATCTCCCCACAGCAGACCCTCATTTTTCCAGCCTACTAAGCTGTCCGGTAGCTAAGCCTTCCGGATAGCCTCCAGCATTTCTGCTGCATGGCCTTCCGGCTTCACCTTGCGAAACTCAGCTGCGAGCTTGCCCTCGCGATCAAACAGAAACGTCGATCGCTCAATCTTGATCACCGGCTTGCCATACATGGTGGCGTCGCGCACTACATCAAATTGTTTGGCCACAGCCAGTTCCGGATCTGCCAGCAGCGTGTAAGGCAGTGAAAACTTCGTGGCAAATTTCTTCTGCGCCTTTTCCGTATCGCGCGAAATCCCCAACAGAACCGCGCCTGCAGACTTTAGCTTGCTGTAGATGTCTCGAAACTCGCAGGCTTCCACGGTGCAGCCCGGCGTGTCGGCACGAGGATAGAAAAACAGCACCACGGGCGATCCGCGAAACTGTGAAAGAGAGACACTGTTGCCGTCCTGATCCCGAAGCGTAAAGTCTACGATGTCGCCAATCTTCATAGTTCCTAGCTTACGCCGCGTATGCTGTTGAGAACGTTTCACCGTCCAATGGAGTAGTATGCACGCCCGCTCGTCCGCCCTCCGATGGCTCTCTGCCGCAACCCTGTTGTGCTCCCTGCCCCATGCAGCGGTAGCGCAAATGCACAAGGTTGCGAAACCGGATCAGGTTACGCGCGCCGTCGCTCTCTACGAATACGTGGGCGACGATCCCATCAAGCCAAAGGCTGCGCGGCTCATCCCCGTATCGCTCTTCATTGGCGGTCATTATGAGGACGCCGGCATTTACCTTGCGCGCCCCGTCCCCTTTGCTTTGGAATCGGGTATCCGCTATGACCTGCAAAAGAGCGGCGTACCGAAGAATGTCTTCGACCTGATCGCCTCGCGAAATTTTGCAGGAAGCGCCATCGCCGCTAATCTCCCCTTTGATGACGGCTGGTTCGGTTACGGCCATGTCTCGGTGCCAAAGGCACCCAAGGCTGGGCGCATCCGTCCGAACTGCGGCAACGCCCACGTTGTGCAGGAAGCTCCAAAGGACGATGGCAAACCCCACTTCGGCTCCAAATCTGCCCCCGATCCTAAGGCTGCCGCGGCCGCAATTCCTGAAGATTGCCGCGAAGAGGACACACCCGCAAAGGTGACGTTGGACGATTACGGTTCCGGTAAGAAGGACAAGGACGCGGCCGACCCAGAGCGCCCCACGCTGCACCGTTCTCCTGAATCCTCCGCGCACAACACCGGGGATCAGGGGAAGGCAAATAAGAAGGACTCCAAGAAGCCACCTGAGGCGACCGTCACGCAGAACAGTTCCCCTGCAGATGACCCTGATCGCCCCACCATCCGTCATCGTGCCGTTGATGAAGACGATCCGAATGCTCTACCGCCAGATCCGATGGAACTGGCCAGCCGTAGCACTGCGAAAGCGGCGGAGACACGCGCAGCTGGACCGACCGATGCTCGCTCCTCGGCGAACGAAACCGTGACGGAAGGCGGCACCATCTCCAGCGGAGATACGATGTCGGGTGGTCCCGTTTTACGGCGTGGCGCAATCACCGCGGCAAAGGATGACACCCAGGCTGTCGTGAAGGTGAAAGCAACTACAGGTTCAACGCTTTCGACACCGCTGGAATCGATCATTGCCGTCAGTGATGCGAAAGACCGCCCACAACACGACTTCACGTACAAATTCGCCAGCAACACCGAACGCGCAGCGGCACTGAGCGCCCTGGAAGATCTGGCGAGAGCAGTTGTGCTGAATCCCGCACTTGCTACGGATGCCCCGGACGGAACAGCTGCACCTTCAACTCCTCCTGCTCCTGCAAGCAAAGCAACGACCAGGAGCAAAATACCCGCAACTCGCAGCCGCAGCGCAAAACTCGCGAAAGCAGCGGCCCCCGCTGCGCCTTCCGTCACGTTTGCAGACGAACAGATGAGTGCCTACCAGCTCTATTTCAGCGCCCCCGTCAGCTACACCTTCTTCGCCCGAGTTCCGGCGACGGATTCAGCACCGGAACGCTATGTGACAGTTGTCGCGAATACCGATCCTGATGGGACACTTCATCCGGCCATGCGAACCGTCACCGACAGCATGCACCTTGATCGCATCCCACGTTACCGGCCCATCGACGTAGTCGACGCCGATGCAACAAACCGCGCCGAAATCCTCATGGAGCTTCGCCACGGCAGTTCACGACAGTTCGCTCTCTATCGTCTCCTCGGCAATAAAACGGATCAGGTCTTCATCAGCGGAACCACCGTTTTGTAATAGACGATTCATCCGGGATGGGAACTTATAGGACGAATCACGCCGAAGGCATCGAGAACGGTACGAAGTACCTCGCTGACTCGAAGGCGTCGAGAACATTACGAAGTACCTGTTTTAATAGATCGATGTCTACCGGAGATCTATTCGCGTCGCCTCAGCCCTCGTTCCCCCGCAACACCGCAGCCGTTACTCTTTTGGCCCATTGCGATGGCGGAGCACGAGGCAATCCCGGCCCTGCCGGGTATGGCGCAGTCATAGCAAAAGAAGACGGCGCTGTTCTTGCAGAGCTAAGCGAATTTCTGGGATTCAAAACGAACAACTTTGCCGAATACAGCGGTCTGCTCGGCGTCCTGCAGTGGACTTTGGATAACGGCTACACCCGTCTCAAAGTTGTCAGTGACAGCGAACTGATGGTGAAGCAGATCCAGGGCAAGTACAAAGTGAACAGCCCCGATCTCCGGCAACTCTTCGAAGAAGCCAAGCGGAGAATTGCACGCTTAGAACTCTTCAACATTTCGCACGCTCTGCGTCACAAGAACAAAACGGCCGATCGTCTCGCAAATGAGGCCATGGACCGCGGCATGGGAAAGACACCTACCCCCACCAAAGCCACTCCATATCCCCAAAAGTCTTCAGAACCAGCAGCCCCACGCCGCATGGATCCAGCCACGCAACGGTCTGAAGCGTCCGCTACACCCCAAGGCGAGATGCTACGTGGCTTCGTCCGCGATGGTGGGATTCATTTATTGGGTGGAAAGTCGTTACCAGATGGTGTCTTCGTAAAGATCATTCGCGAGTAGATCGCTGCGTGCTGCGGGCGCCGATTGAACTTTTCAATGAGAAGTGTTGGTTAGCACAACCGTCCATAGGCAAGACAAGGGAAGCAAACAAAGCAGTAAGCATTTTTCCCTTCTTTGTTCGCCGCAGGCGAGCAAAGAAGGTGCTTTTCCATGCGACTTGGGCAAGGCCGTCGAGGCTTGAGCTCACCACATGTCTCCGGCAAGTTTCTAAGTCGATGATGTTGATGCAATAACTGCTCAAACAGCAAAAGCCCACTCCGAAGAGTGGGCTTTTCAGATTTAATTGCTGGCGATCACCTAATCTCCCACACAGCTACCCGTGCAGTACCATCGGCCCAGCGAGACTTAACTTCCGTGTTCGGGATGGGAACGGGTGTGACCCTCGCAGTATTCTCACCAGCAAATTGTCGAAACTCGCATGTGCGAGGTTTCACGACTGAATAGATTGAGTAGACGATATACCAATATTTGGATTTGTCTTAAAACCTAACTACTTGGCTTGTATTGAATATCTCTTGGATCGCAGAGTTTCTGCGCAGAGTAAATTCTATGATCAAGCCGAACGGGCGATTAGTACTGGTAAGCTACATGCATTACTGCACTTCCACATCCAGCCTATCAACCTGGTGGTCTTCCAGGGCCCTTCTTATCCCTTACGGGTTGGGAGATCTCATCTTAGGGCATGCTTCCCGCTTATATGCATTCAGCGGTTATCATAACCGAACTTCGCTACCCAGCCGTGCCTTTGGCAAGACAACTGGAACACAAGAGGTTCGTCCATCCCGGTCCTCTCGTACTAAGGACAGCCCCCTTCAAATCTCCTACGCCCACAGCAGATAGAGACCGAACTGTCTCGCGACGTTCTGAACCCAGCTCACGTACCGCTTTAATAGGCGAACAGCCTAACCCTTGGAACCTTCTACAGCTCCAGGATGCGATGAGCCGACATCGAGGTGCCAAACCATTGCGTCGATATGAACTCTTGGCAATGATCAGCCTGTTATCCCCGGCGTACCTTTTATCCGTTGAGCGATGGCCCTTCCATACAGAACCACCGGATCACTAAGGCCTGCTTTCGCATCTGCTCGACTTGTAGGTCTCGCAGTTAACCACACTTATGCCTTTGCACTCGACGGCTGATTTCCAAACAGCCTGAGTGTAGCTTCGCGCGCCTCCGTTACAATTTAGGAGGCGACCGCCCCAGTCAAACTACCCGTCTTACTATGTCCCTCTCCCCGATCAGGGGAGGAGGTTAGAGTCACAACAATCGCAGGGTGGTATCTCACCGTTGGCTCCTCCGAACCCGAGAGTCCGGGATCAAAGCCTCCCACCTATCCTGCGCAGCAATTGCCGTAACCCACAGTAAAAGTATAGTAAAGGTGCACGGGGTCTTTTCGTCTAGCTGCGGGTAACCGGCATCTTCACCGGTACTACAAGTTCGCCGAGCAACTCGTTAAGACAGTCGTACGATCGTTACTCCATTCGTGCAGGTCGGAACTTACCCGACAAGGAATTTCGCTACCTTAGGACCGTTATAGTTACGGCCGCCGTTCACTGGGGCTTCAATTCAGAGCTTCGCTTGCGCTAACCCCTCCTTTTAACCTTCCAGCACCGGGCAGGAGTCAGCCCCTATACGTCGTTTTAGACTTTGCAGAGACCTGTGTTTTTGTTAAACAGTCGCCGTACGCGTTTCACTGCGACCACCTCGGGCTATGAACCCTACCGTGGTGACCCTTCTCCCGAAGTTACGGGTCTAATTTGCCGAGTTCCTTAACAAGCCTTCACTCGAGCGCCTTTGGATATTCTCCTCGTCTACCTGTGTCGGTTTGGGGTACGGTTCCCAATCGTTCTCCTTAGAGGTTTTTCTTGACAGCGTGAAATCAGCAGCTTACACCCTAAAGGGCTTGCTTTGCACCTCACTGTTAAGACCAAACGGATTTGCCTATCTGGTCCAGCTTACGTGCATCGACCGCCATAGCCATATGACGACCTGCCTATCCTTCTGTGTCACCCCATCGTAATAACGACCAATTGGGAGGTCCGGAATATTAACCGGATGTCCATCGCTTACGCCTTTCGGCCTCAGCTTAGGGACCGCCTAACCCTGAGCGGATTAACCTTCCTCAGGAAACCTTAGACTTTCGGCGTGAAGGGTTCTCACCTTCATTATCGCTACTTATGCCGGCAGGGTCTCTTCTCGAAACTCCATACGTCTTCTCAGTCGTACTTCATTGTCGCGAGAATGCTCTCCTACCACGCACACTAAAGTGTGCATCCGCTGCTTCGGTATATAGTTTTAGCCCCGTTGTATTGTCGGCACCGGACCGCTTGACCAGTGAGCTATTACGCTTTCTTTAAAGGATGGCTGCTTCTAAGCCAACCTCCTGGCTGTCTGAGCGTTCCGACTTCCTTTCCCACTTAACTATAATTTGGGGACCTTAGCAGGCGGTCTGGACTGTTTTCCTCTCGACTGTGAAGCTTAGCCCCCACAGTCTGACTCCCGGGCTGGTTGTCATTGGCATTCGAAGTTTGGCTGGATTCAGTAAGCCGGAAAGCCCCCTAGTCCAATCATGTCTCTACCACCAACGCAAATCACCCGAGGCTAGCCCTAAAGCTATTTCGGAGAGAACGAGCTATCACGGAATTTGATTAGCCTTTCACCCCTACCCTCAGCTCATCCGAGCTTTTTTCAACAAACACCGGTTCGGTCCTCCAATGGGTGTTACCCCATCTTCAACCTGGCCAAGGGTAGATCATCCCGCTTCGCGTCTATTCCTGCCAACTTAACGCCCTATTCAGACTCGCTTTCGCTGCGGCTCGCTCACGCTTAACCTTGCTGACAAGAATAACTAGCCGGCTCATTATGCAATAGGCACGCGGTCAGACATTCCCTTACGGGCATAGTCCTCCCACTGCTTGTAGGCACACGGTTTCAGGTACTTTTCACTCCCCTCAAAGGGGTACTTTTCGCCTTTCCCTCACGGTACTGGTTCACTATCGGTCAGAATCGAGTATTTAGCCTTACGGGATGGTCCCCGTGGATTCAAGCAGGGTTTCTCGTGCCCCGCCTTACTCAGGTACCTGCTTCGAGTCCAGATCAATTTCGTTTACGCGCCTGTCACGCTCTGTGGGGCCCCTTTCCAAGGGCTTCGACTATCGACTGGATTGGTAACTCTACTGTTGCAGGCCCTACAACCCCCGTGTTACCGAAATAAAACGGGTTTGGGCTATTCCGAGTTCGCTCGCCACTACTATCGGAATCGAGGTTTCTTTCTTCTCCTGGGGGTACTGAGATGGTTCACTTCCCCCCGTTCGCCTGAGCCCGCCTATGTATTCAGCGGGTCATACATACGGTTTGCGTATGTGGGTTTCCCCATTCGGAAATCTCCGGATCAACGCCTGTGTGCGGCTCCCCGAAGCTTATCGCAGCTTGCCACGTCCTTCATCGCCTGATTCTGCCAAGGCATCCACCGTGCGCCCTTAGTAGCTTGTTCATAGAATTTACTCGCACGCAGATTACTCTGCTGCGAGCTTGTCCATTTATATTCGCCTTGTTACTTATCCTAAAGACACATTCATTACTAAATCGTCAGTTTTGCAGAGACTACCTGCAAGCTGACGGCTCAGCCTTGTAGTTATGTTTACCCAATCTATTCAGTTGTCAAACATCACACACGCTTTGCGTGCTGCACCCTGAGGTGCTGGACGATGCTCTGTCCAAGGCTCAGACCATTTGGTCTCAACCTCATCCAGATTCTTATCTTGTCGAGAGTATTGGTGGAGCTGACCGGGATCGAACCGATGACATCCTGCTTGCAAAGCAGGCGCTCTCCCAACTGAGCTACAGCCCCATTCGCACCAACTTGACTAGAGTATCTCCATCAAGGAGGCTCGTCAAGAGGATGGTGGGCCTGGGTAGATTCGAACTACCGACCTCACCCTTATCAGGGGTGCGCTCTAGCCAACTGAGCTACAGGCCCAGGTCAGAGGTTTGCACCCGGCAGCGCAGTCGCTACCAGGTGCAGCCCCTAATTTCCCTTGAGCTCCCTGCCGAAGCAGTTGGCTCTCGAAAGATTTTCGAGGACACAGTTGAACGTGCGGGATGACTAAGTCATCCGTTGACCATCGTGCAGACAGTCATTAACCAAAGAGAGGTTTAGTTCAGACTCTTACTTAGCCGAAGCCTCGTAAGGTGTCCGGGCCAGAAGAAACTCACTCAAGGTGCTCGCGATACGCGAGACGCTTCTTCTTTCCGGATCGGTTTCTCTTTAGAAAGGAGGTGATCCAGCCGCAGGTTCTCCTACGGCTACCTTGTTACGACTTCACCCCAATCATGAATTACACCTTGGGCGGCTGCTCCCTTGCGGTTAGCGCACCGACTTCTAGTGCAACCCACTTTCGTGATGTGACGGGCGGTGTGTACAAGGCCCGGGAACGTATTCACCGCAGCATTCTGATCTGCGATTACTAGCGATTCCAGCTTCATGGAGTCGAGTTGCAGACTCCAATCCGAACTGAGGCCGGCTTTTTCCGATTGGCTCCCCCTCGCGGGTTCGCAGCGGTTTGTACCGGCCATTGTAGCACGTGTGTAGCCCTGGACATAAAGGCCATGAGGACTTGACGTCATCCCCACCTTCCTCCCCGTTATCCGAGGCGGTTTCGCCAGAGTGCTCAACTAAATGGTAGCAACTGGAGATAAGGGTTGCGCTCGTTGCGGGACTTAACCCAACATCTCACGACACGAGCTGACGACAGCCATGCAGCACCTATATACGGGCCTATTGCTAGGCGCACCTATTTCTAAGTGATTCCCGTACATTTCGAGCCCAGGTAAGGTTCTTCGCGTTGCGTCGAATTAAACCACATGCTCCACCGCTTGTGCGGGCCCCCGTCAATTCCTTTGAGTTTCAGCCTTGCGACCGTACTCCCCAGGCGGATTGCTTATCGCGTTAGCTTCGACACGGCAGGATTGGGTACCTGCCACATCAAGCAATCATCGTTTAGGGCTAGGACTACCAGGGTATCTAATCCTGTTTGCTCCCCTAGCTTTCGCGCCTCAGCGTCAGTAATGGTCCAGTGAGCCGCTTTCGCCACAGGTGTTCCTTCCGATATCTACGCATTTCACCGCTACACCGGAAATTCCACTCACCTCTCCCATACTCAAGCCCGGCAGTTTTCGGTGCAGACTTCGAGTTGAGCCCGAAGATTTCACACCAAACTTGCCAAACCGCCTACGCGCCCTTTACGCCCAATAATTCCGAACAACGCTTGCCCCCCTCGTATTACCGCGGCTGCTGGCACGAAGTTAGCCGGGGCTTCTTCTATAGGTACCGTCATAATCTTCCCTATCGAAAGGAGTTTACGTCCCAAGAGACTTCATCCTCCACGCGGCGTTGCTGCGTCAGGGTTTCCCCCATTGCGCAAAATTCCCCACTGCTGCCTCCCGTAGGAGTCTGGACCGTGTTTCAGTTCCAGTGTGTCCGTGCGCCCTCTCAGGCCGGATACAGATCATCGCCTTGGTGGGCCATTACCCCGCCAACTAGCTAATCTGCCGCGAACTCCTCTCCAAGCGCATTGCTGCTTTGACTCGTAAGTGTTATGCGGTATTAGCTAAGGTTTCCCTCAGTTATTCCCCACTCGGAGGTAGATCATTCACGTGTTACTCACCCGTGCGCCACTTTACTCACAGACCGAAGTCCGCTTTCTCGTGCGACTTGCATGTGTTAGGCACGCCGCCAGCGTTGATTCTGAGCCAGGATCAAACTCTCGTTTGAATACTGGTTGGCTGCGCTACAGGACGGAGGTCCGTAGCTGTCAGCCGCCTCGCAGCGCTCGAAAAGGCTGCGAGGATAAAACTAGTGAGATGACTAAACCGTAAGGTTTAATGATTCTCACGACTGGCACGTTCAACCATGTTGTCAAAGATCCTAGTCAGATCAGGCCTAAGCCGTCTGCTTTGGATCAAGGACGCCGTTAGTCATCGACTCAACGGTTGTGTCCTCGAACTTGTATGAGCTAGTGTCTTATACGCTTTTCGCGTCTTGGCTACTTGCTCGCCGTATTCTCGCTACTTAGTAGCTGAACCGCGTCGCTTTCGCTCTCGACTGCCTCGCTGCAACTTTTATAGAGTATCGCGTTTTCGCTTGCTTGTCAACCCGCTTCGTCGCTATACTATTTAATCTCGTTCGCTCGATCCTCTTGGTCGACGCTAGCCCCGCGGGCAACGATCTTAAACACTATAGTGACGGCGGCGACTATCGAAATCGCACTCTACGCTTGCTGCGCAGGCATTACCGCTCACAATCTCTCAAAACATCTCAAGCGCAAACCGCGATAAACATCGCGAAAGTTTGGCCCGGGGCTTCTGCCCCTTCCAATCTCTACTTACAGTGCTTGGGTTTGTCGATTGGGTTGCTGGAACTTTCGCTCTCAGCAGAACCTCGCGTGACAAACGCTTGGACTGAATTGCTGCTCTTTCGAGTCTTACGCTGCAGGCTGCCTTTCGGCTACCCACTCGACCGCTTCATACTGACCGCTTGTCGACTTTTCTTTTATATCAAGCCTTTCGGCTCTTGTCAACTCGCTGCATTTCGCTTGCTTGCTGACTTTTCATTTATACAAACCGTTTCGGTTTGCGTCAAGCGACTTACTTCATCGCTCTTTCGTTTCGCGCTCAACCACTGCGCTCGACTTGATTGACATTACAGGGTCGGTCGCCACAGTGCAACCGCAAACGTGGAAAAGGCTGCGGAAAACATCGCCGCAGCCTCATATAAACCACTTCATATTAATGAGTTGTGAAAAGTTCGCGAGCATCTTGTTTCAGGCTCTTTTGGCTTCCGGAGCGTGTGTAGAACATGTGTCCACCGGGGTATTCATGGATCAAAATTCTTTGGGCGGTGGCTTGCGGTATCTGATTCACAGTCACAATCGATCCCATAAACGGGCAAGAAAGATCATTCCAGCCGTGTGCAATCAAAACATGCAGCTTCGGATCAGCAGCAACCGCCTGTCGTAACTGCGTTCCAGACCCACTCCGTTCATCCCGCCCGGAGCGATCCCACATACGGCCAACTTCATAGCTAAGCGCGTTATACCGAGCGTCCACCTTCCAACCCACAGTCTGAGTAACGAAATTGACCATGCTCTGGGTTAGCGGGGCAATGATCGTATCCAGGATGGGATCCCCGGTCTTCTGATCGCGGTTATACGGGAACGGATCCAGCGCCGTGACATTGGAGTCATAGACGCTACCCAGCTTGCCTTCCTTTCGGTGTACCTCTCGCAGAAAGACATCCGGCTCAATGCGGCCACCCTCGGCACGCACAAAGTCCGGATCCAACCCGGTGAGCTGCGTCACCTTCGCGACCATGCGATCCTTTGTACCGGG
This sequence comes from Terriglobus sp. ADX1, assembly GCF_036877645.1. NCBI lineage: Bacteria > Pseudomonadati > Acidobacteriota > Terriglobia > Terriglobales > Acidobacteriaceae > Terriglobus > Terriglobus sp. ADX1. The sequence goes on from NZ_JAEDXV010000017.1 coordinate 48,184, forward strand.
ATCGGAGCTGCCACGGATGAGGTCTGTGGCGTATTCCCCTTCGGCATAGTCAATGACATCCTTCATCGATGCGGACGTCAGTTTGCCCTGGCGCTCCAGGTTCGCTGCAGCCATCGACGGCATGGTGACAATCCACGGGAGCGGCGACAGATCCCCGTTGTCTGTAATGCTGGGATTCAGATAAGGCGACACCAGCACCACGCCGTTCAACCCCACTCCGAGCTGCGTCTGCAGATAACGCGTGATGCGAGGTCCGCGGAAGCCGCCGTAGCTTTCGCCAATCAGATACTTCCGCGACATCATGCGGCCGTTCTTCAGCAGCCAGTCATAGATGATCCGCGAAAGATAGTTCACATCGGCGGTTGGCGCATAGAAAAGCTTCTTCGATTCAGCTTCCGAAACCTCAGAACGACTGAAGCCTGTGCCGATGGGGTCAATGAAGACAAGATCGGTAAAGTCCAGCCATGTGCCGGGATTGTCAACCAGCGTGGGCGTATCGGAAGGGGAAGAGTTGTCTTCGCCAAACGGAACTCGCTTCGGACCAATGGCTCCGAAGTTCAGGTAGACACTGGCAGCGCCGGGACCACCATTGAGTGCAAACGTCACCGGACGGTCCGCTCCCGGCACGGTATAGGACGTGAAGACGACCTGTCCGGCCACCTTGCCATCCGCGTTACGCACCGGCAACGTGCCCACCGTAACGGTGTACTTCAGCGGCTTGCCATCCACAGTAATGCTCTGCTCCACATGCGCATCCGGAGGCAGCGGCGGAAACGATGGCTTATCCTTCGCATCCTTGGCTGCATCTTTCGCGGCGGCGGTAGGAGTTCCCTGTGGCGGTTCATCGCCATGTTCCTGCGCAAAGCAGGAAGCAGAAACACACAGAACAGCGGCCAGCGCCAGAGGATGAGAAAGCAGGGGAAATCGCATGGGTAACACGGTATCAGCAAAGTGATTGCCAGTTGCGAAAGCGAAACCATGGCACTGGCCTGCTCCCCCGCCGGGCAGTACACTGGGCCCGCCGCATCGGAGGCCATTGTGAACTTCACTCCCGGCAACCTTACCGCGTTGATTATTGCCGCCAGTTTCTCTGCCGGCCTCAATACCTACGCCACTCTGCTGACTTTGGGACTGGCGGCGCACACGCGCTGGGTGCAACTTCCGCCTGGCCTGGATGTCGTGGGCAACTGGTGGGTGATCGGGGTCTGCTCTGTGCTTTTTCTTGCGGAGTTCATTGCAGATAAAGTTCCGGCTCTGGACGTAGCCTGGAACGCACTCCATACCGTGGTGCGCATTCCAGTAGCGGCGCTGCTCGCATATAGAGCCACCGAACACCTCACGCCGCCGATGCAGATCGCCGCCATTGCCGTGGGGACGGCCATTGCCGCCTTGGCACACACATCCAAGACGGCGCTTCGCGTGGCCGTTGCACCATCGCCGGAACCCCTGTCGAACATTGCTCTTAGCAGCACGGAAGATGTGGCTGCCGTTGGCCTGACATGGTTAGCCACCTCGCACCCTTGGGTCTCCGCCTCCATTGTGCTTGTGCTTCTTGCCATCGCTTTGTTTGCCATCCGATGGGTGATACGGCTTTTTCGACGGGCCTTCCGCAGCGGTGTCGCCACGCTTCCGCAACCGCCTATGCCATAAATCCCAAAGAACCATTGGGTATACTGACCTTCACCGGAAGCTCCCTTCCGGCCGGAGCGATTCATGCCCATCCAAACAACTGACAAAATTTGGCACAACGGTACCCTGATTCCCTGGGCCGATGCCAACATTCACGTGATGTCTCACGTGGTGCATTACGGCTCGTCCGTATTTGAAGGCATCCGCGCCTATACACAAGGCGAGAAGGCGGGTATCTTCCGACTTCGTGAGCACATGCAGCGCTTTATTGACTCTGCGCGCATTTATCGCATGCCACTTCCCTACTCACTTGATGAGCTTTGCCAGGCAGTTGTCGATGTGGTCGATGCAAACGATGTAGCCCCTTGCTACATCCGTCCCGTGGCTTTCCGCGGATACGGTGAGATCGGCGTCAACCCGCTGAAGTCGCCGGTTGAGATCTACATTGCAAACTTCCCCTGGGGCAAGTATGTTCCCGGCAACCAGGGTGCAGATGTCTGCGTATCCAGCTGGAACCGCCTTGCGCCGAACACCATGCCTTCACTGGCAAAGGCCGGTGCTAACTACATGAACTCGCAGTTGATCCGCATGGAAGCCGAGATCAACGGCTACGTAGAGGGCATCGCGCTCGATCGCAACGGCTATCTCTCGGAAGGCTCAGGCGAGAACCTGTTCCTCATCCGCGAAGGCAAGCTCTTCACTTCACCTCTTGCGAACAGCGTGCTCAACGGCATCACCCGCGCCTCGGTCATTCAGATCGCGAAGGACTTCGGCATTGAAGTTGTCGAGCAGGCGCTGCCGCGCGAACTCCTCTATCTGTGCGATGAAGCTTTCTTCACCGGCACGGCTGCAGAGGTTTCGCACCTGCGCTCGGTGGATCGCATCCTCATCGGCGACGGTTCCATGGGTCCTGTGACGAAGAAGCTGCACGATGAGTTCTTCGCACTGGTCAACGGCACCAAGAGCGATCGTTACAACTGGCTTACACCGGTCAAGGTGAGAAGCAACGAGCTGGCAGAGGCGTAAAAGCGGCTTGTAAAAACCAAACACTCACCAGGGAGATGCAATGCTGACACGACGCTTGTTCGCCACCTCAACTGCGCTCGCGGCTTTCATCCCTGCCACCAAAGCCGCAGCGAAATCTGCAAAACAAATTTTCGCTGCAAATCCCAATGCAACTCCGAAGCCACCGTACTCCCCTGCGGTTGGCTTCGGAGATTTGCTCTTCGTCTCCGGCAAAGCTTCTTATAACGCGCCCGATCCGAAAGACATTCGATCGTGCGTTCGTTATGCCTTTGACCAAGTTGAAGCAGAACTGAAGAACGCCGGTTCATCCATAGACAACGTGCTCAAAGTGCAGGTCTTTTTGCGCAACATGGATGATTACGCCGCAATGAACGAGATCTTTTCCGAGCGCTTTCCCAAAGACCCTCCCGCCCGCACAACCATTGCAGCCATCATTCCGCGCGAAAGCCTGGTAGAAATCGACGTGATCGCCAGTCGATAGAAAATAGGCTTCATTAACTGAAGCTTCAAGAAGGGGTGCTAGTGGCAACCCTTCTTTCGTTTGCTAGACTCGGAACCACTTCATTCGCGAGTCAACCCGATGCCCCCAACACACGCTCCCGGAACGGACTACGGCGTCGATGCACCCGCCGTCATGCGCAATCTTTTTCTTGTTGGCATTGCCTGTCTGTTGGCAGGCCTGCTACTGCCTCGTGTGTTGCATCTTGGTCCAGTCGCATTACAAACACGGCCATCGTTTCTTTGGCCCGCAGGATTTTTCATCGGCGAAGCTCTGCTCTTCCTGCTCTATGTGAAGTACGGCAAGTTTCGTCATCGCGACTTGATGCTAAGTAAGCACGCGTGGCAAGGCGACGAACAGGTTCTTGATATTGGCTGCGGACGTGGCCTTCTGCTTGCAGGTACTGCAAAGAAGCTCACATCCGGCCATGCCACCGGCATCGACATCTGGTCTACAGAAGACATGGGTGGCAACGCCGAATCTGCAACGCAGAAGAACCTGCAACTGGAAGGCGTCGCGGATCGTTGCACCCTCGTCAGTCTCCCGGCGCAGGAGATGACGTTTGCAGATGCCAGCTTCGACGTCATCGTCTCAAACCTCTGCCTGCACAACATCTATGACAAACCCACACGCGAGCAGGCTCTGAGTCAGATCGTTCGCGTTCTGAAGCCAGGTGGCGTGGCGCTCATCAGCGATTACAAACTTACCGGCGAATATGCCGACCACTTCCGCAATGCTGGCCTTAATGTCACAACGCAATGGGGCAGCTTCCTCACCACGTTCCCACCACTACGCATCGTCGTCGCTAGAAAGCCCGCATAAACGCGGGCCTTCTAGTTACCACTCTGAGCGGAGGCGAAGAATCCTAAGGATCTCCACCAGCCACAGCTAACGACCGCTTACTCTTACAAAAGCCCGTAGCACCATAGGCACGGGCTTCATTAAGCAACACGACGCGCTTCCCGCGGAGCCTGTTCTTCTTCGCCATTGCTGCCGCCTTCACTTGGCTTGTTTGCACCAATCAACTCAGGCGGCTTCACTGGGCTCAGCGTCTCCTCCTGGTCCAGCGACGCACGTCGTGAACGCGCATACGGAGCCAGTTTCACCGGCATGCCGGTCTTCAACGATTGTTCGCACGCCACCAGCACGCGAACATCCAACAAGCCCTCTTCCCCATCTGGCTCGGGGTCTTTGTTGTTTATCACGCAATCAGAGAAGTACTTCAACTCACCGCCAAACTGATCGGTCTTATCAAAGCTTTCCGTCGACTCTTTTTCACCAATCATCGTGGTGTGCTTCATGCCGCCCGGCATGGCGTAAGCGGGACTGCTGAAGAGACTGCCCAGATCGCCAGTAACACGGAAATCATCCAGATCCTGCGCGTTATAGCTCAGAACGAACGAGCCAATACGTCCCTCTTCAAACTTCAGTGTCACCGCGACAGTGTCTTCAAAATTGAATTTGTCATCTGTCTTCCATCCCGTCGCATACACCTCGATCGGCTCCGCACCAAAGAGAGTACGCACCATGTTGATGGGGTATGGCCCCATATCTGGAATCGGCCCCGCCCAGTAGCCGCTCTTTGCGCGATGATTCAACGCACTCACCGGCTGAGAGAAACTCGAGTTGAAATAACGCAACTTCCCGAGCTTTCCTTCACGCACCACCTTCAAAGCCTTCAGCGCACCGGGCTCAAAATGCATGCGGTACGCCACCATCAGTTTCGCGCCGGATTTCTGCGATGCCTTGATGATCTGCTGACATTGCTCCACACTCACTGCCATCGGCTTTTCCAGCAGCAGATGCAGCCCCGCCTCCAGCGTCTTGATAGCAAGCTCCACGTGATCCCAGTTGGGCGTTGCAAGATATACAGCATCCGCAACATCATCCTTCAGAAACTGGTCATATTCTTCGTAGCTGTAGCTGTGCCGAATGGTGGGATATTTCTCCGCCAGCGCCTCTGCCTTGTATTCATGGCCGGTCACAATCGCAGTGACCTCCGAGTTGCCAGTATGTTCAACGCCCGGTAGCAGCGCAGTCTGCGATATCCATCCAGCAGCCACAACCGCGTAGCGTACCTTCTTTCCCGGTTCTATTTTCTTCGCATTCGACATAGCTTCATCTCGTCCCTTCGCTGCGTTGGGACGGCGACAAGGAACGCAAGGATGCCCCGATCATCACAGCGGCGTGAAGCTGCGTTGAAGTGTCGGGCGTCCGACGCTCAGGACTGCGAAATGGGTCGCGTCGTCAGATCGCCTTTAGGATCATCCTGCGTATCCCAGCCCGGCAATGTCTGGTCGCCCACGATGAGGCGCGAGCCTTCCTCAAAAAACGCATAGGTATAGGCCCAGTTGCGGAAGACCGAAAATCGATTGCGGAAACCAATGAGAAAGAAGATGTGTACGACCAACCATGTAAGCCATGCGGGAAATCCGCTGAGGTGGCCCTTGAACGGCCACTTCACATTGGCCACGGCAGCGCTGCGGCCAATGGTAGCCATATCGCCCTTATCGGCATAGATGAACGGCTTCTTCATGGTTTCGCCGCGCACTTCCAGCGCAATCGTGCGTCCGGCGTATTCGCCCATCTGCATGGCAGGCTGAGCGACTCCGGGTACAGGCTTGCCTTCACTGGTAGCAGCCGCAAGATCGCCACAAACAAAAATCTCTGGATGCCCTTCCGGGTGAAGCTGACCATCCACAATCACGCATCCACGTTTATCCACTGGCACACCCAGTAGTTCTCCCAGAGGCGAAGCTTTCACACCCGCTGCCCATATCGTCACTACTGCATCGATGCGTTCATCACCCACCATCACATAGCCAGGCTTCACGTCAGTCACACGCGTATTCGTGCGCACCTGTACGCCCAGTGCCGCAAGCTGTTCCACAGCCTTCTTCTGCAGGTCTTCGGGATATGCGCCCAGAATATGCGGCGAACCTTCCAGAATCAGCACCTGCGCCTTTGCAGGATCAATATGTTTGAAGTCGCGGCGGATATACAACTTGGCGATATCGGAGATGGCGCCTGCAAGCTCCACACCCGTCGGGCCGCCACCAATCACCACAAAATTCAGCGCCGGATGACGTCCCGTCTCCTGCATTTCGCCTTCAGCCAATTCAAAGGCAAGCAACACACGGCGGCGAATCTCCACCGCATCTTCAATCGTCTTCAGCCCCGGAGCCAGCGGAGCCCAGTCATCTCTGCCAAAGTAGGAATGTGTCGAACCCGTGGCCAGGATCAGGTAGTCATACTCCAGCACCACACCGCTCTTCAACGTAGCGCGCTGCGCAGCTACATCGAAGCCCACCACCTCATCCATGAGCACCTGCGTGTTCGGCGCACGAAGAATCGCACGGATAGGCTGCGCAATCTCGTTGGGCGATAGCACTGCAAGTGCTACCTGGTAGAGCAATGGTTGAAACGTGTGGTGATTGCGACGATCCACCAGCGTGATGCTGACGTCTGCGTCCTTCAATGCTTCCGCGGCCTTCAGCCCCGCAAAGCCGCCACCCACAATCAATACCCGCTTGCGCACACCACCTGTTGCCATTCAGGCCGCTCCTTTTGCTGGTCACTCTGTCTGATGCACGAGGAGATGCCTTGGTCGCTGCCGAAGACATCAGGGCGTCTTCACCAGCGTAACCGTAATGGCTCCCTGAGTCCCAACGGATGCCGTGATCTTTGTTACAGCAGCCGTATTTGCATACTGCAATGGAGACACCGTCACCAGTCCATCGTCGTCACTTATGGTGCTCGATGTCGCCGTGCCGTAGACCGGAGCCGTGGCACATCTGCCCGTGGTGCAGGCGGGCTGCCATCCGGACACAGCCTGATACACGGCAACCGTAGCACCCGCAACAGGATTGCCGGATGTATCCAAAACGCGCAGCGCCACATTGTTAAGAGAATCCGTTGCAGATCGACTCTGCGCATCGCCGCTAACCACTGCTGCTCGCAGATTCGCAGCAGCAACCGCAATCAGATTCTGCGTACCGCACACCGTGGTCCACGCACACGCCTGCACGGTTGCCGCTTCACCATCACGTAAAGCACCTGTCGTAGCAATACTCGACATGCCTCCCGCATTCGCAGTAGAAACAGACGAAGTAAATCCTGCGCGCGAAGTGGACGCAGTCCACAGAACCGATGTTCCTGCAGCCGCCGCACCATTCACAGTGACATCCGCGGCGGGCGTAAAGGTCGCTCCAGAGCCAGCAGCAACATACTCGGTAGGACGCAGCAACGTCACAGCACGCGATGCAGCCGTTGCGGTGAACGAAGCCTGAACCGCCGAACCGCCCGAGGACACGGCGTTCACCGTGATTGCACCAGCAGCGCTGGGCGTAATGTACGTCTGAGCCACACCGTTGGCGTCCGTCACCAGCGTGCACCGCGCAAGATTGCATGCCCCCACAACGACGCTTCCCGCAGATGCTGAAACCGCGATCTCTCCGTTACGAACGGCAGCGCCATTTCCATCTTTCAATTGCAACGCAAGCAACGAAGGCGCACCAACCGCAACAGTAGCTGCAGGCTGAGAAGTCATGGCAAGAACGTCAGACGAAACGCCACCGTAAGTAATAGCGCCGGTCATCGTAGTGGTGCCGCCTGTAGAAAGATCGGTGACCGTAACGTTCTTTGCGCCACTGGAGGTTAAGGCTGGCGCAACCACTCGGATAGAAGTGGCTGAAATGCTGACAACGTTTGCAGCCAATCCACCAATAGTGACCGTATTGCCCAGCGCAAATCCCGTTCCGGTAATAACGACTGTTCCTCCGGAGGAAGAGAGCCGCGTTGGTGAAACCGAATCAGCATAAAGAACACGAGCGCGATAGGTGTAATCAGGCCGACCATCACCACGCGCATCCGTAATGACAAAGCGAACATTCTCCGTTGCAGTAAACGAAGCGCGCAGCTGTGACATCCCTGTACGCGCTCCGTTGAATGCAACCGTCTGCGCGGCAAGTCCAGGCAATGTACCTGTGGCGTCCGATCCATGCCACATACCGATCAACGGCATTGCCTTGGTGCTGCTCGCGTTGCCGTTTTCATCGGTAGCGGTCACCTCCACCGTTGCCGTCCGGCCAGCTTTCACGGCAAACCCCATCCATGACGAATGGCCTACACCGCAGAGCCGCGAAGACCATGTGCCTCCTGCTGGAATCGCGCCTGGCGCACTCTCCGTACCATCCTGTGCAGTGGAACATTCAGACGCTGCGTTGGGGACGATATAGGAGACGAACACATTCGCCCCCGGCCCATACGCTCCGTTGCTGATGGAGATGGCAGATCCCGATGGAGTGGGACTTCCCATCTGGTAGGGGCCCACTGCATATGCTCCCTTGTAAAGCGGGTTCACAGGTTCGGACGCAAGCGTAATGTAAGTGCCTGTACTCAGCGGAATAGCACCAAAGTTGAAAGAAGATCCAACATCGCCCACGATAGGACCGTAGATTCCCTGCGTATCTCCAGAAGCGCCGGTGACTGGATTGCCTCGATCAAAGGACATGTTGAAACCGGTGACATTGGAGACGGACTGAAAGCCATCCACTCCATAACTTCCCCATCGCTGATAACGCGTTACGGTAAGGTTCACCCCGCTCAAAGGATGCACGCCTGAGGAATAGATATTCCCATTGATGCTCATCATGTTGGAGGCCGCCAACGATGTCGTACTGTCCGCATACAGCAGCCACATCGCCGCAATATCGTCCTCGCGCAGCGTGAATGGCTGCGGCAGGCACTGATACGTGTATGGGCCACAGATAATGTCCATCGGATGCATGATGGGCCAGTGCATCTGCTGCGCATAGGTCGGCGCCGGGCTACCTGTAAAAACGTTGTCGTTGAGCTGCGACCAGCCAATCCCCAGCACACGGCCAAACGCACGCATCAATTGATACTGAAGCTGCAATTGTTGTTCCGCAGCGGCTCCACTGCACCGGCCATTCACAACGATGCGTGCATGCGCAATCTTTCCCGGTTGAATGAACAGGTCAACCGATTCCGTCACGCCATTCGTGCGACAATTCGAGGGCTCACTCGCTCCAGATCCCAGAAGTGCGTCCGTGATGGAGCCATCTGCATCCAGCACAACGGCGATCTGCTTTGAGGTGTAGCTACTGCTGCTAACATCCGTGGGCCAGATCAATCCGCTGGAGCCCGTATACACATTGATCGAGCTGACGTCCTCAGCCAGTGAGCCGCCATTCTTCAACGTGAACGGCAATGCGTTCAGATTCCACACAGACGCCGCAGCATCTACCAATGACACGGCAGCATCGTGATTCACGGCAGAACTCAGTGGCCCGATATCCACGAAATACTGCACATCATTGCGATACCAGGTCATCGCCTTGCCCACGTTAGTCCATTGCGATCCCGCCACCCATCGCGGATTCGCCGCATGCAAAACGCTCACACATAAAAGCAACACGCAGAACGCCACGCGCTTCACTGCGTCACCTCCATGCGATGCCACGCACGCAACATGGAAATCACGACCACGCGATCCATCTGAGCAACATTCGTTGGTGTAACCGGAGCTACGTCTGCGAAGGCCTGTGTTGCGAGTTGCGCAGTATTCTGCGCAGAAGTCGAAACCTGTGCAGCCAGCCATCGCAAATCGATGCTTCCCTGTGCGCTATCGCCATGCAATGGAAATGCGCCAACACCACCGGCAGGCGATGCATAACCACACGCCGAATTCGCACGCAGCAGCATCAATCGCTGCTCTTTCACGACGTAACGCGAAGGCTCATCCACCCAAAGCCCTGCCCATTCCCGCAATACATACGTCGCGCTGTCGCTAACTCCACGGATACCTTCCAACACCTGAAAGCGCACCGTGACGGTATCGCCACTGCGTTCCACTGCCGTTACTTCGCCGGTAAAGACCACATCTGCACTCGTGTAAAGCGAATGCAGAGCGTCCTCCAGATTAGACGGCGGAGGTGGCAAACCATCCGTATCAACTACCGGCATAGTCCCGTTCACCATCGCCGAGGAACGCAACACATCTGCAAGGCTTTGTTGCGCACGCGTTGAAACCGCAAGCACCATACCTATCCCCGCGATCACCAAGGCCTTGCCGCACAAACTCAAGTGGAAGCACCGCATGTGTCCTTTATCGACACACTGCGACGCAAACTTCAGCCCCTCACGACTGGAACGGCTGCAACTGTTCCACCGTCGGCTTCGGCGTCGCCAGACTCACCACTAGAAGCGCCAACAGGCTAACCAGAAGTGCCGGCAAAATCGCATCGCGCTCTGCGATCACAGCAGGAAACACACGATGCACCCACACGCTATCCCAACCAACGGTAACGACGGTTCCCAGTGCAATGGAAGTCACCGCACCCGCAGCCGTAGCCCGCTTCCAGAAAAATGCCGCCAGGATCACTGGCGTCAGCGCCGCGGAATAAATGGTGTACGCATAAAGACTCTTCTTCAGGACACTCTCGGTGCCCAGCGATTGCCACAACGCCCACACTCCCAGCAGTACCACCATCAACCGCGATACCAACAGCACTTCGCTATCACCCGCCGTCGGTCGCAGATAACGAACAAACACATCGTTCACCAGATTCGTCGCAGGGCTGAAGAGATAGTTGTTCGCCGTGGAGATGATCTTTGCAAAGATCGCACCCATCATCAGCGCGCCCAGGAACTCCAACATGGCATTCCCGCGCAGTCCGTTCATCGCCAAATACGCAAGAATTTCGCGTGGATGCTGACTCACTTCGCCCGTGGGGAACATCGCGGAACCAACGAGTGCCAGCGCCACAATCGCCGTTTCCAGCACCACTGTGCCAATCACCCACCCAACCACGGCGTTGCGTGCATCCCGTTCACTCTTCGCAGAAAAAAACTTCTGATACATCGACTGATTACCCAACATCAGCAAACACGTAGGCAGAAACAACTCAGCCGCCTGCACCGGCGTAATATCACCCAGCACCATGAAATGCGTAGCAGGAAGCGCCGCGTGCACCGCATGCCATCCGCCTGTCAGATGAATCAGGATCGGCAGCGACAAAAGAATCGTCACCGTTGCCAACGATCCAATCACCACATCCATGTACGCAACGGATCCCATACCAGCAATCGCAGTAAAGACGACGACAAATCCTGCAATGATGTAACGGCCCATCACCGGGCTCACACGATCCGGAAAGATGAGGTGAAGAATGTCGCCGCCACCAATCAACTGATAGCTGGTGATCGCCGTGTAAGTGAACAGCACCGCAATCACACCCAACACGCGCGCGGTCTGGTTATAGCGAGCTTCTAGCAAATCCGGAATCGTGAACTTCGCGAACTTACGCGCGCGTGGTGCAATGAAGAAGATCAAGGCCAACCCGGCCCATCCGCCGCCGCCCTGCCATAACGCAGCAAAGCCATGACGATACGCGTTCTCCGCGCCGCCCAGCAGCGACCCCGAACCAATCCAGCTTGAGAGCAGCGTGAACACCAGAACAGCCGCAGGCAACGTTCGCCCGGCCACCAGGTAATCCGCTTTGGTACGCACCTGCCGAACGCGGGAAAGCGACACCGCTAGAAGCGTCACCACGATCAGCCCAATCACAATTCCGTAAAGACTCATGTGCGAATGAGTCTACTCCGGCAGAAGCTCTGGGAAATCGGCAAGACTCAACTTGCCGTCTTCAAATCCACTTTCGCGACAGCCGACGCAGGTGGCAACTCGCCATTGACGATCTTCTTCTCTGCCACCGCACGCTCAATTTCTGAGTTCACTTCGCCACCCAGCAGAATCATCACGCCCGACAGATAAAACCACAGCAACAGGATGATCACAGCGCCAAGCGATCCATACGTCACCGAATAGCTGTTGAAGTAATGCAGATAGATGCGCAGCGCGACCGAACCCGCAATCCATCCCAGCAATCCGACAAGGCCGCCTGGCGTGAACCACCGCCATACACGGTGCTGCACATCTGGGCAGAAGCAATACATCACTTCAAACGAAAGAATCATCAGCAATGACGCAGTAACCCAGTACACCACACGCAGAATCATTGCCAACACGTATGCACCGCGAAACATGTGGGCCAGATGATTCGCCGCGACATCTCCTCCGAACAGAACCAGCACCGATGCAAGAATCGGCGCCCCCACAACCAGCGTAAGCCCCATCGCCTCCATGCGAGCCTTCCAGAAAGGCCGCGTCTCTCGCACGCGATAAACCGAATTCAACGTGTCCTGCAATGCAGAGATGCCGACGCTTGCGGAGAACAGCGCAAACAACAATCCGAACGTAACTTTTCCTGTTGTAGATGCACTCGTTGTTTGGCGAAACGTATTCGTCACCAGCGCAAATGCAGAAGGTGGAATCAACTGCCCCAACTTGTCCAGCAGTGCAAAGTACAGATGACTCGACGACTTCGCGAACAATCCCATCAAAGATGAAATGGCAATCAACGCTGGAAAGATAGCGGAAAAGAAAGCATAGGCAAGCTGCGATGCGCGACCAAACAGGTTGTCGTCATCAATGCCCTTCCACGTCCTCTTCGCCACTTCTTTCAGTGGAATGCCGCGCAGATCCCACATGCAATGCAACGGTGAACTCTGCACCAGCGCCCACGCATTCCTCTCCATCACATGCACGCCCCCACCTTCTGTTGCCTGCGGTTGCAAATTTTCCGGGATGTGCGTTGCGGGCTGCGCCATTGCAGGTTCCTCGTACGCCATGACTGCCATGGCATAAGCGGACACAAAGGTCCGTGGGGGATTCGGGTGCCTGCGTTGTTCAGATGCCGGAAAAGTAAAAGAGGTTTAGAGCCCGGCGAACTCTGGTGTTGCTGCAATCAAAGCCTGTGTATACGCCTCACGTGGATGTTCGCAGATACTGACCGCGTTGCCCACCTCTACCAACTCACCGCGACGCATCACCGCAACACGATCACACAGATATCGCACCAGCGGCATCGAATGCGAAATGAACAGGCACGTCAGTCCACGTGTCTGTTGCAGAGAACGCAACAGGTTAATCACCTGCGCCCCCACCGAAACATCCAGAGCGCTCACCGGCTCGTCCAGCACCAGGAACTCCGGCCGCAATGCCAATGCACGTGCAATGTTGATGCGCTGCCGCTGGCCGCCACTGAACGCATGCGGATAGCGATCCAGTGCAGAAGCGTCCAGCCCCACCTCGTTCAGCATGGCCGTCAACGTTTCTTCCATCGATTGCCCCTGCGGCGCATGTTCGCGATGGACAGCAAACGGTTCTGCAAGAATGTCGCGCACACGCATCCGAGGATCAAGCGCAGCAAAAGGATCCTGAAACACGACGCCCATGCGGCGACGCAGCGACTTCATCTCGCCGCGCCCAGCCTTCAGCACATCCACGCCATCAAAATGAACTGCGCCCTGCGTTGGCTCAATCAACCGAAGCACCATGCGCGCTACGGTACTTTTGCCGCTGCCGCTTTCACCCACCAATCCCAGGATCTCTCCCCGAGCGATCGAAAGCGAAACACCGCTGACCACGCGGCTGTTGCCGTATTCCTTCACAAGCCCTTCGGCAACCAGAAGCGGAGTACTCATAGTGCGGATGCTATCAAACGCGCTACGCTGGTGTGCGTATGGCCACGCTTCGATCCTTCCTGATACTGCTCGCGGCGCAACTGGCAGGCGAAGCGGTGCACCGCGCGCTGCATCTGCCGCTGCCCGGCCCAGTGCTGGGTATGGCGCTGCTTGCCACTATTCTCCTCCTGCGAAAACGAGAGCCGGACACCGCGCTGGTGCAAACCTCCAACGGTCTGCTGCGTTGGCTCGGTCTCCTATTCATCCCCGCAGGCGCAGGCGTAGTGGCAAATCTTGACCTGCTGCGCTCCGCGTGGCTGCCCATCACCGTGGCCCTCCTGCTCTCCACCGCATTCACAGTGGCCGCAACCGCGCTCGTTATGCAATGGCTGCTACGTCGTGGCGAACGCGTCTCCATCACCGTGGAGCAGCGATGACACTCCTTACCCTAAGTACAGAACCGCTATTGTGGCTGCCACTAACCATCCTGTTTTATCTGGCAGGCGTATGGCTGCAACGCCGCACACGCTCCCCGCTAGCCAATCCAACGCTCATCGGCATCGTTCTCGTCGGCATTGCGCTTTGGCTTCTACACGTCTCTTACGCGCAATACTTCTCCGCCGTGCAGTTACTGCATTTCCTGCTGGGCCCGGCAACCGTGGCGCTCGCCATCCCCATGGTGCAGTCGCTGGAGCATCTGCGCCGCGGCCTGCTTCCCACACTCGTCGCCCTCCTCGCTGGCTCCATCACAGGAGCAGTCAGCGCCTACGCCCTGGCCCGACTCTGCGGAGGAAGCCGCTTCCTCGCGCTCTCCATGCTGCCAAAGTCGCTGACAACCCCCATCGCCATGGGAGTCTCCGACACCATCGGCGGCAGCGCGTCACTCACCGCCGTCTTCGCGATCCTGGCGGGCATCCTCACCGCCATCGCCCTGCCCATGCTGCTGAAAACCCTGCGCGTCCGTCATCTCGCAGCCACAGGATTAGCCGCTGGAACCGCCGGAAGCGGCATCGCTGCAGCCAGTGTTATCCCCCTCGGCCCGGTCCCTGCAGCCTTCGCAGGCATTGCCATCGGCGTCAACGGCCTTATGACTGCCCTGCTGGCTCCGGTGCTCGCCCGCATCTTTGCTCACTGGTAAATCACCTTCGCACTTGAATCCGGCACACTGCGACAAGCATCATGGAATGCATCCATGACAAGTGCCGGATCGACTAAGCCCATCAATACGCCCGCACAGGTGCTGTTTGCCTCACTCGTAGGCACCACCGTAGAGTTTTTCGACTTCTATATCTACGCCACAGCCGCTGTAATCGTTTTTCCGCTGCTGTTCTTTCCGGCAGGTGATCCCACCGCGGCCACGCTGCAATCGCTGGCAACCTTCGCCATTGCGTTCATCGCGCGCCCCATCGGATCGGCTCTCTTCGGTCACTTCGGCGACCGCATCGGACGCAAGACCACGCTCGTGCTGGCGCTTTCGACCATGGGCCTCTCCACCGTCGGCGTGGGACTTTTGCCAACGTATAAAACCGCTGGCGTCATCGCATCCCTGCTGCTGGCCCTCTGCCGCTTCGGTCAGGGCATCGGACTGGGCGGTGAATGGGGCGGTGCCGTTCTGCTGGCCACGGAAAATGCCCCGCCGAACAAGCGCGCCTGGTACGGCATGTTCCCGCAGCTTGGAGCCCCCATTGGTTTCTTCTTCTCCAGCGCGGTGTTCCTTGTGCTTTCGAAGTGGCTCACACCCGCGCAGTTCCTGTCTTTCGGCTGGCGTCTGCCCTTCCTTGCCAGCGGCGTCCTCGTGCTGCTTGGCCTCTACGTACGTCTCACCATCACAGAAACGCCCGTATTCGCCGAATCCATGGCGCGCCGCGAAGCCCAGCGCGTGCCCATCCTTTCCGTGTTGAAGAACCACTTCGGTACAGTCATTGCGGGCATCCTCACCAGCTTGTCCGCCTTCGTCGCCTTCTACCTGATGATCGTCTTCACGCTCACGTGGGCAACCACGGCGCTCGGCTACTCCAAGTCGGACTTCCTGAAGATGCAACTGGTCGGCGTACTCTTCTTCGCTCTTGCGATTCCAGCCGCCGCTCTGCTCGCAGAGAAGGGCCGCAAGCCCGTCATGCTGGCCATCAACGTCGCCATTGCAGCCTACGGCTTCGCTTTCGCACCGCTGTTCCAGGCTGGCCACGCGGGCGCACAACTCATGCTCATCCTCGGACTCACACTGATGGGCCTGGTCTACGGGCCGCTCGGTACGGTGCTCTCTGAGCTGTTCCCCACCCCCGTACGCTACACCGGTAGCTCTCTCGCCTTCAGCATCGCCGGAATCGTCGGCGCTTCACTCGCGCCCTATGTCGCGCTGTGGCTCGCGAAGAACTACGGCTTGAAGTACGTGGGCTATTACCTCACGTCGTCGGCTGTGCTCACTATGATCGGCCTGCTCGCCATCCGGGAAACCAAACACAGCAACATGGCCGCAGCCATCGAAGCTCCATAGCCCTACAGCGCAGGATGTGCCAGGTGGAAGCGCGTCTTCTCCTGGTACATCCGCGCAAAAGCCAGCAGCCTCGCATCGTCATAAAGCTGGCCAAGGAACGTAATACTTACCGGCGTTCCCGGTCCCCCAACATTAAAGCGGCTTCCATCACTGGTGTCCTGTGGCAAAGGCGCATCCTCACCGCGCAATCCATTCGGCACAATCACCGCCGGATGCCCGCTCAGGTTGGTCGCCGTCAGTTGCGGCCCACCGCTCGGTGTAACAATGATGTCCACTTCCGTAAACAACTTCGCCATCGCCGCAATCACTAAAGATCGCGCACGCATGGCCTGCACATAATCCACACCGCTATACATGCGCGACGTGCGGAATTGATTAGGCCAGTCATTGGGCGATTGCTCCGTCAACAAGTTCACGCGGCCGTTCCGCGTAATCTCATCGAACGAAGCCGCAGCCTCCACACCCAGCACTTTGCTGATGGATGAAAACGGCAACGCAGGCAACTTCACCGGAATCAACTTAATTCCCATGCCACGCAATACATCCAGCGTCGCGCGATCATAGCGATTGTCATACCGTTGCTGCTTAAAGTAATGCTCGCGCTGTTCACGCTGCTCCGGTTTCTCGTCCTTCTCCGCAGCGCGCAACGTCGGCTCTGCGAATGTGCTCTCCAGGTAGCCCACACGCAGCGAGTCGATCTCAACCGTCCCTGCTTGCATAAAGCGAACGTCGGAGCGCACAGACAAATCCTTGTCATCCGCACCGGCAATCGCAGCCATCACCAGCGCAGCATCTTCCGCACAATGACAGATTGGCCCCAGCTTATCCATGCTCCAGCTCAGCGCCATCGCTCCCGTGCGCGGCACCAAACCAAACGAGGCCTGTGTCCCGTTGCCCCGCACCGCGTACTAGGCGATGAGATCGAACCAAGCGTCTCCGATCCAATGGCAAACGCACAACATCCCGCAGCCACAGCCGAAGCAGGCCCCGCCGACGACCCACTTGATCCCTGTTTTGGATTCCACGGATTACGAGTCTTCCCGCCGAACCAAAGATCTCCCTGCGCCAAAGCACCCAGCGTCAACTTCGCAATCAGAACCGCACCAGCAGCATCCAGCCGCTGCACCACCGTCGCATTCTCGTCGATCACCTGGTGCTCAAACCCGCCCGCACCCCACGTCGTGGGATAGCCCTTCACTGCCAGCAAATCCTTCGCGCCCCAGGGAATGCCATGCAACGACCCGCGATATTTCCCGGCGGCGATCTCGCGATCTGCCTGCTCCGCCTGTCGCAACGCACGCTCTTCCGTAAGCGTGATCACGCAGTGCAACTTCGGATCGAGCCGTTTCAATCTACGTAGGTATAGTTTCGTAAGCCCTACTGAAGTAATGGCGCGTTGGCGAAGCCAATCCCCCAACTGCACAATCCCCGCAAAGGCAAACATTACCTCGTGCTCTGCGTTCTCTGAAGCCAAAAGACTGTGCAGATTCTCCTTGGGCTTGGTCTCAATCTCCTTCGCCGGGGTCGACAGAGACACACGGTGACCTGTCGCATACGGCAACTTAAATCCCACCGGACGCGGATCGAACACATCCGCAGGCGCAACAGAATTCAGCAGATGCAGATCCCGAATTGCCTGCAAACTCTTAAGCTGTGTGATGACGTCGCCCAGCATCATCTTCTTCTGTTCGTCCGTCAGCGTGATGCCTGCAATCGCCGCAGCCGCATCCAGCATCTCTGTCGTAATCGCAGGATTCTCGCTGATCCGCGGCGCTTCATACTTCGCTGCCTGCTGCGCGGACGCACTCTGCGCCATCAACCCCAGTAACGCACCGGGGAACAACGTCTGCGCCAATCCCGCTGCACCGCAGCGCTCCAGAAACTCTCGCCTGTCCATCATGCCCTCACTCTACCGCGCTTCCCGCGCCGCGACATACCAAACTTGCAACCGCATCGCACAGAAAACTAGCGCCATTCCATCCACAACTCGCGTCTAAGCCTGAGAATGATGCGTTTCCCCACAGCACTCCACAACGGCATGGCGATGACCTGCCTGCTGGCCTCTCTTTGCGCCGCGCAGTCGCCAAAGACACCGGTCACGAAGACGCCGCTGCACACACAGCCCGCGCAACGATCCGAGATCGTTGGTTATTTCCCACAATGGGGCATCTATAACCGCCGCTACATCCCCATCGACCTCATCCACAGCGGCGCCGTGCGCTCGCTAACGCAATTGGATTACTCGCAGGCCAACATCAGCAACAACGCGTGCGCCCTTGCCGATCCGAAGGCAGACACGGAGATGGTGTTCAAAGCCGAAGACTCCATCGACGGCATGGCCGATGAACCCGATGCGCCCATACGCGGCAACTTCCATCAACTACAACTACTGAAAGCGCGCTATCCCAAACTGCGTATCCTGATATCCATTGAAGGCAAGCCAGAGCTCTTCGCAGAAGCGGCAAAGCCGGAAAACCGGGTAGCCTTTGTCCATTCCTGCATTGCAAGATTCCTCGAAGGCCATATCGCTCCCAGCATCGAAATACCGCATCTCTTCGACGGCATCGACGTGGATTGGGAATATCCCGACGCAGATCACGCTGACGACTTCTATGCGCTGATGGCAGAGTTTCGCCGCCAGATGGACACCATCCGATGGAAATCGACAGCATTGCGTGCAGGCACCTCGCAACGCGGCTATACGCTCTCCATCGCCAGTGCTGCCGCGCAGAAACACATCACTCCCATTGACTGGAAACGTGTCGCCGCCAGCGTCGATCAAATAGGTGTCATGGCCTATGACTACTACGGCCCCTGGGCACGCGACACCGGATTCCACGCACCACTCGCGTCTGCCAACCCAAAGGCAGAGACCGTCACCACCACCATCAATGCGTACCTCGCCGCGGGTGCACCTTCAAGGCAACTTTTACTGGGCGTCCCGTTTTATGCCTATCAATGGCACAACGTCGCACAGGGCGGCAGCTACGGATTAAACAGCAAGGGCGACCCCGTTCGCGGCAATTTGAATCAATCCACCGCTGCCACACTCATGCAGAATCCGGGCGCGCATCTTTATCGTGACCCACTGTCGCACGCTCCGTGGATATACGACGGCGACAACTTCCTCACCTTTGAAGACGCCGTTTCGCTGCAGGCGAAAACCGCTTTCGCACACGACAACAGTCTCGGCGGAATCATGGTCTGGGAGTTGAGTGGCGACACCAACGACGCGCAACTCCTCCACGCCCTGGCGAAAGACACTTCCACAAACAAAGTCAGTTCAGAACACTAACTTGTTCGCAAACACGAAGAGGATGCCGAAAATGGCATCCTCTTCGTGTTTCTGATTCACGTGAAAGATTAATCTCCAGCAACAGGCTCCAACTGCCCGTGCGCCTGCGTGACCTTCTTGCGCGTCAGCTTGCGGCCCCAACGCTCCACACGCTCGCGCCAGCGATCGAAGTACAGGTAAACCACCGGCGTGGTGAACAGCGTCAGGCACTGCGACACAATCAGGCCACCGATGATGGTGATACCCAAAGGCCGACGCAGTTCCGAACCAACACCCGTACCAAATGCCAGAGGAACGCCGCCCAGCAGCGCTGCCATCGTCGTCATCATAATCGGACGGAAGCGCAGCAAGCATGCCTCATAGATGGCCTGCTCTGCGGTCTTGCCATGCTCACGCTCGGCAACGATCGCAAAGTCGATCATCATGATGGCGTTCTTCTTCACAATGCCGATCAGCAAGAGGATACCGATCATCGCAATAACCGACATATCCACCTGCGTCAGCAGCAGTGCCACAACCGCACCTACACCTGCTGAGGGCAGCGTGGAAAGAATCGTCAACGGATGGATGAAGCTTTCATACAGAACACCCAGGACGATATACACCGCAGTCAGCGCCAACAGCACCAGCACAGGCACCGTGGAAAGCGAATCCTGGAAGGCTGCCGCCGTTCCCTGGAATCCGCCACTGATGTTTGCAGGCATACCGATTGCGTTACGTGCGTTTTCAATCGCAAGCGCAGCATCTGACAACGCCACACCCGGCGCCAGGTTAAACGAGAGAGTTGCTGAAGGTGACAAGCCCTGATGGTTTACCTGCAACGGAATACGCTGATTTTCAAAGTGCGTAATGGCCGACAACGGAACCTGTGTTCCATTGCTGGTCTTCACAAAAATCTCACGCAACTGTTCTGGCGTGGCCTGCCACTGCGGAGCCACTTCCATCACCACGTGGTATTGGTTCAACGGCTTATAAGTCGTAGAAACCTGGCGCTGACCAAATGCAGCATTCAGTGTCTGATCGATAGTGAGTGCGCTGATACCGAGTCGCGATGCGGTATCGCGATCAATCACCAGCTTCGCTTCCAGACCATGGTCCTGCTGATCTGTTGCCACATCGCGAAGCTGCGGCGTCTTCATCATCTGCGCCATCATCAGTGGCGCCCAATGATTCAGGTCCGAGACAGAATCTGCAGACAGCGTGTATTGATACTGCGTCGCTGACTGGCGACCGCCGATATTCAATTCCTGCTGCGACTGCAGATACGCCACAACACCCGGTGTGCGCGACAGCTTCGGACGCAGACGATTGATGATGTCGTCTGCATTCGCCTTGTCCTTACGCTCATCCAGCGTTTTCAGCGAAACAAACAGGTTGCCTTGGTTATTCGCACCACCGCCCGGACCACCGCCACCCACAAACGCCATTACATTCTGAATGTCCGGGTCCTGCTTCATGATGGTGGCCATATCGATGATCTTTTGCTTCATCACGCCGAAGGACACATCCTGCTGCCCTTGAATACGGCCGCCCAAACGCCCCGTATCCTGCTGCGGGAAGAAGCCCTTCGGAACAATCGCAAACAGATAGATATTCAGAGCAAACGTAACCAGCCAGATGATCAGCACGGGCAACTGATGACGCAGCACCCAACTCAATCCGTGTTCATATTCCTCACGAAGCCAAATGAAGAACTTCTCGCTCCACAGATACAGCTTGCCGTGCTTCCGCGCACTGTGGGGTTCAAGAAACTTCGCAGATAGCATAGGCGTCGTCGTTAGCGAAACTACCAACGACATCAAAATCGCCACCGACAACGTAACAGCAAACTCGCGAAACAGGCGGCCCACAATGCCGCCCATCAGCAGAATCGGAATGAACACCGCGATCAGCGAAATGCTCATCGACATCACGGTGAATCCGATCTCCTTCGACCCCACCATGGCCGCATGATACGGATCAAGCCCGTCTTCCAGGTGACGTGAGATGTTCTCAATCACCACGATCGCGTCGTCTACGATGAAGCCCGTCGAAATGGTCAGCGCCATCAGCGACAGGTTGTCCAGCGTATACCCGAGCAGATACATAATGCCGAACGTGCCAAGAATCGACAGTGGCACAGACACCGATGGAATCAGCGTCGAACGCACTTCGCGCAGGAATGCGAAGACCACCAGCACCACCAGCACGATGGTCAGAATCATCGTCTGGGTAATGTCTTTCACTGAAGCACGCACCGTCTGCGTACGATCCAGCGAAACCTGCAACTTGATCGCAGGATTGATCGACGCCTGCAGCAGAGGAAGCTGCGCCAGCACACGATCCACCGTCTCAATCACGTTCGCGCCTGGCGACTTGAATACCGTCAGCAGGATGGCAGGCTTACCGTTGAACTGACCATAGGTCAGGTTGTTCTCAACAGAATCCACCACGTCCGCTACATCACCAATGCGAACAATACCCACGCCCTTCGAAGGTGTTGGCGCAGTCTGATTTGAAGTAAAGTTGCTAACCGCCGCAGAGGTATAGCCGGCGCTACCATCAATGTTTGCGTTCGTGCTGGCCACGGTCGCTGTATTGGCACTGCTGATCGCACTGGACACGTTTGATTGCAGCCCGTTGTTCGCGGTCGCATTCGTAACCGAACCGCCAGTGATCGCCACAATGCGAGGCCGATACGCATTCGCACCAAAAAGTTGATCGGTGGTTGAAACAGACCAACGCCGCTCGTCACCGTTCAGATATCCCGTCGGCTCAAGCACGTTGATGGTCTGAATTGCAGCTGCCAATTGCAACAGCGACAAGTTGTACGACGTGAGCTGATTCGGGTTCGCCTCCACGCGCACACCCGGTTTTGCAGAACCGCCCACAAAGGTCTGTCCCACACCCTGAATCGCAGCAATCTTCTGCGCCAGGATGGAGTCGGCAGCATCGTAAATCTGCGGCACAGTCAGCGTGTCGCTCGTCATCGCCAGAATCAGAATCGGAGCTTCTGACGGATTGATCTTGCGATAGCTCGGATTCTGCGGCATGTTCGCCGGCAACTGCGCACGCGCCGCACTAATCGCAGCCTGCACATCGCGCGCAGCACCGTTGATGTCGCGGTTCAGGTCAAACTGCATTGTGATGTTTGCAGATCCCTGTGACGACGTCGACGTCATCTGATTGATGCCTGCAATACGCGAGAACTGACGCTCCAGCGGCGTTGCAACGGACGACGCCATTGTCTCCGGATCACCGCCCGGAACACTGGCGCCAACGCTGATCACCGGGAACTCTACATTCGGCAGCGAAGAAACCGGCAGCATCTTGTACGCGACTGCGCCGGCAAGAATGATGGCGAACGAAAGCAGGAACGTCGCAATCGGGCGCTGAATAAACGGCTTGGAGAAATGGACGCCCGCAATTCCGCCCAGCGGGTCTGACTCGCCCTCGGCAGAATCCGCATTTCTGCGTTCATCTCTCGACGTGGCGTGCTCATGCGGATCATGATCCCCACCGCGCACAACGCGGTCATCCAGACGGGCGCGATCCCCCGGATGCACGTGCTCCGTGGGTGTCTTATCGCCGGGTTCGGGTGCTGTATTCATTGCATCGGTCCTTGTGTTGGACAGGAAAAATCAGTCATTGAAACGATTGCGAATGCGGTCTTAATCTCCGGTCGCATACTGCGGTTCGTCTTCGTGCAGATGCTTCAGACGTTCGCGGTCTCCCTCTTCCGTACCCAGATACTTGCGTCCAATGCGGTCAAAGAACAAGTACACCACCGGAGTCGTATACAGCGTCAGCACCTGCGAAACAATCAGGCCACCAATAATCGTGATACCCAGCGGACGGCGCAGCTCCGATCCAGTACCGGTACCCAATGCCAGCGGCACACCGCCCAGCAGCGCGGCCATCGTCGTCATCATGATGGGACGGAAGCGCAGCAGGCAGGCCTGGTAAATCGACTCTTCCGGCGTCTTGCCACCTTCGCGCTCTGCCTCCAACGCAAAGTCGATCATCATGATGGCGTTCTTCTTCACAATGCCGATCAGAAGAATGATGCCGATCAACGCGATCACCGAAAGGTTAGTCCCGGTGACGAACAACGCGAGGATCGCTCCCACACCTGCGGACGGCAGCGTGGAAAGAATCGTAATGGGATGAATGTAGCTTTCATACAGAACACCCAGAACGATATACACCGTGATCAACGCGGCCAGAATCAGAATCGGCTCATTCGAAAGCGAAGCCTCAAACGATGCCGCGGTTCCCTGGAAGTTCGCGTTCACACTCAGCGGCATGTTCAGTTCTTTTTCCGCTTTGCGTACCTGCGATACTGCGTCGCCGATGGAGTATCCGGGGGCCAGATTGAACGAGATGTTCACCGACGGGAACTGCCCTTCGTGCGAGATCGCCAGTGTTGTCTTCTTCTGCTCAAAATGCGTGAAGGTAGATAGCGGCACCTGTGTTCCGCTGGATGACTTCACATAAATGTTATCGAGCGCCTTGGGGCTCTTCTGATACTGCGGAGCTACTTCCAGAATCACGTGATACTGATTCTGCTGCGTAAACATCGTTGACACCTGACGCTGACCAAAGGCGTCGTACAGCGTGTCATCAATGTTCTGCGGCGTAATACCCAGTCGTGACGCGGTATCACGATCAATCACCAAAGATGCTTCCAAACCATCAGTCGTTTGATCCGATGCAACGTCAGCCAACGCAGGTAGTGTCCTGAACTTCTGCAGGATGCGGTTCGACCATTGCACAAGCTCGTCACTATTCGCATCTTCCACGGAATACTGGTACTGCGTACGGGCCGTACGATTCTCCACCGTCAGATCCTGCAACGGCTGCATGTATGCCTTGATGCCTTCCACCTTATCCAGACTCGGCTGCAGGCGACGGATGATGTCGGAAGCGCTGGTCTTGCGCTCTTCACGGTCTTTCAGATTGATCTGAATACGTCCAGAGTTCAGCGTCTGGTTCGTCGCATCAATGCCAATGAATGACGAAAGCGAATCCACGTCCGGATCCTTCAGGATGGCATTCGCCAGTGCTTGCTGCCGCTGGCTCATCGCACCAAAGCTGATGTCCTGCGGCGCATCTGTAATGGCCAGAATCACGCCGGTATCCTGCACCGGGAAAAAGCCCTTCGGCACCCACATATACATCAACAGCGTCAGTACAAAGGTCGCTGCCGTCACTAGCAGAGTGAGTGTCTGATGGCGCAGCACCCAGCGCACACCCGTGGCATAACGCGCAATCACCCAGTTGAAGAAGTCTTCGCTGACCTTGTAGAACTTGCCCTTCTCATGCTCTGGCGTGTGCTTCAGCAGCTTGGCCGCCATCATCGGAGTCAGAGTCAAGGAGACAACGGCAGACACAAGGATCGTCACCGACAGTGTTACGGCAAACTCGCGGAACAGGCGTCCCACAATATCGCCCATGAATAGCAGCGGAATCAGCACGGCGATCAGCGAAATGGTCAGCGACAGAATCGTGAAGCCGATCTGCTCTGATCCCATCAGCGCTGATTCAAGCGGCGAATGTCCTTCTTCCAGATAGCGGTCGATGTTCTCGACCATCACGATGGCATCATCCACCACAAAGCCGGTCGAAATCGTCAGCGCCATCAGTGACAAGTTATTCAGCGAATAACCCAGCAGATACATCACCGCGAACGTGCCCACAATGGACAGCGGTACCGCAACAGACGGGATGATCGTTGCACGCCACGAACGCAGGAACAGGAAGATCACCAGGATGACCAGTCCGATGGTCAGCATCAACTCGAACTGCACATCTTCCACGGAAGCGCGAATCGTTCCGGTACGGTCAGTCAGCGTCTCCAGCTTGACTGAGGCAGGCAGCGTCGCCTGCAACTTCGGCAGCAGCGCCTCAATACGATCCACCACGCCAATGATGTTCGCGCCCGGCTGACGCTGGATGTTGATGATGACGGCAGGCTGCGTATTCGGATTGCCATCCGCATCGCGGCGTCCCATCCACGCTGCCTGGAAGGCATTCTCCGCACCATCCACAGAATTTGCAACGTCGCTCATGCGCACCGGCGATCCGTTGCGGTACGCCACGATGACGTCCTGATAATCCTTCGCGGACAGCAACTGATCATTCGCGCCGATGGTGTAGCTCTGCAGGCGACCGTTCAGGTTACCCTTCGCCTGGTCCACGTTCGCCGCGGCCAGCGCGGTGCGCAGGTCTTCCAGCGACATGCCGTAACCAGCCAGCGCCGTCGGGTTCGCCTGAATACGCACACCCGGCTTCTGTCCGCCCGCAATTGATACAAGACCCACACCCGAAAGCTGCGAAATCTTGTTGGCCAGGATCGTGTCGGCCAGATCTTCCACCTTAGTCAGCGGCAGCGTCTTTGACGTCAAAGCCAGCGTCAGAATCGGCGCATCGGCCGGGTTCACCTTGTTGTAGATCGGAGGATTCGGCAGATTGCTGGGCAGATAGCTGCTGGCAGCATTAATGGCTGCCTGCACGTCCTGCTGCGCCACGTCGATGGATTCTGACAGATTGAATTGCAGGGTAATGATCGATCCGCCACCGGACGACGTGGACGTCATCTGCGTCAGACCCGGAATCTGGCCGAACTGGCGCTCCAACGCACCCGTCACGGCGGAGGTCATCACCGAGGGCGATGCGCCGGGGTAGTAGGTCTGCACCTGGATCGTGGGGTAATCGACCTGCGGCAGCGCCGAAACCGGAAGCTGCGTGTAGGCAACGCCACCCGCCAGCAAAACGGCAACCATCAATAGAACTGTGGCAACCGGACGAAGAATAAATGGCCGGGACGGACTCATGCGCGGAGGCTCCGGAAAGGGTAAACAGGCCGGGACGGGGCATTCAGCAGCCCGTTCCGGCCTGGAACATCAGTTGTCAGCAGCATTGGCCGCTGAGTGACGGCATCGCTGCCGGAAAATCTACTGCGTTTGGCGACGACCACCCGAACCACGCTGCCCGCCATTCATCTGGCCATTCGCGCCTTCACGATTCTGGTTAGGACCGCGGCTCGTTCCAAGCCCGCTGCTATCCGTGCCGCTCGGCGCCTGTCCTTGCCCGCGTCCGCGCGTCATCGCTGGAGAAACATCCGAATCGCGACCATTGCTGAAATCGCCAGCCCCCGGATTCGGGTTCGCCTTTTGCCCATCGGAATTCTGATTCTGGGCTGCCTTGCGCGCCGCCTGCATATCGTCAGACGGACGCGGGATCACACGGCTACCCGGCTGCAGCTTCTCCTGGCCATCCGTCACCACCTGGTCTCCAGCCTTCAGACCACTCTTCAGGATCACATTCGTGCCCTGCGTGCTGTCCACCACAACCTGAACCACCTCTACCGGGAAGTTCTGGCTGCTTGGACGAGCGCCACCGCTTGCCTGGCCGGCGCGTCCGCCCGCACCACCCGATGCATTCGCATCTGGCGATCCCGGACCAGCCGCAGTATTTGCGCCAGTTGCGGCATTCGCGTCACCGTTAGCATTCGCAGCCTTGCGTCCACCGCCGTTGCCGCCACGACCTGCACCAGCAGCACCGCCGCCCGCAACAGGATTGGCTTGGCCCTTGGTGCGATCAATCACGTAAACAAAGCTGCCGCCATTGCCGGTCTGAATCGCCGCCGCCGGGACCACCAGCGAGTTCGGACGATTCTCCAGAATCAGGTGGATGTTCACAAACTGATTCGGATACAGCTCATTGCCTTCGTTCTGGAAGACGGCCTTCAGCTTCGCAGTGCCGGTGGTCGTATCAATCTGGTTGTCCACCGTCAGCAGCGAACCCGTCGCCAGCTTCTGCGAGTTGGAACGGTCCCAAGCCTCAGCCACCAGCTTCTGACCGCCACGCATGTGCGAAAACACCTGCGGAATCTGGTCTTCCGGCAGCGTGAAGATCACGGCAATGGGCTGCACCTGCGTAATCACCACAAGTCCAGTCGTCGACGCCGCCGAAACGATGTTGCCCACGTCCACCTGGCGCAGACCCACAACACCATTAATAGGTGACGTGATGCGCGTGTAGTTCAGATTCACCTGTGCCGCATCGATCGCCGCGCGGTCAGCAGCCAGCGTTCCCACAGCCTGCCCTGCGGTAGATTCCTGTGTCTGCGTGCTTTCCTTGCTGACAACGCCAGCCTGATAGAGCTGGTTATAACGCTGTGCCTGAGCCTGCGCATATACGGCGTTCGCCTGATCGCGCGTCAGATTGCCCTTCGCCTGTTCCAGGGCCGCCGCATAGGGTCGCGGATCGATCTCAATCAGCAACTGGCCCTGTTTCACGCGCTGACCTTCGGTGAAGTTCACGCGCGTAATCTGGCCATCCACGCGGCTGCGCAGCGTCACGGTGTTGTATGCCGTCACTGTTCCCAGCGCCTGCAGCGAAATCGGCATCGTCTTCAACGTGGCCACGTCATAGGCCACCGGGATGATCTGCCCTGCGGCACCGGCACCACGTCGACCGCCCGGTCCGGCTGCCTCCTTCGGCTTGTTGGTCACAATACGGTACACAACAAAGCCAATCGCGCCACCCACCACCAGGATGAGAATCAGGACGCGCAGCCACGAACCGCCCTTCTTCGGCTCCTCCGGATGCTGAGACGCATCATTGGTTAGGCCGGTCGAAGAAGGAGAAGCGTGATCCGGCAACGCCGGGTGCGAGGAAGAGACTGGGTGCTCGCTGGCAGAAAGCGACATACGTTTGCGTAGAACCGTCCTGATTATTTTTTCAGATGAGGTGGGTCACCGGTATGCGCGAAACTCCGGAAGACTCTCTTTGACTATAAGGAATGACGGACAGCCCTGACAGAAGGTTTCGTGAGAATTCATCGCAGGCACCCCTGTACGCAAATGTCGCGTCTTTATAATCGCCTTGTTGCAGGGGTTCTATCCCGGCATCCCGTATAACCGACAAAGACAGGGAGTCGCAAGTTTATGGAAGACGATCGCCTGTCCGGCGTCGCCGCAACCGCTTATCCAGAGTCAAATGGAGCCGCAGATGTGCCTCTGTGCGTGGATCTGGACGGCACCCTGGTCAAAAGTGACACCCTGGTAGACGCCGTTCTGCTCCTGGTGCGCCAGCAACCCACCTCTCCCCTGTACTGGCCCAAGTGGGTCAGCAAGGGACGCGCCGGGTTCAAACGCGAGATCACCGGACGCGCCCAGGTCGATGTCGAATTCCTTCCCTACAACCAGCCGCTGCTGGAATACCTGTGGGAACAGCACGCTCTTGGCCGCCGCATCTACCTTGCAACTGCTGCAGACATTGGGTTTGCGCAACAAGTCGCAGCACATTTCGGCGACCTGTTCACTGGCGTGCTCGCCTCTGACGGAACCCTGAACCTCGCGGGTGCCAACAAGCTCAAAGCCTTCCAGGATCGATTTCCCGAAGGCTTCACATACATAGGCAACGCCATTCCGGACCGCACACTCCTGCGCGAAAGCGTTCTACCGATGGTGGCCAACCCTCACCGGAAGCTGCGCAAGGCTCTCCAGCGCGATCGCACCGCCATCCATCGCGAATTCATTGACCGCCGCTCCACCTCCGCGGTCTTTCTGAAGACGATCCGGGCGCACCAGTGGGCAAAAAACGCCCTCATCTTCCTGCCCGCAGTCCTCGCCCACGACTTTTCGACGCGCAGCATGATGGCCTGCCTCCTGGCGTTCTTCTCTTTATCGTTCTGCGCCAGCGCGACCTACATCATCAACGACCTGCTCGATATCGAAGCCGATCGCCGCCATCCGCGAAAGCGTCGCAGGCCCTTTGCCTCCGGCGACCTCTCTCCTATTGCGGGTGTTGGCATTGTGGCAGCGTTTTTCGTCATCGCACTGGCACTCGCGCTCTTGGTGCCGCACATCCCCACCCACACACCTCCAAAAACAGCCGGACTGCTCTCCGGACCTCACAGCTTTGTCATCTGGCTCGGCATTTACACCGTCACCACTCTGGCTTATTCCTTTGTTCTGAAGCGGATGATGCTGGTCGATGTGATCGTACTCAGTGGCCTTTACACCATCCGCCTTCTGGCAGGTGCTGCCGCCAGCGGCGTGTTCATCTCCGAATGGCTGGCCGCATTCTCCATCTTCTTCTTCCTCTCGCTAGCCTTCGTCAAACGCTTCAGCGAACTGGATCTGATGGTCGCCAGCGGCCAGGACAAAGCCTCCGGACGCGGCTACGGCACCGGCGACATCGAGCAACTGCGCGCCCTCGGCACCTCCAGCGCATTTGCCGCGGTCGTCGTGCTCAGCATGTACATTTCCAACCTGACGGCAGCACACCTCTACACCCACATGAGCCGCCTCTGGCTCATCGAACCGGTGCTGATCCTGTGGGTCAGCCGCGTCTGGCTACTCGCAAGCCGCGGCCAGTTGCACGAAGACCCGGTCGTATACGCCATCACCGATCGCATGAGCTGGCTGCTGGGTGCTCTTTGCGCCCTGATCGTGTGGCTCGCCCTGTAGTGGGCCGCACTCATTTATCCTGTAAAGACGCACCATGACGGATACCATCACACCCCTGAGCGCGTTCGATGACGCCTCGCTCGACCAGGCATTCCGCGCACTCACGGACGAAGTTCGCTCCGCAGCCGCGCAACTGACCACGCCCGAAGCGCAGGAAAACTTCCGCCTCGACTGGCTTGGCCGCAAACAGGGACGCCTGAAACTGCTCAGCGAAAGCTGGCTGAAGACCGCGCCGCCCGAAGCGAAGAAGTCGCTCGGCATGCGCTTCAACGCTCTCAAAAACGAGATTGAAGCCGCGCTCCTCGCAGGCCCTGCCAGCACCGCGGCAGAGGGTTCATCGCTGGACCTCTCCCTGCCCGGCATTCGCCGCACCATCGGCACGGAGCATCCGCTCACGCGCACCATGCGCGAGATGACCGCTGTCTTCGCCGCGTTGGGCTACTCCGTCGGCATCGGGCCGGAAGTCGAAAGCGACTTCTTCAACTTCGAAGCGCTCAACTTCCCGCCGAACCATCCCGCACGCGACACGCAGGACACCCTCGTCGTCGCCGATCAGGATAAGAAGCCGCTGCGCGAGCGTCTGTTGATGCGCACACATACCTCGCCCGTGCAGATTCGCACCATGATTTCGCAGCCACCGCCGCTGCGCATCGTCATCCCCGGCAAGGTGCACCGCAACGACGAAAGCGACGCCACGCACTCGCCCATCTTCCATCAGGTGGAGGGTCTCTGCGTCGACACGAACATCACCTTCAGCGACCTGAAGGGCACGCTCGACCACGCGATGAAGGCGTTCTTCGGCTCGTCAGTAAAGACTCGCTTCTTCCCTTCGTTCTTCCCCTTCACGGAACCCAGCGCCGACGTGCAGATCTCCTGCCCCTTCTGCGGACAGAAGGGCTGCCGCAAGTGCAAATACTCCGGCTGGATTGAACTTCTGGGATGCGGCATGGTTGACCCTGCCGTCTTCGCCGCCGTCGATCAGCGTCGCATCGAAAACGGACTCGAACCCGCATACGACAGCAAGAAGATCAGCGGCTTCGCCTTCGGCATGGGTGTGGAACGCATCGCCATGATGAAGTACGGCGTCGGCGACATCGGTCAGTTCTACTCAGGCGACCTCCGTTTCTTGTCGCAGTTTGTATGAGTAACGCAGCGAGTCAGCAGGTCAGCGAGTCAGCAAGTCAGCGCGGGAGAACACGCAACTACCGCGACCTGATCGCATGGCAGAAAGCGATGCAGCTTGCAAAGCAGGTAAACCTGACGACAGAACGATTTCCTGCTGAAGAACGCTTCGGACTAACGGTGCAAATGCGTCGATGCGCAGTCTCTGTTCCAAGCAACATTGCGGAAGGCCATGGAAGACTAAGTGATCGTGCATTAAGAATGTTCCTCGGCAACGCACGCGGCTCACTGTTTGAACTAGAAACACAGATACTGCTTGCTGCTGACCTTACGTATTTCAAAAAAGAAGATGCCGACAAGCTGCTTTCTTTAACCGCAGAAGTGGCCCGCATCCTCAACGGACTCTTAAGAACTCTGGAGGTCGACGAAGCTTGAGCGACGAAAGCTGACTTGCTGACTCGCTAACCCGCTGACTCGCTGCTTTTCACATGAATATTCTTTCCAACTGGCTGCGCGAATATCTTCCCGCGCTCGAAGTTTCCGACCGCCAACTGGCGGATGATTTGACGTTGCGCGGCATCGCCGTGGAAGGCGTGCATGCTCTGCCCAGCGGCGGCCATCTCTTTGAGATGGACATCACTACCAACCGCGTTGACGCCATGAACCACTACGGCATCGCGCGCGAGGCCGCCACCATCTACGGCGTGCCCCTGCTGCAACTGGAAGATCGCCGCGTGCTCAACGCAGAAGGCGAACCCACCGGTTCAGTTCACGCACATGCGAACAGCGCTTACCCCGTCCGCATCGACGCCCCGGAACTCTGCGGCCGTTTCACCGCACAGGTCATCCGCGGCGTCACCGTCAAGCCCAGCGAAGGTATCGTTGCCGAGCGTTTCGCGCAGATCGGCCAGAAGCCCATCTCCAACGCCGTCGACATCACGAACTACAACTGGCTCTCCATGGGCCACCCCACCCACGTCTTTGACCTCGACACCATCGAAGGCGGCATCATCGTGCGCCGCGCACACGCAGGCGAGAAGATCACACTGCTCGACGGCAGCGAAAAGACGCTCACTACCGACGATGTCGTGATTGCCGACGAAAAGAAGGCACTCAGCCTCGCCGGTGTGATGGGCGGATGGGACTCGCGCGTCACGGAAGCCACGAAGAACATCCTCGTGGAAGCTGCGTGGTTCGATCCCGCAACCATCCGCGCCACCTCTCGCCGCCACGGTCTGCACACCGACGCATCGCACCGCTACGAACGCGGAGCCGACCTCGGCGCCTGTGCTCTTGCAAATCGTTTGGTCACACGCGGAGTCATCGCAGCCTGCGGTGGCGAAGCCATCGGCCCCATAACTGACGTCGTCATCGAAGCGCAGGAACTTCGCACCACCAAGCGTCCGCACGTCACGCTCAGCGTGGAAGAAGTCCAGCGAATCCTCGGCACCACGATTGAGGAAAGCACTGCGGGCCATCTCGTTCCTGCAGATGTCGTGGAGCAGTATCTGCAGGCGCTCGGCTGCCATCTCCGCCCCAGCGCAGACGCAGGCACATACGAGGTGACACTGCCCTCGTGGCGTCTCGACCTCGAACGCGAGATCGACCTCATCGAAGAGATCGCACGCGTCTATGGCTACAACCGTTTCGCAGACACACTGCCCAGCTTCTCCGGCGGCGTCATCGCCCTGCCGCACGCGGCAAAGGAAGAAGTCGTTCGCACCACGCTGCGCGCCCTCGGCTGGACCGAAGCTATCAGCAGCACCTTCGCCTCCGAAACAGATTCCGCTCTGTTCACCACGGAATCCGCAGTACCGATGGGCAATCCGCTCAACGCGGAAGCGGGCAACCTGCGTCCGTCGTTGCTTCCCGGCATGGCAGGCATGCTCCTGCTCAACAGCACACGCGACGTCGCTGCGGTGCGCCTCTTTGAATACGGCACCGTCTTCATCGGCTCTACAGCGCAAGTGGACGAACATCCTTCGCTCACACTCGGCGCATACGGCAACGCATCTGCCACACGCACCATCGACGCCGCCGATGCACTCTTCTTCGAAGTAAAGGGCGCAGTGGAAGAGCTGCTCTCGCGCTTCGTCGCAAGCGCACCTACGTTCTCCGCAGATAATCTGCCCAAATGGATCGCACCCGGTCGCGGTGCATCCATCACGCTTGAAGGCAAGACGATTGGTTGGTTCGGTGAACTAACCAACGAAGAACGTGAGCGCCGTAAGCTGAAAGAAAACGTCGTCCTCGCAGAACTGAACATTCCTGCACTCTTTGCCTTCGATTTGAAGCAGCCCGCAGCGAAAGAACCTTCGCGCTACCAGGCCGTCGAACGCGACTTCTCGTTCCTCTTCGCAGACAACATCACCTGGGCCGCTGTTTCGCAGGCCATCGCTGGCTTGAACATCGCAGAGATGATCTCGCTGCAACCCATCGAAATCTTCCGCGATGCCAAGGGCAAGGCTGTTCCTAAGGGCGAATACTCGCTCCTCCTCCGCACCGTCTTCCAATCACCGGAACGCACACTACAGGAAGAGGAAATCACCGGTTGGCAGGAAGCAATCGTCGCCGCCCTGATCAAACTCGGCGGCAAACACCGCGCAGCCTAACCGAACTCAAACCAAAACAGAGGGGATGCCATCAAGGCATCCCCTTTCACTTGCATTACACGCCGAAGGCGTCAAGAACAATACGAAGTACCGAAGCACCTATTGCGGAGGCTTCGGCGCAAAGTATCCCTTACGCGCGCGTACGTGGTAACGCTGATCCAGCGTCGTCAGGTAAATCGTACGGAACGCACCATCCTGCTTCAGGTCGGCCGGACGATACCGCAGCGAATACTGCGAGCGCAACTCTTCCTGAATGTCCTGGAAGCCCTTGGCCACATCTTCAATCTTGTTCGGGAAGAAGGTGCGTCCACCCGTAGCTTCGCTCAAACGCATCAGCACATCGTCGCCCTTGTCGCGCGACGGCGAAACATTGGTGGAGATGGTGTACACCAGCGTATCCGCACGCTGGCATTCCTTAATGGCTTCCTGCTCCTGCACGCGCGAGTAGTTATCCTCTCCGTCAGAAACCACAATCAGCGCCTTACGGATCGTCTCGTTGCTGGTCACCGTCAGCATCTGATCGCGACACGTCTGATAGATCGCATCAAAAAACGCCGTACCGCCACCGGGCCGCAGCTTTTCAATCGCCGTGCTCAGCTTGTCAATGGAGTTGGTGTAATCCTGCACCAGATCCAGACGCACATCGAATCCGCTGACAAACGCTGCATCCTGACGGGGCCGCAACACCTGTAGCAGAAACTCCGTCGCAGCCTGCTGCTCAAACTGAAAGCGCGTGCGGATGGAGTTGGACGTGTCCAGCATGATGCCAATGCGCAGCGGCAGATTTGCCTGTTGCGTAAAGCTGATCACGCGTTCCGGGCGCTTGCCATCGTCCAGCAGACCAAAATCCTGCTGCTTCAGACCGGTAACAAAGTGACCCTTCTTATCCGTCACCGTGAACACCTGGTACACCTCGGGCACGAAGGCCTTCAGCGTATAGCCGCCACCCTGCGCATCGCCCGTGGGCTGTTCGCCCTGCGGCGGATTCGTTCCTTGTTGTGTATTCGTATTCGCCGGTGGAAGCGGTGCGGACTGCTGCTGCTGGGCGGACAAAGTGATCGAAGCCGCCACCAGTGCTACGGTGCCAGCGGCTTGAACAGCGAACTTACGAAAAACTGCCATACGGGGCGTAGTTTACCAATCCTCGGCGTGTTTTGGCTTGGCGGGCGCTGCCGGTATTTCCAGCGCACGAAGCTGCTCTAAGAGAGACGCAAGTTCC
This sequence comes from Terriglobus sp. ADX1, assembly GCF_036877645.1. Classification (NCBI taxonomy): domain Bacteria; kingdom Pseudomonadati; phylum Acidobacteriota; class Terriglobia; order Terriglobales; family Acidobacteriaceae; genus Terriglobus; species Terriglobus sp. ADX1. The sequence goes on from NZ_JAEDXV010000017.1 coordinate 83,088, forward strand.
TCCGGCAGGGGAGCCTCCAGATCCAGTTCTTTTCCTGTAATCGGATGTTCCAGTACCAAATGCGCCGCGTGAAGAAAATTTCGGTGCAGCGTCGGCCCGGTGCCATCTGCCTTGATCCCCGGAATCTTCGCCGGCGCGCCATACAGCGTATCGCCCACCACCGGATGCCCCAGCGACTGCATGTGAACGCGGATCTGATGCGTGCGTCCCGTTTCAATCTTCACGTCCAGCAACGTGAAATCGCCAGCAGTCGTATGTAGACGCTCCAGTACGGTGTACAGGCTGCGCGCCGGACGCGGATCGTTGGGCCTGCGCGAGGCGCGCTCTTCCGGCTCATCCGGATGACGCTTCGCAGGCGTGCCGTGGCTGTCCGTGGTCAGGTAGCGGTTCCCCACACGCGTCGTCATGCGCGTACGACGCAGACGATCGCGCGCAATCGGAAGATCGATGATGCCGCGATCGCTCTTCACATCCCGATGCACCAGCGCAATGTATCGCTTCTCAAGCGACCGCTCCGAGAACATCTCTGCCAACGCACGATGCGCCGCATCGCTCTTGGCCACCATGATCAAACCGCTGGTCTGCTTGTCCAGGCGATGCACAATGCCCGGCCGCAGCGCGCCGCCCACATCACTCAGCTTGTCCTTGAAGTGAAACAACAACGCATTTACCAACGTGCCGCTGCTGCGCGCATCATCCGTCAGGCCACTGCCCGCATGCACCATCATGCCCGCAGGCTTATCAATCACGGCCATGTGTTTGTCTTCGTAGACAATGCTGAGCGGAATATCTTCCGGCGTCGCACGAAGCGGCGCAGGCTGCGGTTCACCTTCCACCACAATCTGCTCATTACCGTTGAGCTTGTACTTCGCCTTCGCGGGCGAACCACTCACCCGCACCTGCCCATGTTCAATCAGCAACTGCGCGCGCGCGCGGCTAATCTCCGGCAGTGCCCACGCAAGATAAGCATCCAGCCGCATACCGCGAGACTCTGGCGTAGCAACCAGCGTACGCGTCGAGGTCAATCGCCCAGGGGAAGCAACAGCCTCCACAGGCAGAATCAACTCATCATCTTCATCCATGGAAGACGAGGGCAGATCCTTCGCCACCTCAACAGTCCGTTGCTGCCGCTTACCGCTCTTCTGATATCCCTTGCCACGCTTATCCGGCACCGCAGTATTCGGAATTGCAGGCTTCGCTACAGGAGCCTCTTCGCCGTAAAGCGCCGCTTCCGTAGCCGCCAGCTCCGCAGCCTCCGCATCACGAGCAGCATCCCGCTGCGTGCGGTAATCCGCCTTCACAGAGTGCCGACGCTTGCCCTTGGGCAACATATTTTTACTGGGCATAACGCACGCCCTTTCGTTGAAAGAAAAAACTCAAACCCACCACCGCCAGCACCATCAGCACAAGCTGATCCACGCGCAGCAGGTTGCCAATCATCGTCTCCGGAAGAACCCAACCCGGACGAAGTGTATCCACAAAAAACCGAATCAGCGCAGCCAGCGTCAGCCCTAGTCCAAACGTCTCGCCCGGCTGCGACTCACGATGCAGCCACGCAAACGCCACCGCACATGCCACCAGCGTCAACACCGCCGAATACAACGCCACAGGGTGATATCCCTCGTCGCCAAACATCACACCCAACCGCGACGTTGTCGCCAACCCAAGATCATCGCCCGAGAAGTGCGTACCAAGATGCAGAAACGCCTGCAACAACAACGCCGCAGGAGCCAGCGCATCCAGCGTGCGCAGCCACGGCAATCGCTTCACCAGCATGTACACCGCGCCACTGCCCAGCGCCAGCAGCAATCCCCACTTCGTCACCGTGGGCAGCGTCAGGATATACAGCGGATACTTCGCAAACGACTTCCAAACCTGCGCCACAATAATCAGCCGCGACAACACCAGCGTTCCCGCCGCCATCCACAAACACAGGTTCCACACAGCATCTTCGTTCAGCCGCATCACCCGAGCGCCACGTGCCGCCAGCGAAATCGCCAACACCAGCCCCAACGCCGCAATCGCCCCAAACGTGGGGACAGTAACCGGGCCGATACGGAATAAATGGGGATGCATAAGACGCTCTCTGTAAGAATACTTGGGTAAGCTCTTTGGCGTTTCGATCAAAGAGCTTCCAACGGGACGACACGGCCCCACGGCCGGTTATACCCGGAAGGAAGAAGCATGAAACGGCTGTTCGTTGTCCTGGGCATGGCGCTCCCCGCGCTCTGCTCCGCGTGCCTGCCCGCACAGGCACTTTCCGCGGCAAAAGCGCTCTCCCCGGCAGAACGCGAGGAAATCGCACACTTCCGCAAAGCACAGTCGAAACTGCTGACCAGTCCGCAAAGCGCACTCGGCATGGTGTCACTGGAAAAGTTCGCAGAAGGCGACACCTCCATCGGCTCGGCAGCCACCAGCAAAATCCGCATCGACCACCTCTCATCACAGATCGGCCTCGTGCGCCTGCACGGCGAACAGATTGAATTTCTGCCACCACCCTCGGGCTTCCCCAAAGACCTCACCATCGGCGGCAAACCCGCCACCGCAGGCGCCGTCACCTTCGACGCAGACGGCACATCGCCCACCTTCCGCGAAGGCAGTGTTAACTTCGTCCTGCGCCACAAATTTGGCTTCTTCCTGGTAGCCCGAGATATGCAGGCACCCGCGCTGCTCGCCTTCCGCGGCCTCGACTGGTACGCGCCCAACGCGCACTACCGCATCACCGCCGCATGGAAGCCCTGGCCGCAGCCACACACGCTACGCATCGCCAATATCCTTGGTCAGGTGAATGAGGAGACATCCTACGGCATAGCCGAGTTCACGCAGAACGGTCGCACCTTCCAACTGGAACCAACGTTCGTGCAGCGCAAGGACAAACCGCTCTTCCTCGTCTTCCGCGACACCACCAGCCGCACCACCACTTACGAAGGCGGGCGCTTCCTCGACATCGCCATGCCCAGCAACGGCCTCAACAAACCCGGCACCGTCGTGCTCGACTTCAATCAGGCACGCAATCCGTTGTGCGCATTTTCATCGCACACATCCTGCCCCATTCCACCGCAACAAAACCGCCTGCCCATCGCCATCTCCGCTGGCGAGAAGAGATACAACGGCAAGCATTCGTAAAAACAAACGGGCGTCTACCGCTGAGGTAGACGCCCATTTGAATCTTGCGAGGACCGACCCGCTGGGCCGTGTTGGAAGCGCCGGTGAACCCGCCAATAAGCGGTGGGATTCAGCCGTGGCTCTTTAGGCATTCCGGACTGGCGGACACTGCACACCGAACCATGTATACGAGCCGAACCCCTGTTCAATGAATGTTGGTTCAACCGACGTTGTTCCCCCACCTGCTTTGCAGGTCGGTCATCTAAAGGCAGATGCTACGCAATGTGCGAAGGGTTTGCAAGTTGAGCAACAAAGCCGTTTTGTGCTAGCCAAACACTTGCAAAGACCTCGTGTTTTATTGCCCTGCAGTTGGCGTGCTGACTGCTGCGGCTAACTGCTTCTGTTCCTTCGCTTGCGCCACCAGTTTTCGAATACGCCCATCAATATTTGACCCCGATCCCACATTCTCTGCCATCAACACGCCATTGGCATCAATCGTGAAGTAATGCGGAATGGCATCAATGCCAAACATCTTCGTCACACTGTGATCCGCGTCCAGGTACTGGTTCCAGCTCATGCCATTGTCCGCAATGAACTGCCGCCATTTGTTGGCGTCAGAATCCCAGGAGATGCTGATGATCTCCAAAGGCTCATCCTTATACGCCTCCGCCAGCTTCTTCATGTGGGGAAGTTCCTGTTTGCATGGACCGCACCACGTCGCCCAGAAGTCAATCAACACCACACGGCCATGCATATCATCCAGGTTGAATCGTTTTCCACCCAGCGTGTTCACCAACACCGCTGGTGCCATCTTTTCGCGTGCCATCTCAGGGTGCGTAGAGAAATAAGTTGCCCGCGACAGTAGCGGATCATCCTTCCGCGTCAACTTCGCATACTGGCCAAAAGCCGCGCCTGCATCTGCATCCTTCTTCATCAGAGCCAGCACTTGGCCGTCGTAGAAGTAAGCCGCCGTGGCATGCGCCGCTGTCGCCTTCTTTAGCTCTTCATCGGCCTCTTGCAGAACAGCCATATTCGGCTTATTCCTGTCGACCATTGCAATCGCGACGCGCCCTTCGGCAAGCTCCGCACGCACATGATCAAGCGACTGATTACTGGCAGCATCCCACTCTTTCGCAGTTTTCAGCGCATCCTTGTATTCGCCCAGCCGCAACTGCGATGTGAACACGCCTTCCAAACACTCCATGCAGTGGCCACCCGCCACTTTGTTCGCCTTCTTCCAGGTTCCCGCGGCAAAAATGATCTTGCTACTGGAGTTTTGTTCGTCCTTTGCCTCTGCGCGAAGCTTCTGGAACTCTGGCAGACTTTCATAGGAGTTAGCAGTGGAAGTTTGCGCAATACACGCGGAACTGAGAACGAGCAGCAGAACAGACGAGAGAATTTTCACAGCAGCAGCTTACCCGAGCCGTAAAAAACGGCAACAGAAATCTTCTTTCCTCTGTTTCATTTAGGGAATCCGGCGCAGCGTTACTTCTTCGCCGCCCACAAAATCGCCCGCTTCAAAATCCCCTCAAACACTGGATCTTCGTAATAGCTGTTGTCGTGTCCCAGCGCGATATAAAACTCGCGTCCGCCATCAAATTCCTGCCACCACGCAATCGGCAGCGGATTCGGAAAGTCCTTGCGATCCAGCTTGAAGTTCGTCACATCCAGCTTCGAAGTATCTACCGTCAACAGCGGATGGATCGTATCGCTGAAGCGCTTGGTGAAGTAGCACTCATCATTCACGGTGAACTCCGCAGGCACGCCCTGCATCGCAGGAAACTTCGGATCAACCACCTTCACCGTGAACTGTTGCTTCTTCGGATGCATCAGGAACCTACCGCCCACCATCTGCGCGAACCAGTCCCAATTACGCTCATTGCCTGACGCCGAGTGAATACCCACCCAGCCGCCACCATGCTCAATCCATCCCTTGAAAGCATCGCGCTGCGCCTGCGTGCTGAACGCCTCGTTGTTGCTGTTGCTGAACACCATCACGGTGTACTTCTTCAAATTTTCCGGTGTAAACACGATCGGATCATCCGTGTTATCCGTGGGAATCTTCAGCTCTGCCGCAATCTTCTCCAACGCCACCACGCTGCTGGCACGATTGCCGTGCACGTACCCTTTGCCGTCCGCCGTGTAACTACGCGTGTAGATCAAAATGCGATCCTGCGCGACCGCCGCAGCAGAAGAACACAGCAACAACAAGGCAAGCAGACGTTTCATCCCAATCCTTTCGCGCCTCCGCAACCCGACAGAAGCACATCGGCGGCATGGTATCGCGTGCTTGGAAGCGTTTGCAAACATCGCACCATCACCGCAGCCCGTCATTCTGGCGCAGCGAAAAAGCCGACGAATCCTCACTGACACATAGTGCTTCCAGGTTCCAGCCACGAAAACAAAAGAGGCCCAGCCGAAGCCGGACCTCTTTTCATCACTTTGCGAAGAAACTAAACAGCCACACGATACTCATCGCGCAAAGCTTCATCCAGCATGGATGCCAGCGAATGCGCCCGATGCCGGTTTGCTGTCTCTGCATGATCCAGCGAATCCAGCAATTCCCGGTGCCGCTCGCGCAGCTCCATCAACTCATCCGCAATGTTCAACGCCGCCAGCACCGCCACACGCAATGAATCCACGGTAGCGCCCTGCGACGACACCGCACGCATCTTGCTGTCTACAAGCTGCGCCAGCGTTTCAATGTGCTGCGGGTCAATGCCGCGCAGATGATAGTTCTGGTCGTAGATGGCAACCGTTACGGACTGGGGGACGGAATTCTGCATGCCTTCTCTTCTTTTCTTCAGTTAGACCAGTTCGTCAAGCTGCTTCAGCATCGCGTCCACGCGACCCTTCACCTGCTCGCGCTCACTCTTCAACGAAGAAAGTTCTGCGGTAAGCTGCGAATTCTCCGCAGAAGCCGTGTCCAGCAATTCCTTTAACGCCACAATCTCAGCCTCAGCCGTGGCGCGTGCCTCGCGCTCTGACCGGATCAGCTCCACGGTGCGTAGGACGCGCTGTTCTAGCGCCTGAAACTCGTCAACGCTGATGGTGGTGGTGGCCATAAAATCCGGTACTCCTCTGCGAAATAGATTGCTCGCTTCCGCGAGTATAGGTTGGTGATTTGTGAATGCCGAATAGCAAATCGCATTGGGGGTATCTTCTTCGGCTCCCCCCGCCGCTTCACGACACTACTTACGCTTCCACGTAACGCCGTCTTTGCCGTCCTCAATAACGATGCCCTTCTCCAGCAACTCGTTGCGAATGGCATCCCCACGAGCAAAATTCCGCTTCTTGCGCGCATCGGTACGCTCCGCAATCAGCGCCTCAATTTCTTCGTCCGTGATGCTCTGCGCCTGCAGCAACTCGGTCGCAATGTCCGTGCGGCCCTCTGCCTTCGCCCACTCCACGGCAGCCTTGCTGACGGCGGCATCGCGATCCGTCAACACATCGAACACAGCGTCGAAGTCATTCAACAGCTTCTGCACTGCATCCACGTTGCCACGGCCAAACGTGCCGTTATCCAGCGTGATATTCGCCGCCCGCACCATGTCAAATACGGCAGCGCGAGCCTCCGCGGTATTCAGATCGTTCTGCAACGCCGCATGAAACGCGTCGCGCTTTGCCACGGTCAGCGCCAGCAACTCCTCATTCGCAGCCTCAGGCAACGCGGGATTCTTCACCGCGGCATCCAGCCTGCGCACGAACGTCCGCAGACGCTCAATCGCATTCGCGCTCTCCGTCAGCCCTTCAAACGTGAAGTTCATCTGGTTGCGATACGGCACGCTGATCAGCAGGAAACGAATCGCCGACGCGCGATATCCCTTCAGCAACAAATCGCGCAGCGTGAAGAAGTTGCCCTCGCTCTTGGACATCTTCTTGCCCTCGACGAGCAGAAAACGCACATGGAACCAGTGCCGCGCAAACGGCTGATGCGTGGCGCATTCACTCTGCGCAATTTCGTTTTCGTGGTGCGGAAACGTCAGATCCTCGCCACCGGCATGAACGTCAAAGTTCGGCCCCAGGTGCTTCAGCGCCATCGCCGAGCACTCAATGTGCCAGCCCGGCCGCCCTTCACCAATCTCTGTCTGCCACGATGCCTCGCCGGGCTTTGTTGCCTTCCACAGGGCAAAGTCGCGCGCGGCATCCTTCTCGTACTCGTCCACGTCCACGCGCGCGCCGTCTTCAATACCTTCCAGGTCCTTGCCGCTCAGCTTCCCGTAATCCGGAAACTTCGCAATGCGGAAGTACCACGAACCATCATCGGTCTTGTACGCAATGTCTTCGCTGGCAAGCTGTTCCACCAGCGCCACCATCTCCGGAATGCTCTCCGTCGCATGCGCCACAATCTCCGGACGCTCCACGCCCAGCGCGTCCATGTCCTCAAAGAAAGCCTTCTCGTACTTCGCCGTGTAATCGGCAATGGACATGCCCGCAGCGCCAGCATTGCGGATGATCTTGTCGTCCACATCCGTGATGTTCATCACGTGCTTCAGTGCAAAGCCATTCAGCCGCGCTGCGCGACGCAGCACATCCACGTGCAGGAATGTGCGGAAGTTGCCAATGTGGCCGTAGTCATACACGGTGGGGCCGCAGCAGTACATGCGCAGCGTGTTGTCCCGCGACGCAGTCAGCGGCTCCACGCGGCTGCCAAGAGTATTAAAGAGTTCGATGGGCATCCGGCGGGTTCGCGTGCCTTCCGGGACTTGCGAGCGCGCCCGGGCCACCGCCCCGCCGCCGCATTCCGTCGTTCTTGATTCTACCCAAGACGAAGCTGTGGCGTGGCATTCAAAGCGGGTCCGGCAAACTCCCCCTGTGCGAACTTCGGCCACGCCGCCGCCGCAATCATCGCCGCATTGTCCGTGGACATCGCCGCAGCGGGAAAACGCACCGTCAAACCGCGCTTTCCTGCCTCCGTCTCAAACCGCGAGCGCAACTCACGATTCGCCGCCACACCGCCGCTCACCACAATCCGTTTCACGTCAAAATGCTGCGCTGCCGCCATCGTCTGCCGGATCAGGTTTCCCACCACCGCCGCTTGAAAACTCGCGATCAGGTCCAGCGTCTCCGCATCGCAAAGCGCATGAACATCCTCCAGCGTCGGCGAAGCCATCTTTTCCAGCGCAGTGCGCCGCTCCTCAATCGCCGCCTTCATCCCATGCGTCTCGATGTACCGCAGCACGGCCGTCTTGATCCCGCTGAACGAAAAATCAAACGAAGGCTCATCCACCGTCCCGCGATTGATCTCCACAAACCGGAACGGCACCGCCTTCGGATTCCCAAACGCACTCAGCCGATCAACCCACGGCCCACCGGGATATCCCAACCCCAGCAGCTTCGCCACCTTGTCATACGCCTCACCGGCTGCATCATCCACCGTCCGCCCAACATTGCGATACGACCAGATGCCTTGATCAAGAGAAGCAAGATAAAGATGCGTATGCCCACCACTAACCACCAAGGCCAGCGTAGAACCCTCTGACTCCATAGAGCCCGCTGACTCGCTACCTTCCATCAGTACCGCATGAATATGCCCTTCCAGATGGTTCACCGCAATCAGCGGCTTTCCTAGCGCATACGCATACGCCTTGGCATACGAAATCCCCACCAGCAGCGCCCCCGCCAGCCCCGGCCCTGCCGTCACGGCAACCGCATCCACATCCTTCGCTTCAATGCCAGCCTGCCGCAGCGACTCCCGCACCACCGGCACAATATTCCGCAGATGTTCTCGACTGGCCAGCTCCGGCACCACGCCGCCATACAGCGCGTGCATCTGCATCTGTGTCGCCACCACGTTCGACAGCACATCGCTGCCCGCACGCACCACCGCCGCCGCAGTCTCGTCGCAGGAGCTTTCAATCCCTAAAATCAGGCCATTGCCCATCTCTCTATCGTACCGGGACACAAACACCGGGGTGCCCCACGTCTCGCTTTTGAGACGTGGGCCAGCGGCAAAGCCGCTCATACGATTCGAAGACCGTCATCCTGAGCGAAACGAAGTGAAGCCGAAGGACCTGCATTCCTTTCCCTCACTACGATTCCTCGGGAAGCTCTATCCCGCCTCCGCCAGCCGCAACTTCCATATCTGCAACAGCAAAATCGCGGACGCCACCAGAACCGGCCCCAGGATGAACCCGCTAATCCCAAAGAAAGCCAACCCGCCAAAGATGGCCACAAAAATCACACCGGTATGCAGATCCGTCTTCTTCCCCACAAACACCGGGTAAAGAAAGTTATCCATGGTGGACACCACAGCGCTGCACCAGATCGCCAGGATCAGGCACTTCGTCCAACTCAGCACCAATCCCACGTACAAACAAATCGGCACCCAGGCCAGAAACGCGCCAAACGCCGGAATCAAACAGCAAACAAACGTGACAAATCCCCACAGCAGCGCGCCCGGCACACCCACCAGCCAATACGCCACGCCGGAAGCCACTCCCTGCAACATCGCAATCAGCAAACGCCCCGCGAAGATCGCCTCGATAATGTCGCGCAGCTTCCGACTGAAATCAAACGACTCATCCGTGCGAAGCGGCAACACCGACTCCCACGCACGCAGTGCCACGGCCTCGTCCCGCACCAGGAAGAAGTAGAAAAACAGCAGCAGCACAATGCTCACAATGCCGTGAACCATCGCACCAAATGCCTGCCCCAGCTTCGGCGCAGACCATCCTGCAATCGCGCGGCCTGACATCCCCGGAGCAAACTGCGCAATCGCATTCTGCACCGCATCGCCCAGCTTCGGATGCTTCACTGCAAGCTCTGCAAGAAAATCGTCCACGCCGCCCGACTCCACGTAGCGAGCCAGCGCAATCGCCTGCACCACCAGATGCTTAATCAGCAGATACATCGGCGCAAATAACACCACGCTGACCAGCACCACCATCGCAATTCCCGCCAGCGTAGGCGACCATCGTCTGCGCAGCCACGCAGACAATGGCTGCGTAACCACAGCCAGCGTAATCGCGCCAATGATGGGAAACATCAGCGTATGCGCAAACAGCAGCGTTGCCACGACGCATAGCAGCGTCAGTGCAAACAGCGCCGCAGTTCTCCACTGCACATACCCTGATCCCGGTTCCGTCGTGAAATGGCTCATGCGTTCTTCACACACTCTGATGCAGATTTCCTCACCACTGCTGCCGCAAAGACATCCTCACACGAAAGGAGCATCCTAGAGAGTGATGAGCGCACTGGAAGACGCAAAGGCAATACCGGCATTTCAAGCTGCACTGCACATCGTGGAAGAACTGCGCGAACGCGGCTTCCACGCCTATTTCGCAGGCGGATGTGTCCGTGACCTACTCATGGGCATCGCCCCCAAGGACTACGACGTAGCCACCAACGCCCGCCCGGAAACCGTGATGATGGGCTTCGACCGCACCTTCAGCGTGGGCGCACACTTTGGCGTGGTCATCGTATGCAGCGCCAACAAGGACGAAGGCTGCGAAGTGCAGACGGAAGTCGCCACCTTCCGCTGCGACGGCGAATACGTCGACGGCCGCCGCCCCGTCGAAGTGGAGTACGCCGAAAAACCGGAAGACGATGTAAAGCGCCGCGACTTCACCATCAACGGCATGCTGCTCGACCCCATCGGCCTCACCGAAGACAACATCCAGGAAAAACTACTCGACTTCGTCAACGGCCAGCAGGATCTGCAGGCAGGCATCGTGCGTGCCATTGGTGATCCTCAAAAGCGATTCGAAGAAGACAAGCTCCGCATGTTGCGCGCTGTCCGTTTCGCCGCACGCTTTGATTTCGCGATGGAAGAGCAAACCATGCGCGCCATCCAGCAACAAGCCGCCACCATTGCGCAAGTCAGCAACGAACGCATCCGCGACGAGCTGACAAAGATGCTCACGGAAGGCCATGCAAAACGCGCCTTCGAACTGCTCGACGAGACCGGCCTTCTGCAACACGTACTCCCCGAAGTCGCCGCCATGAAAGGCGTGGAACAGCCGCCCGAATGGCACCCCGAAGGCGACGTGTGGATTCACACGCTCATGCTGCTCGATCAACTTCCCGCAAATGTAAAGGGCACTCTGGCATGGGGCGCACTGCTGCACGACGTAGGCAAGCCACCCACCTTCCGCGCACCCGATCCTGCCGATGCAAAGCCGCGCATACGCTTCAACGGTCACGCGGAAGTCGGCGCCACCATGACCCGCGCCATCATGAATCGCCTGCGTTTTTCTTCCGCAGATATCGATCAGGTCGTCTCGCTCGTCGCCAATCACATGCGCTTCGGCGACGTAAAACACATGAAGCAGAGCACACTCAAACGCTTCTTCCGTCTACAGGATTTCCCCGAGCATCTGGCACTTCACAAGCTTGACGTCACCAGTTCGCACAACCTGCTGGACCTCTATCACTACGCAAAAGAAGAATTCGAGAAAGCGCCCGAAGAAGTTTACAAACCCACGCTGCTACTCACCGGTCGCGATCTCATCGAAGCAGGCTTAAAGCCCGGACCACGCTTCAAGCAACTGCTGCAGGACCTGGAAGACGCGCAACTCGACGGAGCCATCCACACACGCGAAGAAGCCATCAATCTATTGCGCGACCTGCTGGCAAAATCGCCCGTGGAGACAGCCCGTTGAAACACATCATCGTCATCGGTGGAGGAGTCGCAGGCCTGATGGCCGCAGTAAAACTGCGCGCCAGCAGCAACCTGCAAGTAACGCTGCTCGAAGCGCAGGGCCGCGTTGGCGGCCGCATCCGCACGGTGCAACAGGACGGCGACTTCATCGAACTCGGTGCCGAATTCATACACGGCAAGCCACCGGAACTTCTCGCGCTGCTGGAAGACCTCAACCTCGAAACCTACGAACTTGAAGGCGAAAACTTCAACTACGATTGCAGCGACGACTCGCTCCATCCACAAGATGAAGGCTCACACAGCGACGAAGACTCACCCTTCAACGTCCTCGAACGCATGACGGAGTGGAGCGAAAAACATCCGGCAGAAGACCTCACATTCGACGCATGGTGCGAACGCGAAAACATCGCACCTGGCATTCGCTCCGGCGCACGAGCCTACGTCGAAGGCTTCAACGCTGCCGACGCCGCGCGCATCTCCGTGCGCTCACTCGCCATTCAGCAACACGCGGAAGACAGCATCGACGGCGACGCCCTGCACCACGTCAAAGGCGGCTACCACCGCCTGCCCGAAGAACTAGCTGCACGCTTCACTCGTCTGGGCGGCACGCTCCGTCTGCAGTCACAAGTGAAATCCATCACATGGTCACGCGGATCGGTGGACATCCATCTGCACTCAGGCGAATCCCTGCACGCAGACACCGCCATCATCACTCTGCCACTCGGCGTCCTGCAATCGACAAGCGTCACATTCCACCCGGCACCAGCAAACATTCTGCTGCAAGCCAGCCGCATGGCGATAGGCCCCGTCCTCCGCATGAACCTGGTCTTCCGCAACCGCTGGTGGGCACAACTCGATCACCTGCAGAAAAAGGCATTACAAAAACTCTCGTTCATCCTTCCCGAACGCCAACGCAGCGATCTGAACTTTCGCGTTTTCTGGACAGGCTATCCCTCGCTCGCCCCTGTACTCACAGCATGGGCCGGCGGCCCACCCGCCGAAGCTTTCGCCCCCAAAAGCGACGAAGAAATTGCCGAAGCCGCATGCCATGACCTCTCTCGCATCTTCGGCGTTCCAAAACAGCAGATACTCGAAGAACTTGTATCGCACCATCGCCATGATTGGAGCCACGATCCGCTCTTTGGTGGAGCCTATTCATGGGTTCCCACAGGTGCAGTAGACGCTTCAGAAAAGATGACGCATCCCGTCGAGAACACACTCTTCTTCGCAGGCGAACACACAGACACCACGGGCCATTGGGGCACAGTTCACGGCGCATTGCGTAGCGGCATCCGTGCTGCGCAGCAGCTTTTGGATTTGCACTAAGCCGCCTTGGGCTTTGCCTTACTCGCAGTCACCAACGCGACAGAAGCCAGAATGATCGCCATCGCAATCCACTGCGATCCATGCAGCGACTCATGCAGCAACAGCGAACTCAGTGCCACACTGACAATCGGATTGACATACGCATACGTGGCCACCTTCGCCACCGGCACATGATGCAACAGCCACATGTACGCGGTGTAGCCCACCAGCGATCCAAACACGATCAGCCACAACACCGCCAACAGCGCGCTCTTATTCCAATGTGCACTCTGCCATCCGCCCAATGCTGATCCCAAAACGATGCTCAACGTACCACCCAGCAGCATCTGCCAACCCGCGCTCAGCAACGGATCAACCTGCGAAGACTTGCGTCCCGAATAAAGCGAACCCACCACCCACAGCAAATCCGCCACCAGCATGATCACAACGCCTGTCGAAGCAGAACCAACACCGCCTCCCAACAACGGAGCCAGCAAAACAATCAGACCAACAAAGCCGATGACCGTGCCAAACCATCCCATGCGATTCAACGGCGTGCCGCCAGGAATAAACGTCTCCGCCAGCGCAATCATTAAGGGGATAGCCGCAGCCAACAACGCAGCCAACCCGGCAGACAGCGATTGCTCTGCCCAACTGATCATCACGTTATTGCCCGTCAGCATCACCACGCCCAGCAGCAGCGCACGCTGAAACTCCGCACGTGGCAGCACAATCCGCACACCACGCAGCGCCAGCACCGTCAGCATAATCACGCCAGCCGCGCAGTAACGAAATCCCGAAACAAAAGCAGGCGAAAGCGACTGCACACCCACGCGAATCGCAACAAACGTCGATCCCCAGAAAAAGTAAACGCATAGAAATGCGGCAATCACCAGCCAGCGATGCCGCGTTGCAGTCAGTTCACTCATAGGAGGGCATCTTCAGGCTATCAACAAAAGCACATCGGATATCATCTCTGCCATGCGCACGTCCCTTGTACAACTTGTTCTCATTGGCCTCCTTGCCAGTCCTGCCATCGCCCAGACACAACCACCCACGGTTCCCGTGAAAGCTCTCATGGAACACGCCACCCATCAGGAAAAAGCCCTATACCCAGCCATTGCAAAAGCAGCACATATCACCGGCGACGTAGTGGTAGGCGTCGAGTTGGATGAAACCGGCAAGGTGACGAAATACGTCCTGATCAGCGGCCCGGAGATGCTTCGCAGCAACGCCATCGATGCCGCCAAACAATGGACTTTCTCTCCCGTGGAAGTAGATGGCAAAGCGTCCACCGTCCGCAGCGCCATCATCTTCAAGTTTCACGACCTCTATGCCAGCACCTCAGAGTAGCTACGCATTGCCTCGCAGCCATCTTCGCCGTACCATCGCCTTAGCGACCTGAACGATGGACTTCCTCAATAAAAAGCGCTTTGACCTGAATCGCTCCACTCCCTCCGCGGACGCGGAGCGCCTCGTCAGCGCCATCAGCATGGGCGAAGACGCAGCCTTCGAACTCAAGCTGCGCCCCAACCGCCTTGGCGAATTCATCGGCCAGCACAAGGCCAAAGAGCAACTCGCCATCGCGCTCGAAGCCGCCAAATCACGCGGCGAAGCCCTCGATCACGTTCTGCTCTACGGCCCTCCCGGTCTCGGCAAAACCACGCTCGCCACCATCATCGCGAACGAGTTGAACGTGGGCTTCCAGCAGACCAGCGGCCCCGCCCTGCAAATCCAGGGCGACCTCACCGCCATCCTCACCAACCTGCGCGAAAAGCAGGTGCTCTTCCTCGACGAAATCCATCGCCTGCAACCAGTGCTGGAAGAAAAGCTCTACACCGCGCTCGAGGATTACAAGCTCGACATCATCATCGGCCAGGGCCCCGCAGCGCGCACCCACGTGATGGAGATTCGTCCCTTCACTTTCGTCGCTGCCACCACGCGGCCCGGCCTGCTTTCGTCACCACTGCGTTCGCGCTTCGGCATCCTGCTGCGGCTCGAGTTCTACAACGACGACGACCTCCGCTTCATCGTGGAACGCAGCGCAGAAGTCCTCGGGGTACAGATCGACGCAGACGGCGCAGCCGAAATCGCCATGCGTTCACGCGGCACTCCGCGTATTGCCAACCGTCTGCTCCGCCGCGTACGTGATTACGCACAGGTGCGCGCCAACGGCGTCATCGACCAAAAGACCGCACAGGCAGCACTGCAAATGCTTGAAGTCGACCCCCACGGCTTCGACGAACTCGACCGCCGTCTCCTTCGCACCATCATCGAAAAGTACGACGGTGGCCCCGTCGGCTTGAACACACTCGCAGCCGCACTTGCTGAAGAAGAAGACGCGCTCGAAGAAGTCTACGAGCCCTTCCTCATGCAGATCGGCTTCCTCGACCGCACCCCCCGCGGCCGTGTCGCCACACGCCGCGCCTACGAGCACTTCGGCTACCCCGTGCCCACCAAGGCAAATCAATTCGATAAGCCAACCCTGTTCGACTAAGCTGGATGTATGTCGATTGCAGAAAATTTAGAGCAGGTACGCGCGGAAATCGCAGCCGCCTGCGCCAAGTCCAACCGTAACCCCGCCGACGTGAAGCTCATGGCCGTCTCGAAAACCTGGGGTCCCGACGTCGTTGCAGAAGCCTTCCGCGCAGGTCAGCGCCTCTTCGGTGAAAACCGCCTGCAAGAATGGGAACACAAGCAGCAGCAACTCCACACCATCCTGGGCGAAGACGTGGGCCAGCTTGAGATGCACCTCATCGGCAACCTGCAATCCAACAAGACCAGCAAAGCCGCATGGGTCTTCAGCGCCGTCGACTCCGTGGACAGCGTAAAAGTCGCGCGACGCCTCAACGACGTCTGCGAACAGGTGGGCAAAGTCCTTCCCATCCTCGTCGAAGTAAAACTCTCTGAAGAGGAAACCAAGCACGGCATCGGCGAATACGCACTCCCCGGCCTGCTCCGCAACATCCTTGAAGAGATGGACGGCCTCGAAGTCCGCGGCCTGATGATGGTGCCGCCTTACACCGACGATCCCGAAGGCGCACGTCCCTACTTCCGCCGTCTGCGCGAACTCCGCGACGAAGCCGTTGCCACCATCGAAGGCCTCTCGCTCCCCGAACTCTCCATGGGCATGTCGCACGACTTCGCAGTAGCCATTGAAGAAGGCTCCACCTGCGTCCGCGTAGGCTCAGCCATCTTCGGCACCCGCACCAAGTACCGCGAAGACGACGAAGAGTAAAATATCCGCATGGATCGCACGATTCGCAAGGTCACCGATGCAAAGAGCCAGCTCATGGAAACACTCCGCTATTGGCAAAGCAGACCTGACTATGAGCGAATGGAGGCCGTCGCGGAAATCGTCCGTGAAGCATACGCATGGAAGGGTGTGAACCTGGATGCTGAAGGATCAGAAAGATCTCTTACGCGCATTCAACGATCATGGAGTTGAATATCTCGTTGTCGGTGGACACGCCGTAGGCTTCATTCCGAACCACGCGGAACGAAAGATCTGGATGTGTGGATCCGCTCTGACGAAGCCAATGCAAAAGCTGTGTTTTCCGCCTTGCAAGACTTCGGCGCACCGTTGTCAGGTATTTCGCCAAGTGATTTCAATGAACACCCTGAAACCGTATTCCAGATAGGTATGCCACCTGCCCGCGTGGATGTCCTACAGGACATTCCGGGCATTGCATTTGAAGAAGCGTGGCAGCACCGCGTAGACCGTATGGCGGATACAGACCTCACAGTTCATGTAATTTCCAAAGAAGACCTCATACGCAACAAAGAAGCATCCGGTCGATTCATTGATCTTGCAGACGTTGAAAAATTAAAGCTGTCTGGCGAAGGACAATGAACATCCGCAACATCGACGGCGGTGTAAGCTTCGCAGTCCGCGTGCAGCCCGGTGCATCACGCGAAGGCGTCATCGGTCTTTATGGCGACGCCATCAAGATCGCCCTGAACGCCCCCGCCGTCGATGGCAAAGCCAACGAAGCTCTCATCCGCTATCTCGCCACAGCGCTCAAAGTCCCCAAGGCCAGCATCGCCATCGCATCGGGCCTCACGTCGCGCTCCAAAGTGATCCACGTTCTCGGCATCACAAATGAGGAAGCCGCGGCAAGGCTCTCGCCCGCCGCGGCCGTTTAGAAGATCTTCTTTTAGGCGACCATCTCCAGCCCATTCTTCGCAACCAGAGAAAGCAACTTCAAAGAAGCCCCCTGGGGACGCTTCTCGCCACGCTCCCACTTGCTCACCAGGCTCGGTGTCACATTCAGATACGCAGCAAAGACAGTCTGACTTGCCTGCTCCTTTTTGCGAATGGCACGAATGCGCGCCGGCGTCATCTCTTCAATCGGCGTCAGGCAAAGCGCATCGAACTTGCGCATCGTTTTTTGATCCATGCCGCCCGCGCGGTGCAGGTCTGTAGCGGTCTCGTGGATCGCGGCCATCGCATTGCTACGATATTTTTTTGCCATCGCTCTCCTCTCCCGGTCCTGCTACGGCAATCAGGGCGCCATCGTTCACTCGATCAAACATCTCCGCATCGGTATATCCCAGAACCACTGCGGCAAGTTCTTTAAAGGCTTCTACTTCTTCAGGCCTGATATTGGGCCGATCCTTCTTTTCAAAGCCATATACATAAACTGCGCGGTTTCCCTTGCGAAACAAAACAATCGAACGCGATCCGCCGGATTTCCCTTGCCCAGCCCTTGCAATTCTCTGCTTGATCACGCCACCGCCAAGGTCAGCATCAATCAAACCGTTTTCGGCTGCCTGAACAGCCATCCAAAGATCACGATCCGTCAGCTTCGCACGTTTCTGAAAACGAGCGAAAGACTTGCTCTTGTAGACCGAAACAGATTTCACGGGTACCGGTCTCACCGGAACCACTATAGCACTCAGTGCCAGAGATGCTTCTGCTTATCAGCGTGCCATAGATGGCTGGGTTTCGTTCACCTTCACCACAAACGTCTCGCCCTCGCCCATCACATCCACACGATCCGCCACACCAAGCTTCTTCGCCGCAGTCATCAACCGCACCGGAGGCTCATCCATCGGCTCCTTGCCCAGCGGAAACGTCCCGTAGTGCATCGGTATCATCGTCGTTGCAGATTCCAGATCAAGAAACGCCTGCAATCCCTCTTCCGGCGAAGTATGCACCGCGCGATAGCTATCCGGGTAGTAAGCGCCAATCGGCAGCAACGCAATCTCCGGCTGTAGCCTGCGCCCAATCTCTCGGAAGCCGTTGAAGTAAGCCGTGTCACCTGAGTGATACACGCTGTGTCCCGCACCCTCAATCACATACCCACCAAACAGCCGGTGCGTATCGCTGAACATGCGCGCGCCCCAATGCTTCGCTGGCGTCATCGTCACCATGACATCGCCGCCCTCAAGCGACGCATTCTCCCACCACTCCAGCTCCGTCACCTTGCGAAACCCAACCTTGGCCACAAGATCGCTTACCCCGCGAGGCACAATCGCCTCCGGCGCCACGCCCGTCAGCTTCTTCGCATGACGAACAATCCTCCGCAACGACGGCAGATTCAAATGATCCATATGCGCATGCGTCAGCAGAACTGCATCAATCGGTGGCAGATGCGCAATCTCCACCCCCGGCAGCCGCGCACGACGCAGCAGAATCAACCGCGTTGCAAACACGGGATCCACCAGCACATTGCGGCCAGCAATCTGGATAAGGAACGAAGAATGCCCAATGAAGGTAACGCCAAGCTCTTCCGGGTCCACCAGTTTCGGCGGATTCGGTTTGCCCAGCATCGGTTGGCGGTGGCTCTCACGAACAACATTCCAGAGCTGCCGCAGTTTACGTAAAACAGACGGATGATCCTGAACTTTGCTCACGGTCATATTGGATGTTCCGGGCCGAATAACGATGCGAAGCATGCCAAGCCCAGCTCTGACAAGCGAAGCTCCAACGGACAAAGTCCGTCATCCTGAGCGAAGCGAAGTCGAAGGACCTGCTTTCCTCTCAACCTATGAACCAGCTTCCGGGAATGCCGCAAACCGCTCGGTAAAATGGAAATGATGCCCACAATGCTGTCCACGCACGCCCATTACATCCTGCTGGTGGTGG
>NZ_JAEDXV010000018.1:0-98382 GCF_036877645.1 Terriglobus sp. ADX1
TCGACTTCACTTCGTTTCGCTCAGGATGACGCGCTTTATGCGTACAAGTTGCACTTAGATACGAGCGGTGGTGCGAAGCTGCATCAATATCCATCCGCCTTGCCATAAGGCTTGCGTGTGTCGTGTCCACCCAGCAGTTCACCCGTCTTCGGATCGACAGCAATCAACTCGCTATCGCCCCAAACGCCAGGATTCTTCTCATCGAATTCGCCGGAACGCTTGATGACATATCCGCTTGCCTTCAAGGCATCCGCAGTGGCCGTAGAGAACTTCTTCTCCACCTGCAGTTCATCAGGCAAATACTGATGGTGGAATCGCGGAGCATCCGCCGCTTCCTGAATATTCAGTCCGTTATCCAGCACGCTGATCATGTCGTTCGCAACGGTAGTGATGATCGTTGGTCCACCCGGCGATCCCAACACCAGACGCACCTTGCCACGCTTGGTCACAATCGTCGGTGTCATTGCAGACAGCGGACGCTTATACGGCGCGATGGAGTTATTCGGCCCCTGAATCAGGCCAAATCCATTGGGCACACCCACCTTGCCGGTGAAGTCATCCATCTCGTCGTTCATGGCGAATCCCGCACCCTTGATCACGACGCCGGAACCAAACAGAAAGTTCAACGTGTAGGTGTTGCTCACAGCGTTGCCATCGGCATCCACCACGCTGAAGTGCGTTGTCTGCGTGCTCTCGTGCTTGTCGGTTTGCTTTGGCGGTTCCGGCATAAATCCCGCAGGACGGACGAGGTCTTTCGAAGCTGTCGGCTTCATCGGATCAATCGTCTTGCGCCACGCCTTGGCATACTTCATATCCGCCATCTGCTTCAGCGGCATGGTCGTGAAATCCGGATCGCCAAGATAGTCGCTGCGATCCATAAATGCGCGGCGATATGCCTCTGTGATGATGTGTACCTGTCCCGGTGAACGATCCGCACCCAGCTTCTTCAGGTCATAGCCGGTGAGGATGTTCAGCACTTCCTGCAGCACAATGCCGCCGGAAGAGGGAGGCGGAGCCGTCAAGAACTTGTAGCCGTGATACTTGCCTTCCAGCGGCACACGATCCTTCACCTGGTACGCAGCCAGATCGGCCTTCGTAATGTCGCCACCATGCGCGGCCATATCTGCGGCAATCGCATCGGCAATGCTGCCCTTATAAAAATCCTCGGGGTCGTTGGAGATGCGTTCCAGCGTCGCAGCCAACTCCGGTAGCTTTACCGTCTCGCCACCCTTATAGAAGTTGCCATCGCGCTGATAGATTCTGCGGCCTTCCGGGTTCGCAGCCAGCACCTTGCTCTTCCATGTGCTCAACTCTTCCTCGGTCGCGACATACCCATCGCGGGCGTATCGGATTGCTGGCTGCATTGCGGCCTTCAGACCCAACTTGCCGTAATGCTTTTCCGCATACGCCATGCCTGCCACGGTCCCCGGAACTCCGCTGGCTTTGTATCCCTGGCGGCTCATACCCGGAATCACATTGCCATCTTTGTCCAGGTACATATCTCGAAACGCTGCCGCCGGAGCCTCTTCGCGATAGTCAATGAAGTGAGCCTTGCCGTCGCCCAACTTCTTCTTGCCATGCTTGTGCGCCGGACGAATCAGCATGAATCCGCCGCCGCCAATGTTGCCTGCCTGCGGATACACCACGGCCAGGGCAAACGCCACGGCCACAGCGGCATCCACGGCGTTGCCGCCCTGCTTCAGTACCTCCACTCCGGCATCGGTTGCCAGATGATGAATACTCACCACCATGGCGTGTTGCGTGCGGACGGGCGGCGGTGTGGGCGAAACCTGTGCCACGAGAGCGGAAAACGGCGAAACGGCAACAGCCAGAGAGACATATGCGGCAAGCCAACGAGTCTTCATCGGTCTGGGAAACACCTCAGCAATGGGTGGGATTGGTTCTGAGCATATCGCGAGTACACAGGGGCCGCGCATTTTGATGGCAAAACATAACGCCTCTGCGCATACAGTAGGGAAGCGGAAACGTCGTCCGTAGAAACGTCTGGAAGGAAAGTTACTGTTTCGTGCCCGGTACATTTGATCTCTGGACTGTATTGTTCTCGTTCACCATTGCCTCGCTTGCGGGGTTTGTGGCGTTTGAATCTATGGAGCACACCCGTTACAGTCCGCGGCCCGCGGTCTGGACGCTGGTGAGCGGTATCACCCTGGGCCTCGGCATCTGGTCCATGCACTTTGTCGGCATGTTGGCATGGCAGCCGCCCTTTCCGCTCTATTACGCCGTCGCGCCCACTGTTCTCAGCGTTTTGGTGGCGATCGTTTCGTCGTGGCTGGCCATGTATCTCACCGTCAGCCATCGCACCAGCTCCCGCAACATCATTCTGGGATCGTTCGTGGTTGGCGCAGGCATTTGTGCCATGCATTACATCGGCATGGACGCCCTGAAGTTTTCAGAGCCCGTCATGTGGAGCATGCCCGGCGTGGCTTTGTCTTTTGTGGTTGCCATCTTCGCTTCGCTGGGCGCCATGGCCATGCTGCGTCACAGCGGCGCATTCAGTATTCGTCGACAGATAGCGGCATCGCTGGTGATCGGCATTGCCATCTGCGGCATGCATTACACCGGCATGCTCGCCATGATGCTGCCCGCCGGAGCCGTCTCCGTCCAGCAATCGCACGACTTTTCAGGAGCCTTGCTCGCTCGCGTCGGCGTGGGCAATGCGTTGATTTTCATGGCGTGCCTGTTGGTCGTCTTCTATCGCGACAAGGTCCGACTCCTCGAAAACGCCTCCGCCGCGCAGCGGAAAGCTACGGAAGCGCTGCGGGGAGTAGAGCGTATGGGGGCAGCCGGTCGCGTCGCCGCGTCCATCGCGCATGAGATCAATAACCCGCTCGAAGCCGTGACCAATCTCCTCTATCTCGCGGAAAACGGAACCATCGGCCCCGAGGAGCGCAGACTTCTGCAAACCGCGCAGGACGAACTGCGTCGCATCGCCGAAATCACCACGCACACTCTGACGTTCTATCGCCAACCCTCCAGCGCTGCCCAGACATCGTTAGCTGAACTTATGGAATCCACGCTGACTGTCTTCCAGGGCCGGTTGGACAAGCATCGCATTGCGCTCGTACGCGACTGGGACCCCGCCACGCCATCCGTGTATTGCCGCTCAGGTGAAATCCGCCAGGTTCTGGCGAACCTGGTTGGAAATGCCATTGACAGCATGAGTACGCGCGGCGGCACACTCACCCTGAAAATCGCCCCAACCGCTTCCGGCGGTGGCGAAATCTTCGTTTCCGACACCGGCGGCGGTATTTCCGCAGAGAACCAGAGACGTATCCTGGAACCTTTCTTTACGACCAAGGGAGAAGCCGGCACAGGCCTCGGACTTTCCATATGCGCGGAAATCATCCAGCGCCACGGCGGAACCATGACCTTTGAAACCAGCACCACATCTGGTCACAGCGGCACCACTTTCCACATTGTGCTGCCCGCGAAGATGCCTCCAATCCCGTCACAGCCCGATCTGCCGATGGGCGCACAAGCCGCACAACCATAATGAGAAAGGGGCTTTAGCTCCTGAGGGAATTTCAGGTCGCAATCACCCTTGACCCCATCCCCGATTCACGATATTCTTGTCAGGTTTGGCGCATCAGGCGCATGGCTGTGGGGCATCCGGCCGCGTCGTGGTGGGTCTGGGGGACCGAAAGGGAACCAGGACCACTCCGCATCGCCTCTCATTTTGAGCTCATGGTGTTTCAGGCGCACCGGCAACACGGCCGGGCGTGGAGGTTTGTGATGTACGCAGTGATCCGTACCGGTGGAAAGCAGTACCGTGTCGCCCCCGGCGACACCCTGAAGATTGAAACGGCAGCACACAACGACGGCGCGATCGAGTTCGCAGACGTCCTGGCTGTCAGCGCCGAAGAAGGCAAGTTTGAGCAGGAACTGGGCGGAGCCAAGGTGCTCGCCTCCGTCGTGGGCGAAGGCCGCGGCGACAAGATCCTGGTCTTCCACTACAAGCGCAAGAAGCAGTACAAGAAGCTGCAGGGCCACCGCCAGAACTTCGTTGAAGTCAAGATCAACGAAATCCTGGTCAACGGCAAGAGCTTCAAGGCTGAGAGCAAGTAACTCGCATCTCTGCGTTTTTGATTTTGTTGTTCCGCCGCATCTGCGGCACCTATTTCTGAATATTCGCGGACCACGTCGCTGAATGACGATGGCAACCGCAACGAGGCAAAGCAATGGCACATAAAAAAGGTGGCGGTTCCTCTTCCAACGGACGTGACTCAAATGCACAGCGCCTGGGCGTAAAGGCCTTCGCTGGTGAACTGGTCACGGGCGGCAGCATCATCGTTCGTCAGCGTGGCACACCGCTCAAGGCTGGTCTGAACGTTGGTCGCGGCAAGGATGACACCCTCTTCGCCAAGGTCGGCGGACGCGTGATCTTCTCCGATCGCGGCAACCACGGCCGCTTCGTCTCCATCGAACCGGCTGCGTAAGCTCGTCTTACCTCAGTTTGAGAAAGCCCTGCTTCGGCAGGGCTTTCTGCGTTTGCCTCTCAATCAGTGACGGGATGATCCACGTGGTCAACGATGAGGGTAGGGATGGCGCGCTCGTCGGGCTTCAACTGTAGGCCCATCTGCTTCTTCAGGGCCGTGGTGAAGGTGTCGCCCTGGGTTTCATTGGTGCCCATGAGTGGAGCGAAGTCGATAGCCGCGTTCCATTGGCCGGATAGGGAAGTGTCGTCCACGACGGGGCCTCGCTTTTGTCCACCCATGTAATGAGCGAGGCCGCTGAGAGTATCGGCTATCTGGGGCATGGTGTACCCGATAAAACTCATATGGACTATGCCGTCTTTCCAGCGGAAGTCACTGGTGCAGTTCGCGGGCTGTTGTTCGCAGATGCCAGTGAATGCCTGCAGTTTGGTTGGTCCATTGGCTTGCTGCAACAGCAGGACTGGCATGGTGCGGTTTTCCCAGTGGGCGGCAAGAGCGAAGCGTTCTTTCAGGAGGGCCTGCAGCATCAGGCGCATGTCACCTAGCGTTGCTCCTTCGTGGATGCGGGCGGTGATGTGGAAGTGTTGTGTCATTCCCCATAGCGGAAGCTGAGCCATAAGAGCATCGTGCATGCCGCTGTTCGACACGGCATAGGCAGTGACGATCATCTCGAAGAGATTGAGGTCAACGGTAAGTAAGGATGGGGCTTTCCATGTTGCGGGGTGCGCAGCATCGAGGGCGTCGATCTGCGTGTAGTCGGGCTTTGCGCCTTCCTGAAGTGGGCGAATCGAGGCGGCTTCAAAGGTGTTCTGTGCAGAGCATGGCAGCGCTACAAGTAACAGCAGTACGGTCAATAAAGATCGCAACGGACGCTCCCTGAGGGAACGATATACGCACGGCGTGTTGTGTTCCAGTCGCTGATCGATGATTTTCGGAACCGTAGCCCCTTGCTCCGCGTACCGCATACGGAGGCTGCCCAACCATGCGACTTCCCGCCATCTGCGCGCTCTTGCTTGCGCTCATCGTTCCTGCACTGCACGCGCAGACAAAGCCCGTCCGTGTTGAAGTTGCCGTAGTTCACCCACACAAACCTACCGGCGACGATCCATCCAGCCGCCAGGTCATTGGCGGACGCTTCGTTGCCACTGCAACCACGGTGCAAACGCTTATCCGCACGGCCTTCGGCATCGACACGAAAGCCATCGTGAACGCACCCGCGTGGACGGAAAGCGAACTCTTTGACATGCAGGCCACGATCGCCGACCACGCAGAGATCACTAACCCGGAACAGTTCCAGGAACTGATCCTCTCGTTACTGCAGGATCAGTTCGGCTTCCGCTTTCACCGCGATCAGCACGAAAGCCCCGTCTACTGGCTTGTCGTTGACAAGCCAGGCAAAATTGGCCCAGCGCTGAAGGAAACCAAACCCGGCACACGCATGAACATCAGCATGAACGGGGGCCACCGTACTGAAATGCGCGTTGCCAACGTCTCCATGACGGACTTCGCCAAATCCATCCAGAAGCAAGCAGGCCGCAACATTGAAGACCACACCGGCCTCACCGGCAAGTACGATTTCCAAATCCGCTGGGCCACCGATCCCTCACCCGAATCCGACGACTCCACCCTGTTCTCCGTCATCCGAGAACAACTCGGCCTCCGGCTGCAATCTGCAAAAGGCCCCATCGACATCATCGTCGTCGATGACGTGACCCAGCCAGCAGCCGAATAGATGCTGTCAAGCCACTGATGCGGATAACACCAACAATCTAAAAGAAATAGAGTTGGCATGGTATTTCCACCAATTCACTAAAATAGAAATAGACGGAAAGGGCCGCGCTTAAGCGCGGCCCTAACTCTTTTAGAAAGACGATTTTGCCTCTAACTCCAATAGGGAGACGATTTTAGCGACACCGGGAGCCGTAATCCCAATCAAAAGACGATTTTAGGAAAACGGGGGGAGGGGGGACCCCTATCTAGCGCGGCATCTCCTGCGTTCCATCAATGGTGAAGGCTGCGGTCTGTGCTGCCGCCGCAGTGCGCGCGTCCTTCGGCTGCGCTCCACCAACGACAAGGGAGTAGCTGCCCGGCTGCGCTGCCCGGACGCCCTGCGCGTCCACTTCGGAAAGCTGGCGCGGCGAAAGCGTGAAGGTGATTTTCTTCGCTTCACCCGGCTTCAGGGAAACGCGCTGGAAGCCTTCGAGTTGCTGCTTCGGCGAGAGTCCACCGTTGCCCTCCGCAGGCGGCAGAAGGTAAAGCTGAGCCACTTCCTCGCCGGCCACTTTGCCAGTGTTCTTTACCGTCACTTCAGCGGTCAGCGGTTCACCTGCCTTCAGCTTCGCGGTCGACAGCTTCAACCCGGAATAGGCAAAGCGTGTGTAGCTCAGACCATAACCAAAGCCATACAGCGGCGTCCCCGAGAAGTACCGGTAGGTCCGGTTCTTCATGGAGTAGTCGTCGAAGTCCGGCAGATCGCTCTCTGCCTTGTAGAAGGTCACCGGCAGACGACCGCTGGGATTGTTCTTACCCAGCAGCGTATCGGCAATGGCCTGAGCACCCGCCTCGCCCGGATACCAGGCTTCCAGCACGGCGTTGGCATGCTCATCGGCGAAGTTCACGGCAAGTGCGGAGCCATTCAGCAGCACGACGATGGTCGGTTTGCCGGTAGCGACGATCTGCCTCAGCAACTCCTCCTGCGCGGCGGGCAGGTTGATATCGGAGCGGTCACCACCCACAAAGCCGGGAAGCTTTACGGGCATCTCCTCACCTTCCAAGTCGGGCGACAGACCCAGCATGGCGACCACGAGGTCAGCCTGCTTCGCCGTGGCGACAGCCTCGGGTAGCAGCGTCTCAGGCGTAGGTGTCCACTCCAGGCGAATGCCGGAACCAGCAGATGCGGAGTCACGGGAGAACTCGACCATGATCGCGTGTTCCTGCCTGGAGTCGTCGAAGGTGATCTGGAATGCGCCGGGACGATTCGGACGATCCACTTCCGGCAATCCGGTCGTGCCGTTGATCCGTCCACCCGGAGCAACAGGGGCCTGCCGCTTCAGCTCGGTCACCTGCTTGCCATCCACCGTAACGGTGTATCCCTGTGCCGGACCGCAGCCACGGCAACGCCCGGTCTTCACCAGGAACTCATACGTACCCGCCGCCGGTGCGCTGATGGTGCCACTCCACCGCACAGCGAAGGGGCCATTAGGAGCAGCGCGCAACGGGCTGACGCCCGACCAGTCGAAGTTCAGCTCTGGATCAATGCGCGTGATGACGGGCGAGCCGCTGAAGCTGGCAGAGGTGAAGTACTCCGCCTTCAGGCCATGCTCCTGCGAACCCTTGGCGGGATGCAGCATCGCACGTGAGACCGGCATGGCAAAGCCCGCGACATAGGGCGAGCCCGGCGCATACAGCACGCGGCTACCCGCCAACGAGTTACTCAGAGCATCCACCGGCATCACCGGATCATGCGGCTGACCGTTGTAGTTGCCCTCCAGTGAGGACAGCGAGGCAGCATTGGGACCAATGACGGCAACCGTCTTGTACTTACCCGCACGGAGGGGCAGAATGCCATCGTTCTTCAGCAACACCATGGACTCTTCTGCAGCGCGCTTTGCCACAGCAGCATTCGCGGGCGAGTTCACAGCGCTGAAGGGAATCTGCGCGTAGGGAACCATCGACGGAGGATCGAAGAGTCCCAGACGAATGCGTGCCTCAAAGAGTCGACGCAGGCTTACGTCGATGTCTGACTCCTTGATGAGTCCGGCCTTCACTGCGGCGTCCAGCTTCTTGTATGTGCCGCCGCAGTTGGTATCGGTGCCTGCAAGCAGAGCCGTCTTATCCGCATGTTCAGCATCGGGATCGGTCTTGTGGCCGTAGCTGCGATAGAAGTCGTCGATGGCGCCGCAGTCAGAGGTGACGAAGCCCTGGAACTTCCAGTCGTTGCGCAGGATGTCTACCAGCAGCAGCTTGCTGCCGCATGCGGGCGCGCCGTCAATGCGGTTGTACGCGCACATGATGGAATCGGCCTTGGCATCCACAATGGCCGCGCGGAACTGCGGCAGATAGGTATCCCACAGATCATGCGGCGAGGGCTGCACGTCAAAGCGGTGGCGGCTCTCTTCCGGTCCAGAGTGCACGGCAAAATGCTTCGGTGTGGCGATCACCTTGTAGTACTTGGGGTTGGTCCCCTGCAGGCCCTCGATGAAGTTCACGCCTAACTGCGCGGTCAGGTGCGGGTCTTCACCGTATGTCTCCTGTCCACGGCCCCACCGGGGATCACGAAAGATATTGATGTTCGGCGACCAGAATGTAAGACCGAAGTAGATGTCGTGATTGTTGTGTCGCAGGGCTTCGTTGTTCTTGGCACGCGCCTCTGTGGAGATGACGTCGCCAATGGTCTTCAGCAGCGGTGCATCCCATGTGGCGGCCATGCCGATGGCCTGCGGAAACATGGTCGCGTAACCGGAGCGAGCGACGCCGTGCAGAGCTTCGTTCCAGTAGTCGTATGCAGGAACATTTAAGCGAGGAATGGCGGCGGCACCGTTGACCATCTGCGCTGCCTTCTCTTCCAACGTCATGCGGCCTACCAGGTCTGCGGCACGCTGTTCCGGCGAAAGCGACGTGTTCTGATAAGCAGGCTGCTGCGCTTTTGCAGAAAGTACGGTGGTGAAAAGAAGTGCCGCGATGAGGCGTCGCATTGGATCTGCTCCGAAAATTCAGATGTGGGTAA
Source organism: Terriglobus sp. ADX1 (assembly GCF_036877645.1). Taxonomy (NCBI): domain Bacteria; kingdom Pseudomonadati; phylum Acidobacteriota; class Terriglobia; order Terriglobales; family Acidobacteriaceae; genus Terriglobus; species Terriglobus sp. ADX1. The sequence goes on from NZ_JAEDXV010000018.1 coordinate 9,181, forward strand.
GGTCCGAATGAAGCATAGCGGGAAGGGGATGGCTGTGGCAATTACTTCGCGGTGCGAACGAAGTCATGCTGGAACGGTGATGCTGACGAGACAGCCTTCGCCGGAGGGATGGTTCCCAAGCTGAACGGTGCCGCCGTGCGCCTCTACGATGTGCTGTGTCAACAACAGGCCGATGCCGCTTCCTTGAGGTTTGGTGGTGTAGAAGGGCACGAACAGGTTCGATTCGTTCAACACGCCCAAACCATAATCGCGAATCTCAATGACGAGATCATTGCCTGCTACGCGCCACATGACTTCGATCGGGCGGACAGCGCTGCCTTCTTGAACAGAACGCTCTAGTGTGGCCTCTGCTGCATTCTTAAGAAGGTTAATCATTGCCTGTTCCATCAGTACCGGATCAATCAGCGCAACATGGTTTTCGGATTCGAAGATTGTTACAGGGGCACCATGATCCAATGCCGTGACCTGCTGCATGAAGGGAAAAATTGCAACCGGCTGGCGTTGCAATGCAGGCAGTGCTGAGAGTTTGCGATAGCCCTGAAGAAATCGATTTAATGAGTCAGCACGCGACTCAATGATGGCTAGGCCTTTGCGTAACTGCGCGTCGCGCGATGAGTTGTTTTCTGAATCTGTTTCGGGTGCGAGACGCAATTGCAATGTTCCTGCAATGGACTTGATGGGTGCAAGCGAATTGTTGATCTCGTGCCCTAGAACGCGGATGAGACGTTGCCATGCCTGACGCTCTTCTTCGCGGAGTGCTGATCCGATCTCCGTCAACATGACAAGCCAATGCCGGCGTCCTTGCAGGCGGAAGGCGCTGCGTCGCAGCATCCACCTTCCGGCAAGACCGCGAGGCGGCTGAGGCATCAGCGTGCCATCCTCCAACTCAAGAAGAGACTCTACTCCGAGCGCCTCCGCAGAACTTCCCATATCTGTCAGTTGCAATCCAAGCGCGGTGCGTGCTGCGCGATTGACCATGGCCAATGCACCGTCTTCTGCGAACGCGAGCACTGGCGCATCCATGGTGGAAAGAACACGATCCACCAAGGCGCGTGCTTCGGTTGCATCACGCTTCTGCGCCTGCAACGACTCCGAGAGCAGATTGATCTCCATGGCAAGATCACCTGCCGCATCGCCGCGACGCGCTCCACGCACACGGAATGAAAAGTCTTCGCTGCGGATAGCTGCGATGACATTCGTGAGCGTTTGCAATGGTGTGACGATGCGGTGCAGAGTGCGTTCTGCAAGGATGAGCCAAAGAACGGCGAAGATCAGAAGGGCGATGACGTTGGTGAAGGTATCGACGCCCCACGTGTGGAACAACGTGCCACAGAGCACAAGAAGAATTGTCCCGATTGCGGCAAGCCACAGGCGCATGCGCAATTCGTAGCTCACGCTGCGCGAGGCTTCTGTGCCGGACTGTCCGGGCTTCCATGGCGCGGAGTCCAGAAAGACTTCGGAGCGTTCTTCTTCTTTCATGGAGTCACTCCAGCAAGCAGCGCAAAAAGCATGCTGCTGCTAAAGGCCATATTTTTCCATGCGGCGATACAAAGCGCCACGGCTTAGTCCCAAAGCTTCTGCTGCGGCGCTCACATTGCCCTGGTAGCGGTTGAGCGCTTTGCGAACCAGGTGTGCTTCCACCGCCTCCAGGTCCATCTCGTCCAGGGAGTTTCCTGTCGCAGGACCGTCAGCCTGAAGCGCCAGGTCTGAGAGCGAGATGTATTCAGAGCGTGCCATTAGAACTGCGCGTTCCAGTGTGTGATCCAGTTCGCGTACGTTGCCGGGCCATGCGTAATGCAACATGCGTTCCAGCGCAGCGGGTTCAAAGCCGTGAACAGGACGACGATACTGCGCTGCATAGCGCGAAAGAAAATGCGCTGCCAGCAAAGGAATGTCTTCACGCCGTTCGCGCAAAGGTGGCAGGCTGATTTCTACCGTATTGAGGCGAAAGAGAAGATCAGGGCGGAAGGTGCCAGCGGCTGCAGCGGTACGCAGATCGGCGTTGGTGGCAGAGAGCACGCGAACATCTGCCTTTTGCGTACGAGAAGAACCCAGACGTTCAAACTCTCCGGTTTCCAGTACTCGCAACAGCTTGGCCTGCTGACGCAGTGGGACATTCGCGATTTCATCCAGAAAGAGTGTGGAGGCATGCGCGAGTTCAAAGCGGCCAACACGTTCTGAACGAGCATCTGTGAATGCGCCTTTGACGTGGCCGAAGAGTTCGCTTTCAAAGGTGCCTTCAGAGAGTGCGCCAGTATTGACGGCAACCATGGTGCGTTGCGAACGGAGCGAGATACGATGCAGTGCCTGCGCGACAACTTCTTTGCCGCTGCCATGTTCGCCGGTGATGAGAACGTTGGCATCCGATGGGCCAACACGCGAGATCAGTTCCACCACCCGCTGCATGGACGGCGCGGTCGCAATCATGACCGGCGCGCCTTCTGCATGAAGCATCTTGTTCTCTGCTTCCAGCAGAGCCGCAGAGCGCTGCATGCGATACAGCTCAAGCTGCGTGCGCAGCACGGTTAGAAGCCGTGTATTGTCCCATGGCTTTTGAATGAAATCACTCGCACCGCTGTGCATGGCTTTTACGGCAAGGTCAATGTTGCCCCATGCCGTCATCACAATGATGGGAAGATGCGCGTGGTGTCCGCGGATGCGTTCGATGAGTGCAAGGCCTTCTTCACCGCTGGTGGTATCCCGGGTGTAGTTCAGGTCCATCAGGATGCCGTCAAAGTCTTCGCTGGACAGCGCAGACATCAGCAACGCGGGGGTGCCAGCGCGTTCCAGCACATATCCTTCCGGTTCCAGAAGAAGCTCCAGCGCATCCAGAATGTGCGGCTGATCATCAGCCAGCAATAGACGGCAAGGGCGCTGCTGCGTTGCCAATGCAGCAGCGTGATTCGACGAGTTCGATGCAGTGTCCAATGGTGTTTCCGATGCTGCTAGGGGGTTGGTGGTTGCGGCGCTGCCGTGGCTGAGAGCTGCGCCTGTCCTTGCTTAGCCGATTCTATCGAGATGCCGTTGTTTTCCAACGTCATTCCGCTGGCTCGTTCCAGTTCGACGCGTGCTTTTTCGCGTGCATCCACGGCCGCAAAGTAAGCGGACTCGGCCGTCGTAAGGTCATTGCGTGCTGTAAGTGTTTGCACGGCGCTGCCAGCGCCGAAGCTTTGCTCCTGCTGCATGATGTCAAAGGTGCGACGCGCCAGATCCCGGGCCTTGTCTGCGGAGACAACGCGGGCTTCCGCTTGTCGCAGGGCGTACTCAGCGTTACGGACTTCAATGCGGATCTGCTTCTTCAACTGCTGCAGTAGAAGTTCCGCCTGGCGATATTCAAGCTCCGAGCGATATTGGTCGCTCTTGTTGACGCGGTTGCGGATGGGGATGTTGACGTTGACGCCCACGTAGTAATCCGGTGCACTGCCGTTGAAAGCGTTGCGCAGCGCGCCGCCATACTCTGACGGAACAGTGGAAGTGACACCGGCAAGCGGATTGTTCACACCAGCAAGACCTGTGCCCGCCCAGTATCCGGTAAGTGCAACGCTTGGCAGCAGCGCGTTGTTGGCTGCCTTGCGGCTGATCTGGCGGTTTGTCAGATCCAACTGTTGCTCTTCCATTTCCAATCGCGAGGCCAATGCACGCGTGACAAGTTCATCGCCGCTGGGCATGGGTTGCAGAGGACGTGACACATCCATCGGAACCACAGGCATGGCTTCCAGAGTGGGATCGTCCAGATTGCGTGTCAATGCGTTCTTCAGTAGCAGCGACTGAAACTCCAGCGTGGACTTTGCAATGCTCAGGTCCTGCTCACGCTTAGCGACTTCTGCTTCATCCTTGAGAACATCCATCGCGGGGATGGCCTGCAGAGCAAGCTGCTGGCGACCCATATCGAGCGTCTTCTGTGCGAAGTCTAGAGATTCCTGCTTTACGCGTTCATCCTGCCATGCGCTGACGAGATCCCAATACATGTTTTCAATCTGCGAGACGGTGGCGATGATCTGCAGGCGGAACGCTGCATCAGAAATCTTCTGGTTGTTCTTTGCGATACGCAGATAACGAAGGTTTGGGCCAAGGCCGAAACCTGCAAGCAGTTGTTGTTGGACGAGCACGCGGAAGTAGCTGTCAAGCTGCGGATTGAGGAAGTTGCCCTTACTATTCGTGGCCACACGGTCACCGGAGAAGCTGACTTTCACGCTGGTTCCGGTTGCAAAGGCTTGTTGCAGGCTCATGTCACCTGAAACGGTATTGGATTGCAGAATGGGGACGCCGTTGAGCAGCAGGTTCGAAAGTGGCTCTGCATAGTGGTGCACGTTGAAATCCCCAACGAACATGGGGTCATACGAAGACACCGTCGTGCCCGTGCCGAGTGTGGATTGCACAAGACCGGATGCGCCTGCGCCCGCACCACCTGCGCCTGCGCTCGTACCACCGGCGCCACCGCCGCCAGAGTTGCCGGAACCTGCGGAGCCACCACTGGGTGTGTTCGAAACGATGCCCGTATTTACACCGCGTGTTGATCCGCCAGCGCGCGTACGCATCACGTCAGCTTCCGCGATGGGCAGGTTGTATCGCGCAATCGCAAGGTCAAGATTGTTTTCCAGCGCGAGTTCGATCGCATCGCGGAGATGCAGTTCAATCTTGCCGTTATGCGTTAGCGTGTCCAGGCGCGGTGAATTTGCAATGCTTGCCGGTGCCACAGAGCTGGGCATGTAGGCGCGGAAAGGATTCCACGAGTGTGGCACAGTAACTGGCACCGGTGGTGGTAGCGTTGCCGCAGTGCTTTTCAATGGAACCGTTGCAGGCGCAGGATTCTGCGGCAGCGGAGCAGCGGCGTCCTGTGCATGCAGATGCACAGCAGAGAACGCGAGCGCCAGCGTTCCCAGGCATGCCGTGTGGAGAAGCTCGCGGTATCGGTCGTGTTTTGCAGATGCCATCAGTTGATCCTTCATCGATTGCGATTGTTCCGTTGGGGAAGAAAAGTGTGTCATGCAGGTGTTTCGTCTTCTGGAGTCATCCAGCCGTCGCGCAGTTCGATGATGCGTGAACCGAAGCGCGCATTTTCAATGGAATGGCTTACCTGGACGATGGTGGTGCCTGCACGATTTAGTTCTGTAAAGAGCTGCATAACCTCTGCGGCCTGCGCCGAATGCAGGTTGCCCGTGGGCTCATCGGCAAGCAGAAGCTCAGGCTTGTGAATGACGGCGCGCGCAACACCCACGATCTGTTGCTGGCCGCCGGATAGTTGCGAAGGGTACAAATCCTTCTTACCGACAATCTGGAAACGATCGAGTGTGTCAGCGACCAGCGCTTGACGTTCGCCGCGCGGCATGTTCTTGTAGCTGAGCGGAAGCTCAATGTTTTCCGCTACGGTAAGGTCATCCAGAAGATGAAAGCTCTGAAAGACCATGCCGATCTTGCGGCGTGCCACTTCTGCGCGCTGCTTGCGATTCATCGTGTGGATAGGCTCGTGGTCCAGCCAGTATTCGCCGCGCCAGCCATCGTCAAGCATGGCGAGTACATTCAGCAGTGTGGACTTGCCAGCACCACTGGGACCCATCAATGTGATGAACTCTCCGGGACGGACGGTGATGTTGATACGGCGTAGAACCCATGTCTCGCCGACGGCGTGTTTGTAGCTTCGTTCAATGTTCTTTAGTTCAATCATTGTTTGCTCAATCGGGCTCTTCTTCGATACGTCGTAAATACGGGTGCGCTATTCTGCGCGTAACGCCTGCATCAGTTCTGTGGATGCAGCGCGTTGGCTGGGGATGACTGTGGCTGCAACGGCTAGAACAAAGACCAGCGCTGCAGCAATGACAAAGGAAATGGTATCGACCGGTGGCAGCTTGCCTAGGTTCGCGCTGACGATGCGCATCAGAGCTACGCTGCCAATGATTCCAACGGCAATGCCGAGTGCTGTAACAATTGCGGCATGAAGCAGTACCATTCCTGCAAGTTGCTCGCGCTGTGCGCCGAGTGCGAATCGCAAAGCAAACTCAAAGCGTCGCTGTGCCACGGTGTAAGCTGTGACGCCATACATGCCGACGGCTGCCAGTAACAGACTGACTGCTGCAAACGAGGCAAGCAACGTGCTGCGGAAGCGATCGGTGCGCTGGCTTTCTCCGATGTTTTCCTTCAACGTGGACGTTGTGGCGGCAACATCCGGAAAGTTACGCTGGATGGAAGTGCGCAGCTCTTGCGTCATGACTGCGGGATCGGCCTTGGTGCGAGCAATGAGCTGAATGTCTGAGGCGCGTGCGGGATGCTGTGCCAGGGGAATATAGAACGCGGTGCCTGCAGGCGTGCCAGGTGCATCGTGGCGGATATTGCCCACAACGCCGACGATGGTCCACCACTCACCCTTGCTGTCATAGCCACACATAATCTGTTGGCCAATGGGATCGGTGTGGGGGAATTGCTCGTCTGCGAGTGCTTTGTTGATCACAAGAACTCTTGCGGCACCAAAGTTGTCGGCGTCGGTGAGGTTGCGTCCGCGCAGAACGGGAACGCTCATTGTCGCAAAGACCTCTGGAGTGCTTGCGTGTATGTCTGCATAAGGCAACGTCACACCGGGTGCGAAGACGGTGCGGCCACGGATAGCGTAGCCAACATCCGGGCTGCCACCTCCCATCGGTGCGCCGTCAATTGCAGCTGCTGCCTCTACGCCGGGTGTTTTGCGAACGGAGGTTAGCAGAGCATCCAGGCGTGCCATGCGACGAAGACGCCATGCCTGACGTTCAGCGAGCAATTCCGGTGTAGCATCGCCTTCACTGCTGAGACCGGGATAAGCATCGCTGGAGACCTGATGCGTGTCCACTGTGAGCAAGTGTTGCGGTTGAAAGCCAAGTTCCTGCTGTGCATCCTGGATGAGCTGTCGCGTGAGTGCGACAGCAGTGACAGAGAGCGCGAGAGTGAAAGCGACTTCTGCGACGATGAGTCCATCGCGCAAACGCACGGAGCGACGGCTTTCGCTGGTGCGTTCCGAGTCGGCACGCAGAACGGTGGCAGGATCAAGTCGCCATGAGCGCCACACGGGCAGGATCGATGTAAGCAGCATCAGTGCAGCACTGACAGCAAGAGAAAAGAGAAAGACATCGCGATTCAGATGAATATCCGCGAGGCGCGGTGTGTCCGGAGGAGCCATGCGTGTGAGCGCACGCAGTCCAACGGCAGCAACGCCAAGCGCGGCGACACCGCCGGCGACGGCCAGTAGAAGCGATTCCATCACGGCACGCATGAGGAGATCTTTGCGTGTAGCTCCAAGCGCAGAACGAACACTGATGGCGCGACGCATGCGCGTGGAGCGCACCAGTTGCAGATGCGTAACGTTGGCACAGACGATAAGCAGCACTACTCCAACCGAACCCATCAGCAGGCGCAGCGTGGGACGCAGATTGCCCACAATGGATTCCTGCAGAGAACGCGCGACAAGTGCGCTTGCCTTCTCTTCGGGATAGGTGGCCTGCAGACGATGTGAGAGGCTATCGAGTTCTGCATCAAGCTGCTGTTGCGAGACGCCTTCACGCCGCTTACCTACGGCCCACTGGTTGAAGGCTGTGCGGTTTTGATTTTCTGGTTTGGCAAGTTCTTCCAGCCAGATTTCACTTTGCCGTGGAAAATTGAATCCGGCAGGAAGCACGCCAACAATGGTGTAGGCGCGAGCAGCTTTAACGGTTTGTCCCAGAGCGTTCTGCGCTGAACCAAAATGGTCGCGTGCGAAAGACTCGCTGACCATGGCCTTGTCGGCTGCGTTGTCATCTTCGCGGAAGGTTGTTCCTGCTACTGGGATAACGCCCATGACTGTTGGAAAGGAAGGGCTCACTCCACCGATGGGCAGGTAGAATGCCTGCCCTCCTACGGAGATGCCGGACTTGCCGTAGAGGTAATAGTAGGCAACGGACTCCAGGCCCTGTACCTGTTGCAGGTCTGTGTAGTCAGCACCACCAACGCGCGGATTTAAGTGGCCACTCTGTAGTTTGAGCGTACCCAGGGCGACGATGCGATTGGCATCGTGATAGCCCAACGGGCGCAGCAGAACAGAATCGACCATGGTAAAGATGGCCGTGTTCAGACCTACACCTACGGCGAGGGTAAGGATCACCGTAATAGTGAACAGAGGAGCGTTGCGCAGGCTGCGCCATGCGTAGCGGATGTCTTGGAGAAGCTTGTTCATCCTTACCCTTTCTTTCGCTGTTATTCGCTGCGAAGTGCCCGCATGGGATCAATGGAAGCAGCACGACGTGCGGGAAGCATACTTGCTATTGCGGCAATCAAAAGCATCAGCGCCAACGCAATGGCGGCTGCGTTGACTTGTTGCAGAAACGGCATGTGCAGGCTGCTATCCGTTGTGAAAATAAAGTCCGACAGGATGCGATCAATAAGCCGCGGCATATAAGTGGCGGCAAGAGCACCAATGCAAAGGCCAATAGCTGTAAGACCCATGCCCTGCAACAGCACGTCAGTTAGTACGCGGCTGCGGCTGGCTCCCAACGCCATGCGAACCCCGATTTCGCGCGTGCGCTGCACAACCTGGTAACTCAGCAATCCGAAGACTCCAATGGAAGTCAGCAAGAGAGTGAACGAAGCGAAGGCGCTGGACATCCAGGAGAAGAAACGCGGCGCGGCAATGGTTTTATCCACCACGGATTGCATGCGTTCAAACTTTGCAACAGGAAGCTCTGGATCTGCCTGCTGAATCGCATGAGTCACGGCCACCGATAGATCTACGCCACCCGCTTGCCGAATGACGAATGTCGTGGGGAACCAACCGTTGATCATCGTCATGAACTTGTCATCGATCTGGGTTAGCGGGAGATAGAAAAGGACGCGTGGCCGGTCGATTAGCGACTGCTCATGCGTATCGTGGGCAACGCCGACAATTTCAAATTCGCCAGCGGAGCCAATGCTGATGCGCTGCCCGATTGCGGATTTTCCAGGCCACCACTTCTTGGCCGCCGTTTCGCTTGCAATGGCAATGTGTGGTGTGTCAGAGCGGTCTGCGTCTGTCACGTCGCGACCCTGCAGCAGGGCAATGCCCAGCGCCTGCATATAGTGCGGCGTAATGAAACGTGCTTCCACCACTTGATGTTGCTCTTTGCGGTCAGCAGGGGCTCCACCCATATTCAGGCCACGATCCAAAGGAAGGCCATTGACTGCGCCGACCTGGCTGACTCCTGGTTGGTGCTGAAGGTTCTGCAATACGCTCTGGACAAACTGCACTGTGTGCTGCGCGTTGGCGTATGCGTCGCCTTTCAATGTGACCTGTGCAATGGAGATTTGCTTTGTATCAAATCCCGGAGCAATGGAACGCATATTGAGGAACGCGTGCAGCGTGAGCGATGCTGCCGAGAGCAGTGTGAATGCAAGGGCCACCTGCGCCACAACGAGCACGCGCCCAGAGCGACCATGGCTTGCAGAATGGCCCTGTGAGCCGGCATCGCGCAGGTTGTCATTTACGCCGCGGCGAAGCACTACAACTGCGGGCAGTAAGCCAAAGAAGATTGTGGCGAACATCGCCAACGCGCACGTTGCCAACACCATTGGCCATAGATTGGCTGAGGCATGGAAATGGGGAAGCGCTATAGGAGCATAAGCAACAAGTGCAATAGCAGACGTACGCGCAACAAAGAGACCAAGCAGCGCGCCACCCAATGCAAGCAGAATGCTCTCTGAAATCATCAGGCGCAACAGATCAGAACGGCTGGCACCCAGCGCGGTGCGCACTGCAAGTTCCCTTGTCCGTGCCGTGCTGCGCGCGATCGAAAGACCCGCGAGGTTGAGACATGCCACAAGGAGTACCGCTGCGACCGCGAACATCAGAACGATAAGGCTACTGCGAACATCGCCCACAAGCGCCGTCTGCAGTGGCCATAGATGGAACTCGTTTAATGCGCCATTGCGGGCTTTCCACTGGTAATACCATGCATGCTGCTGCGCAAACACTGGTAACAGTGACTGCATCTCTGCCTGTGCCTGTGAAAGCGTTACACCATCGCGCAGGCGTGCAATCATCTGGTAGTTGTCGCCGTCGTATCCCGGGTCTTTTGCTCCCAGTTGCAGCGGCTGCCATAGACCCGCCGCAGGCGATTGCGTGCTCCCACCATAAAGATCGCCGAGCGCGCCATCGGGCAGAACGCCGACAACTGGAACCGCATCACCATTGATCCGAACTGTGCGGCCCACAATGGTGGGATCGCCCTGAAACGTGGTCTGCCAGAGGCGATAACTCATCAGTGCTGCGCGAGGTCCGCCACTGCGGTCTTCTTCCGCGGTGAAGAAGCGACCCAGCGCAGGATGTAGTCCGAGCGTGGGGAGGAAGTCACCCGATACGCGCAGTTGCTGTACCTGGTATGGGCGGTCGCCAGTAGCAGACGGGGCAAGGTTCACACCCGTCGTGCCACCATCCGCAATGCCGAAGGAGGAGAAGGAGTGTGCGTGTTCCATCAGGAAGTCAGCAACCGAACCTACCTGTGATGTGGAAGGTTTTTCCTTCGGGAATTGCCACGCGATGGCGACAAGACGATCCGGCTGCGCGTAAGGCAACGGCTCCAGCAGCAGCGATCGCACCACGCTATACATAGCCGTGGTGACACCGATGCCAAGCGCCAGCGTGAGCAGCGCAGTGGCTGTAAACACGGGGCTGCGCCGCAACTGCCGAAAGGCATACCGGAAATTTTGACCGAGCATCATCCTTGTCGCTCCTTCAGGGCAACTGGCGCCGAACGAAAGCTGCAGTGGTTTATGCCAGTGCGGCTTCGCTTAGCAGTGCGTTCAATTCGCCTTCGCTGACCACGCGTCCATCAAAGAGATGAATCTGACGTTCTGCATGCGCCGCAAAACGCGGATCATGCGTCACCATGCAGATGGTCGCGCCGTCGGAGTGCAATTCCTTCAGCAGCGTCATCACTGCTTCGCCATTCTTTGAGTCAAGGTTTCCGGTCGGTTCGTCAGCCAGCAGGATGCTGGGTGAACCAGCCAGCGCACGTGCCACAGCCACACGCTGTTGCTGACCACCGGAAAGTTGCGCAGGGTAATGACGCATACGGTGCGCCATGTTTACGCGTTCCAACGCTTCCTGTGCACGACGCTTGCGTTCCGTGGAAGACATACCAGCACGATAGGTGAGCGGCAGCTCCACGTTTTCTGCAACGGTCAGATCGCCGATCAGGTTGAAGCTCTGGAAGATGAAGCCGATCTCCTGATTGCGAATGCGCGAACGCTCGGCAAAATCCAGTCCGGCAACTTCGCGGCCGTTCAGCAAGTAGCTGCCGGCGGTAGCGGTATCCAGCAAGCCCACAATGGACAGCAGTGTGGATTTGCCGCATCCGGAAGGTCCGCTCATGGCCACATATTCGCCGCGGCCAATCTCAAGCTGGACGCCGCTAAGTGCATGCGTCTCCACTTCATCGGTATAGAAGACCTTCGTGAGTCCATCAATGTGGATGACGGGTTGCGTGCTTGACATGCGTTTCTTCTCCTTATTCCAGGCGAATGCGGTCCGTGTTGTCGTATTTGGACATGTCCGACAGGATGACGGTGTCGCCAGCCTGAAGTCCGTTCAGAACCCGAAGGTTGTTTACCGAGCCCCGTCCTACCTGTACAGGGACTCTTACGGCGGTTTTGCCGTCGGAGTTCAATTTAAAGAGGCTGATGGTGCTGTTTTCTGCGCCGTTTGCCGGTCGGCCAATCTGCAGAACGTTACCCATGTTCTCTAGGTTGATGGTGCCGTCTACGCTCAGGTCAGGCCGTGCGCCCTGCGGCAGATCGCCTGCCAGTTCCACGTCGACGGTGACCGTGCCATTTACAACTGCGGGATCAATACGCATCACCTTGCCGCCAATCACGCCGTTATGCGTGTCTACTTCCGCAGGCTGACCAATCTGGATGTCGCGTGCCTGCGTCTCTGGAATCTTGAGGCTGGCCTTCAACTGGTCTGGCTGAACCACCTTGGCCAGTGTGGTGCCCACGGCAACGTGTTCGCCCACCTGGTGCGGCAGATCGACCAGAACGCCGTCAATCCCTGCGCGAACCGTCAATGCGGCTCCCTGCTTCTCTTTTAGGTCGAGCAGGGCACGCGCCTGGTCTACCTTGGTCTGCTGGACGGCAAGCTGTGTTTGGATGGCGCGCTCATTCAGCGTCAGGCGCTGGCCTTCAATACCGTTGCGTGTGTTCAACTCTTCGGCCTTGCCCTTGGAGGCGGAATAGGTCAGACCGCTGATCACGCCAAGATCGTAGAGGTGTTTGTCCGTTTCCGCTTGTAGCTTGGCCTGCTTTTCATCCTGGGTAACGGTTGCGGCGGCGCCACGCTGTGTCATCAGGTCGCTCTGCAACTTCGCTTTGGTGTTTACCATGTCCGCTTCTGCAGCTTTCAGTTGCAGCCGCGCGTCCATAAGCTCCTGTGACAATTGCGGGTCCACCAGCTCCATCAGCGGTGTGTCCTGCGATACGTGCGCGCCCGGCAGCACCAGGATGCGCACCACGGTCGCTTCTGTTTGCGACGGGATCAGCCGCAGCTTATCTTCACGGGGCGTCAGTGTTCCCGGTCCGCGCACCTGCCTCAGCAGTGGGCCGTTCTTCACGGTGTCCGTCCAGATGGACGCACGGTCCACCTCAGGAGCTCCGGGCTTAAGGCGAGAGACGAAGTAAACAGTGACAGCAACGGCAATCGCCGCAACGATGCCGATTACCAACCGGCGGCGAGCTTTTGTGCGCTTTAGATCTGGCCTTGCGATGTCCATGGTTACGTAATGAATACGCATGCCATGCACCATCCCGCAGCAAAATTAAAATGCTGTTTTCAGAGAAGTTACGGTAATCACCGAAGACGAAGCGTGTCCATAAATGGATATAGTGTCCACTAACGGACGAAAACACTAGCGATTCGGTCAGGTATTGATACTCTAGACTCCACTCTCTGCAGGAGTTGTAGCTCAAATGCTTTCACGAGTCGCCGACAGCCTTTATTGGATGAGCCGCTACCTGGAGCGGGCCGAACACACGACACGTCTGCTGGACGTAAACCTGAACCTGATGCTGGATGAGCCCACCAACGTGGCTGATCGGCGTTGGCAACGGGTACTGCAGGCGTTGGGTGCGCCGCGCGATGTGCAGTTTGAAGGCGACGCCATTGCCCTTGCGCGCAGGCTTACGTTCGATGCTTCCAACAGTTCCAGTGTGCTGGGGTGCATTATTGGCGCCCGCGAAAATGCGCGGCATGTGCGCGAGCAGATTTCCACGGAGATGTGGCAACGGCTGAACTCACTGTATTTGCAGGTGACGCGGCCTGAGATGCAGAGCGATACGCATGCCGATTCAACGCTGCAGCAGAACGAGGGTCCTACTGAGTTTCTTGGACAGGTGATGGAAGGTGTTCACCAGTTTCAGGGTGTGACCGATTCCACCATGAGCCACGGAGAAGGATGGCAGTTCATCCAGGTGGGTCGATTCATGGAACGCGCGTCCGCAACGGCCATGTTGCTGGAGGCATATCAGCCGGAACTGTGGGCCAATACGGATGCGTTGCCTGATTCGAATGAGTACCTGGAATGGATGGGACTGCTTCGCAGTGCAACGGCGTTTGAGGCCTACTGCAAGGTATACACAGCCGATCTGTCACCGGATTGGATTCTGGAGTTCCTGTTGCTGGATGCAGATTTTCCGCATTCGCTGCGCTTCTCCATTGATGCCATGCAGCAGGCATTGGAAGTGGTTCAGGGGCTAAGTGGCGGGGCACGCGGCGATAAGTTAACGCGTATCTCAGGCAGGTTGCGATCCACATTGAGTTACTCCAGTGTGGAAGAGATTATGAGCGGTGGTGTGGTGACGTATCTGCACGATATTCAGAGGCAGTGTCGAGAAATTCATAACGCCATCTATGAACTGTATGTGGACTACTCTATTCAGGCTGCTCTCGCAGGTTAGTGAGGAAAGCGAACTATGTATTACACCGTGCGTCATCTGACCAAGTTCGTGTATTCCAGCTCTGTAAGCGAGAGCATTATGGAGACGCGCATGCATCCGCGCTCGGATACTATCCAGCGCTGCCTGAACTTTCAGCTTTCGGTGTCGCCTCGTTGCCGTGTGTTCTCGTACCGCGATCACCTCGGCAATCATGTGCATCACTTCGATATTCCGGGTGGGCATGAGCAGCTTGTGATTGTTGCGGAAAGCCTTGTGGAGATGGAAGAAGTCGCGCCTGTGCCAGCGTTTCTGTCGCCTGACGCCTGGGCCGCTCTCGATGCCGATGTGCAAGCCGGAGACTTTTGGGAGTTTCTTTTCCCCAGTGAATTTGCGAAACCATCTCCATTGTTGGCAGAGCTGGCAAAGACTCTGGACGTGCGTCGCCGCGACGATCCATTGATGGTGTTGCATGACTTGAACGAGAAACTCTATCGCTACTTCGATTACGTTCCCCAATCCACTGACGTGGATTCTCCGATTGACGTAGCGCTGACGCAGAAGTGCGGTGTGTGCCAGGATTTCTCACACGTGATGATCGCGCTGGTGCGTGAGTACCTGAAGATTCCTTGCCGTTATGTGAGCGGCTATCTGTATCATGGCGAACGCGATAACGACCGCAGTATCAACTCGGCAACGCACGCGTGGGTGGAGTGTTATCTGCCACAGCTTGGATGGGTTGGATTCGATCCCACAAACTGGCTTGTGGAAAGTGACCGTCACATCCGTACGGCCGTTGGCCGCGACTATGCGGACGTTCCGCCCACGCACGGCATCTTCCGCGGCTCCGCTGCTTCGAAATTGAGCGTGGCGGTGCGAGTCAGTCCCAGTGAAGGAACGCCGCTACTGGATCAGGAGATGCCGGTGCCTGAGGACTGGTCCATGCTGGTGGAGAAAGCGCAGCAGCTTCCTGCGGCACCGAATCCCGTAGCAGATCACATCAAACATATGCAGCAGATGCAACAGGCACAGCAGCAGTAAGGCTGTTCGCAGCAGGAATGTTTGGAAGCAATTTCCAAGCGGTTCATCGTACGTTGATTGCCGTGGTGAATGCTGCATGGATGCGAATCAAATACGTCTTCACCCTGCTGCTATGCACCGCTGCATGCAGCGCGCAAATGGTCGTGGTGCACGGCCATCGCGGCTCGCGTGCCACGCGGCCTGAGAACACCATCCCGGCCTTTGAGTACGCCATTGGCCACGGCGCCGATGTTCTGGAGTTGGATCTCGCAGTCACCAAAGACAATGTTCTGGTGGTGTCGCACTCGCCTGTTCTGAATTCAAGCTTTCCCGGCGAGCGTGAATGTGTCGGCCCACCGTTGGCAAAAGACACGCCGATTCACACGCTGACACTTCAGCAGTTGCAGCAATATGACTGTGGTGCGAAGACATTGACAGCATTTCCCAATCAGGTAGCCGTACCGAACACGCATATCCCAACCTTTGATGAGGTACTGGATCTGGCACCGCAGGGTAACTTTCAATTCAACGTGGAGACAAAGATCTTTCCGCTGCATCCAGAGATGACGCCCTCGCCTGAGGTCTTCGTGCAGATGATCGATACGGCTGTGCGCAAGCATCATCTTCAGCAGCGTGTCATTCTTCAGAGCTTTGACTTTCGCACGCTTCACGCCATGCAGACGCTTGATCCAGCGATTCGCCGCTCTGCACTCTTTGGCCAAGCAAAGTATGACAAGCTGATGGGCATCAACGAGCCAGACAAGAGCTTTGCGAATATGGCGAAGGTATCTGGCGCGAATATTCTCAGTCCTGATGCCAGTCTCGTCACGCCAGAAGAAGTTGCCGTGGCGCACAAGCTGGGTCTGCAGGTGCTGCCATATACACCCAATACTCCGGAAGAATGGAAGCGTCTGACAGACGCACACGTCGATGGCATTATCACAGACGATCCTGAGGCACTGCGGAACTGGCTGCGTAAGCAGACGCCGCCGCTGCATCCGTAAGAGATATGCACAGATAAAAAAGACAAATGGGATGCGATCATCGCATCCCATTTATTCTGTTATGAAGTGCTGACTACAGCGGAAAGCTCTTCAGCCATTCGCGGAACTTGGGTCCCAGATCAGGCCGCTGCAGAGCAAACTCCACCGTAGCCTTCAGGAAACCGAGCTTATCGCCCGCATCATGGCGCTTGCCTTCGTAGGTGAAGCCATAGACGTTTTCATACTGCAGCAGTGCCTTGATGCCATCCGTAAGCTGCAATTCGCCGCCCGCACCGGGCGTGATCGTCTCCAGCATCTCAAAGATGCGCGGCGTCAAGATATAGCGACCGATGATCGCATTCTGGCTCGGAGCTTCGCTCGGCTTCGGCTTCTCCACCATGTCGGAAACCTTCAGCAGACGTGAATCAGAAGCATCTGGCGCGCACGCAAGGCAGCCATAGTTCTGGATAGCGTCGCCTTCCACTACTTCGCTGCCCAGGATGGATGAGCCAGTCTTTGCGAAGGCTTCCACCATCTGTTTCATGCAGGGCGTCTTCGCGTCGACGATGTCATCCGGCAACAGAACGGCGAAAGGCTCATCACCAACAAGTTCCTTTGCCATCAGCACAGCATGACCCAGGCCAAGAGCCTCAGGCTGTCGCACGTAAGTGATCTTTGCCAGTTTCGTGGTGGAGAGCGCTATGTCCAACAGCGCGTGCTTGCCGCGCTTTTCCAGCGACGCCTCAAGCTCCGGGGCACGATCAAAGTGATCTTCCATTGTGCCTTTGCCGCGGCCGGTCACAATAATGATTTCAGTGCATCCCGCAGCCACGGCTTCTTCCACGCCGTACTGGATCAGGGGCTTGTCCACCAGGGGAAGCATTTCCTTCGGTGTTGCCTTGGTTGCAGGCAAAAAACGTGTGCCCATGCCGGCAGCGGGAAAAACAGCTTTACGAATGGTCTTGGTCATCTCTGGCTTATCCATGAAGTTTTCGTACAAGACGCTGGGGGCGATTTCGTCATGCTATCGGATTTGAGTGCGTTAACCAAATAGGACTTTATGAAAACTTGTAAGTGTTCCTGGTTTACAGAACGGGCGAATCTTCTTTGAGCATGGCCTGGCGCATGATCTTGATCGGCACAGGTCCCTGTCGCATAAAGTTGTCGTGAAATTGTTGCAGATTAAACGCCGCGCCCTGTTTTGCTTTCAGATCGGCGCGCAATTTTAAAATCTCCAGCTTGCCCAGCGTGTAGTACAGATAGGTGGGGTCGGATGTGCCTCGCTTGGTCTCCATCTTCGCAACAGAAGGAGATTGGTATCCCTCAGTAACGAAGTACTGCTCAGCCTGTTCCGTGCTCCAACCTTCGGTATGCATCTTGATGCCAACTGTGAACCGCGCGTTGCGTAGTAGCGCATCTTGAATTTGTCCCAGGCGAATCAGCTTCTGCGTACGAGCATCCGCGCCGGGTGTCTGGAAACCTTCATCCAGCATCATCTGTTCGGTGTAGTGCGCCCAGCCTTCGATATTTGTATTCGCTCCAACCAGCTTGCGAACACGCGATGGGAACTGGTTTTGCCACAGGAACTGTGTGAAGTGGCCGGGATAGGCCTCGTGCACGCTGGTGCTCACGATCGTGCCCACGTTGAACTCTGCCATGTGCTCGGCAATGTGTTCTGGCGTCCAGTTCTTTTCTGGCAACGTAACGTTGAAATAAGCCTTGGTGGAGCGCGTTTCAAATGGCCCTGGAGGATCCATGCTGGCCGACGTGGTGGCGCGCATGAACGGCGGGGTCTCCTGCAGCACTGGTCGCTCATCGTTTGGCAGCGTGATGATGTGATGGTCCTTGATGAAAGCAATCTCCGCAGCAAAACTGTCGCGGAAGGCATCCAGCAGCTTATCCGGGGTCGGATGAATGGTGGCGAGTTCTGCCAGCACCTGCGCAGGTGTCTTGTTCGGATCAAGCTCTTTAGCAATGCGTGCAAAATCTGCCTGATTCTGCCGCATGTTGGTTTCATTCACTGCCAACAGTCTGTCAAGCGGCGCGTCCACCATCTCGTCGTACAGCAACTTCTTACGATAGGTATCAGCGCCCAGTCGGAAGTCGCCGTTGGAGCGTGGCAGCAGGTCGGATTTCATCCATGCTCCATAATCCTTCAACGCCTGAATTACCGCAGCATTCGTCTTTGCAAACTGCACTTTGGCAATTCGATCTGTCGCATCGTTGAATGCGGATGGCACGTCATTCTGGAAGAAGCTGACAATGCCATCAATCTGTTCCAGCGCGATTTCCGTGGAAATCTTGGCAGGATTTTGCAGGTTCTTCTTTGCTTCTTCAAACACCTGCGGAATCAACCGCTCGCGCGCAATCACATCGCGCAGACGCACATTCGCAGGCGCGAAGGGCCGCTCCATCAACACAAAGATGCTGCTCGTAACGCCAGAGGAATAAGCGTCCGGGTTCTTGTCCAAGGGGCGAATCACTTCCAGCGTGAGGAGTTGCGACCGAATGGAATTCAGCAGAATCTCGCGGTCAGCAGCAACGGAGGCGTCCAGCCCGTCTGCCGGAATCTCTTCAAACTTCTTTTCCCAGTCATGCAATTCAGCAACCTGCTTTGTGCGGGCCGCG
Source organism: Terriglobus sp. ADX1 (assembly GCF_036877645.1). Taxonomy (NCBI): domain Bacteria; kingdom Pseudomonadati; phylum Acidobacteriota; class Terriglobia; order Terriglobales; family Acidobacteriaceae; genus Terriglobus; species Terriglobus sp. ADX1. Next base: position 27,708 of record NZ_JAEDXV010000018.1, read on the forward strand.
GCAGAGTAATCTTCCAGACGCGTATCAAACTGGTGATAGCCAACTGCTGTTCCCGATGTCGGAGCATTCGGAAAATAAAACTCATCAAAGTACTGGTTCGACAGCACATCAAAGGTTTGCATGGCGCCATCGGCAGAGATGCGTTGCGCTTGCAGGTTGCACGCGGCGAGGGCGAGAAGGGAAGCGGTAAGAGTGCGTAGAAGCAGTCGCATGGCTTGCGAACATATTACTGCGCAGTTTGCGGTGTGGATTATTTTCCGGCGCGTTTTTCCGCTTCGTCGCACAATTTCTGGATGCGTTTGGAGCGCGATTCCGGTGTTTGGTAATAGCCTACGGCCAACAATTCATTGCGGCGCTGCAACTCTGTCATCTTCGCCCAGCCAGCTTTCGCCTTGGGCCGAGCGTTCAGCGCTTTCGCAATTGCAGGAGGAAGCTCCTGCTCGCCTTCCATGGCAAACAGCAGACGTTCCGCCATCTGTTGAGCGCGGCGCATGCGAGCTTCGTCGCTCTTCACGCCCAAGACCCATTTGCCAATCTCGCGCCGCATGTATTCCGTAAAGGATTCGTAGAACGCGCGCAAGCCAGGTTCGTCATCCAGCAGAGCATCCAGTTCTTCGGGTAGCTCCGCAGTACGTGGTTCCATATCTGGCTCCAGTGTGAAGGAAGCCACCTGTCCCACAGATACTTTGCCGCCCTGCTGCATCGCACGATTCACCAGCAAAAAGTAGGTGTTGGTCTTGCCAGTGACAGGGAAGAGCGAAGTGCGAAATGCAAAACCATTGACGGTACCTTTGACGCGCTGGCGAATCTTCTCCTGCCACACTTTTGCAGGATCAAACGGCACGTGTGCAATCGTCCAGCCGAGCGTATCCGGCATTTTTTCGAGAGTGGCGTTAAAAGATTGCGGCTTTGTTTTCATGCATTCACCGGAGTCAGACAAGCTGTTCCAGCAACGCCTTAGTCTCTGCAATCACGTCGGCGGATTGCGCACTGCTCAGAGGCCAGTACAGTACACCCTGCGGCGTAAACTTCGCACCCTTTTTCGTGTTGCGCGAAACCAGCTTCATCAACATACCGGGATCAATCTTCGCCTTCGGATCAAACTTGATGATGATCATCTCGCGGAAGACCTTTTGCTTGTTCTCTTCCATCTGCACACGCTTGCGATCAAGCTGCGCAATGTTGATGTGTTCGCTCTGCAGTCGAATCTCAGCTGCTGCAAGCAGGTTCGCAACAGAGTCCGGAAGCTCGCCATAGCGGTCGATCATCTCGGAGCGAACATCTGCAAGAACACCTGTATCCGTTGCGCCGGCAATGCGTTTGTACATGCGCAGGCGCTGATTCTCTTCCGCAATGTACGTTGGATCAATGCGCAGCGAGATGCCAAGGTTCAGCACCATGCCCGGCCGCTCATCCTTCAGCTCGCCCTTAATGCGGCTCACAGCTTCCTGCAGCATTGACGTGTACATCTCAAAGCCGATCGCCTCAATGTGGCCGCTCTGCTCACCGCCCAGCATGTTGCCAGCACCGCGCAATTCCAGATCGAGCGCGGCAATCTTGAAGCCGGCGCCAAGATCGCTGAACTCTTTCAATGCGGCAAGGCGTCTGCGTGCAATCTCGGTAAGCTCGTTCTCTGGCGGAATCAGCAAGTAGGCATAAGCGCGGCGATCGCTACGACCTACACGGCCACGAAGCTGATACAGCTCGCTCAAACCATGGCGATCCGCGCGGTTAATAATGATCGTGTTCGCGCGCGAAATGTCCAGGCCGTTTTCAATAATGCTGGTAGCACACAGCACGTCATACTCGCCATTCATGAAAGCGAGCATGGCCTTTTCCAGTTCACCCTCTCCCATCTGTCCATGTGCTGTAATCACCCGCGCCTGCGGCACAAGTTCACGAATCTTCGATGCAAGCTCGTAGATGGTCTCCACGCGATTGTGTACAAAGTAGCATTGGCCGTTGCGTTCCAGTTCCAGTTCAATCGCGGTACGCAGCAGCTTCTCATCAAACTTTGCCACGATGGTTTGAATGGCCATGCGATCCTTGGGCGGCGTTTCAATTACGCTCATATCGCGCAAGCCCAGCAAGCTCATGTGCAGTGTGCGCGGAATCGGCGTGGCACTCATTGCAAGAACATCAATGTGCGCACGCATCTGCTTCAGGCGCTCTTTATGACGCACGCCAAAACGCTGCTCCTCATCCACAATCAGCAGCCCCAGATCCTGAAAGACAATGTCTTTCGACAGCAGGCGGTGCGTGCCGATGAGGATATCGACCTTACCTTCTGCTGTATCTTCCAGAATCCTCTTCTGTTCTTTCGGCGTGCGGAATCGCGAAACCAGTTCCACGTTCACAGGGAAACGCGCAAAGCGTTTCTTGAACGATTGAAAGTGCTGGAAGGCGAGCACTGTAGTCGGCGTAAGGATTGCGACCTGTTTTGAATCCTGCACAGCTTTGAACGCTGCACGCATGGCTACTTCCGTCTTGCCATAGCCAACGTCACCGCACAGCAGCCGATCCATCGGCTGATTCGATTCCATGTCGTTCTTGATGTCAGCGATGGCGGCAATCTGGTCGTCAGTTTCGTTGTAGTCGAATGCGTCTTCAAACTCACGCATCATCTGCGTGTCCTGCGTGTATGCAAAACCCATGGCGGCTTGCCGCTGTGCATACAGCTTGAGCAACTCCTCCGTCATGTCCTGCATGGCCTTCTTCACGCGGGCCTTCGTCTTTGCCCACGCCTGTCCGCCAAGTTTGTTCAGCTCAGGTGCAGGCCCGGCTTCGCTGCTGCGGTACTTCTGAATCAGATCAAGACGCGTCAGTGGAACATAGAGCTTCGCCTCGTCAGCAAACTCCAGGATCATCAACTCAAGCGGCGCGCCTTCCTGCTCAATGGTGCGCAGGCCCATGTACTTGGCAATGCCATGCTCAACATGGACAACGTAGTCGCCCACGGTCAGGTCGCGGAAATCACTGATGAAAGCCGATGTCTTCGATTTGCGCTGCACGGGCCGCGCATGCACGTCTGCTTCGTCGTTCAGGTCCTGCGCGCCGAAGATGATGAGCTGCCGCGCTGTTGCTTTATCCAGATCAAGAAACTGCACACCCGCGGCAAGTGGTGTACGCACGATGACCGGCGTGCGAATGTCGCCGGTAAGGTAGCTGCTCTCTTCGTACACGGTTGCAGAACCACTCTGCTGCTGTACGCGTGAGCCAATGCGGTAAGCCAATCCGTATTCCTGCAATAGGCTTGCAAGACGCTCCACTTCGCCTTGATTGGGCGCTGCGATCATCACACGTGCATCGGTCTGTTGCAGCGATTTCAGATGTTCTGTGAAAGCAGGAATGGAGCCGTGAAAACGCATCGTAGGACGCGATGCAAATTCAATCTCTGTTTGTGAAGACGTGTCCACTTCAAGAACATCAACAGCGCCAAGCTGATCGAGTTCCACTCCGGGATAACGGCGGATACGATCTTCAAGATCCCACGGCGAAATATAGATATCGCCCGGTTTAACAAGGTTTCCAATGCCGCTGCGATCATGCCGCTGCTCAATCTTGTTCCACCAGCGTTCGCCCTGATTCTTCACCATGGCGGGCTCTTCCACGTACACGCGCGTCTTCGGGCCCATCAGGTCCAGCAGCGTGCTGGCCGCACCCGCAACAGGCGCGAAGAACTCCCATCCTGGAAAGACCGAGACATTCCCTACACTTGAAGCGATTTCACGCGGTTCGTCGCCACCTTCCAGTTCTGCACCCGCAACTCCACCACGTACAAGCCGCGCATGCACAGCGCCTAACAGCTTTTCTGTGACAGGCGTTTCTGTCAGTGGCAGCAGCGTGATCTCATCCACAGGCGACGACGAGCGTTGCGTCTCCGGATCGAACTTACGCATGGTGTCGATCTCATCGCCGAAGAAATCAATGCGGACGGGGCGGTCCATCTCTGGTGAGTAGACATCCATAATGCCGCCACGCAGTGTCACCTGTCCGGGCATTTCAACAACGTCCACGCGTGTATAGCCAACTGTCAGCAAATGCTCCAGCAGCATTGTCGTGTCATGCTCTTCGCCGCGTTTCAGTTCAATCGTGAGTGCCGCATAGTAATCACGACCAAACAGGATCATGCACGCAGCTTCCAGAGGTGCAATTACCACGCGCGCAGCGCCGGTGCAGATCTTCCATAAGGTGCTCGCGCGTTGCTCCGCAATCTCGGCGTGAGGCGACAGATTCTCAAACGGCAGAACATCATGCGCGGGTAGTCGCAGCACCTCTTCGCACTTCAGCGCGCCGGTTAATTCGCAAGTGGCGTTCAGGTGCTCATGCAGCGCTTCTGCAGCCTTGTTGTCGCTGACCAGAATCAGCGCGGGAGCATTGCTGGCGCGAATCATCAGGGGCAAATAAATAGCGCGGGCTGTCGCCGTCAGTCCAGAGACGCGGCGTCGACCCGAACCGCCGGAAAGATGGCGGCGCAGGCGCTCGAACGGTTCCGTATGTTCCAGGTCCGCTATCATGTCGCGGACAAAGGGGAGAATCATTGCCTTTTCAGTGTAGTCTTCCGTCGTTCGGGAAATGGTTTCAGGTTGTGCCGCGGAGGGCAGGGCGATGGCTGGATACAGGGTAATTCTAGGATGTCTTCTTACAGTCGCAGCGGTAGCACAGCAGACAGCAACGCCGCCGCCTCAGCCATTACGCAGCCACATGTGGATCTATCGCTTGAGCGACCACCATGCGCGTCAGGTCTTTCAGGCGGACGCCGTCTGGGAAGCTCCCACGTGGTCGCCCGGTGGCAAATACCTTATCGCAAATTCTGGCGGGACGATCTACCGCATGGACCTGCAGCCGGATGGAACGCTCAAGCCGCAACGCCTTCAGATTCCCCCGGAATATCGCTGCAATAACGACAAGGGCCTTTCGCCAGACGGCAAGCTGTTGGCTTTCTCAGCGACGAAAGCACCCGCAAAGGGATCGAACGTGTATCTCGCAAATGCAGATGGGACGAACATCCGTCCATTGACAACGGAGTGGAACAGCTACTTTCACGGCTTCACACCGAATGGCAAAGCGATTCTGTTTGTTGCGCAACGCAACGGTTCAAAGCAATTTGACCTATACAGTCTGCCGTTGGATGGTGGTCCAGAGACAAGACTGACGACGGATGAACATCATGACGACGGGCCGGACGTTACCCCCGATGGGCACATGATCTATTTCAACAGCGATCGAACGGGACAGGAAGCCATCTGGCGCATGCCAATTACCGGTGCGGGACCGGGAGATGAACGCGCAGAGAAGATAATTGCGGACGGGAATGAGGACTGGTTTCCACATCTTTCTCCAGATGGAAAGATACTGATTTACATTGCATACCCAAAGGGAACGGCTACGCACAATCCACGAACGCTGCAGGTGCAAATTATGGGGGTGCCCCTGCACAAAGGAACATCCACTTCGCTGCCGAAGGCCTTGGTAACGGTCACTGGCGGCCAGGGAACGATCAATGTAAATTCATGGTCGCCTGATTCCCGTTCGTTTGCCTATGTGACTTACGAACCAATTCCCTGAACATAACAACACGTAACTAAAAGAGGCGCCCGGAAGGAGCGCCTCTCTTAGTTATGGATGTGCGATTTATTGTGCGCCTGCCGGAGCTGACGTCGAGGCAGTGGTAGGGCTACGTTTGATCACAACGTTGCTATGATCCTTTGCCTCAAAGTCGTTGTAGAACGTGCGGAGTTCTTTGTACTTGTCGTTTGGGAAATAGATATCGCCCATGATGAAGTCGCGGCGCAGAGTGATGGTATTGGACTTCTGCTGTGAGGTGAGCGAGTAGGCCGCCAGCTTCTCATACGACGCCCCCTGGTTTACAGGGGCGGAATCCACGGTCCAGCCAGCAGGCAACGTGTAACGGACGGCATCCTGGCTGATCTCGGAGTAAGGGAAATAGACGCCCAGATCGCGCTTTTCGTGTGGGAAGCGTGGATTGTTGTTGCTCTCAAACAGAACGCTGGGAAGCATTACGCGTGAGCCGACGCTGTTGCCGATACGACCATTTACAGTGGCTTCTACCTTCAGCGGAAGGTCCCCGTCATCAAGGTTTGCAATGGATCCGACAGTGACGTCTGAACCACCGGGCAGCATCGACTCGATCTCTTTCTTTAATCTGTCTTTCAATTCCGCGTCATCGTTTTTCAATGCGACATGGCGCCAGCGGAGTGCCGGGCTGCCCTCAAAAGTTAACGTCACCTTTCCGGTCATGTGGCCATCATCGGTAATCTTCACATCACCCACGCGCGATGTGTGCGAGAACTTATAGGGTTCACCTGGAGTCATAGAGAACTGCTGCGCTGGGTTCTTATTGTCCTGGCGAATGCCACCAGAAATAGTGTGGTCCCATTCCAGATGGCCGAAGGGGTTGTAACGGCTTCCGGGATCCAGGTAGTGATCCTGACCACCATAATTCACGATCGCAATGGTATCCGTAAGCTGCGAAATATCCTGCCAATTTACATCCAGGATCAGATAAGAGCGGTCGGCGACGAGCATAGAATCTGCTTTCAAACCAGCAGCACGTGCCAGTGCAACATACGTCATTGCAATCTGGTTGGCGGAGCCGTGCTTGCGCTTCAGAACATCTTCTGCAGACTTAATCTCCTTCTTTTCTTCCTGCGACGTGCGCTCACGCGTATAGTCCGTGTTTTCCAGTCTCATCACGTAGGCATAGAGCTTTCGCGCTTTATCTTCGTCAGAGGTTGCGCCCGTGGTGACCTCGTGCGCAATGGATGAAACGGTCCCATTGTTTCCGGTGAACTTATTCGTGTCTGAGTTCCAGTACTTAATTTCCGTATCCCAGTAATCTTTTGCGTTGTAGTAAGGCGTGTAATAGAAAAACACGTGGTAACGCGAAGAATAAATGGGAGGCATGTACTGTTCATTGGCAAACGGCATCACGTCAGACACAGTCGCTTCCATCTGAACGCGGCCAGTAGGTGTCTTGTGTTGGACAACATCCACGCCGGCCGGAAGCGATTTTGCCCAGGTCAGACGCTGCGAAATATTCTCGCGACCGCCACGTGTGGTGCCAACGAGTTCTTTATCCGTGGGCTTCCATAGGAAATGCTCGTTCTTAATATAGAGGTCACCCTGCATGCTCCACCGTGCCGGTGCAAACCAATGATCGTCGCGCCGGATGGTGTAGCGATATTCCAGGATGCTTCCCACCTTCGCTGCGGGCAGTGAATAAGCGCGTCGCGTGTAGTTATTGATGGAATCCTTTTCCAGGACTTTGTCCATGCCCTTGCCTGTGAATGGAACAATCGTGCCGTCAGGCTGCACTGTGCGCGCAAAGAATTCGCCAATGGTGTAACCAGACAAATCGGATTTCTTGTTGAAATCAACTTCGATGTCGGCGTACTTCAGCCCTTTCTCCGTCAGCACTTTGATACGCATGTAGTGGTACTGCACATGCATATCGTCATCGTCGATCTCTTCCTTGTTCAACACGATGGCATCGGCGCCCGGTACTTCCGGAAACGAGGTCATCTTCAGCTCTTCTTGCGTAGGTGCCGTCCATTGTTGTGCATGGATGAGCGGGGTGATCGCAAAGGCAAGTGTTGCGGCTGCGATAAGGCGGAACTTCATCACGTGGAACTCCTAAGTTGGTCGTACTGAGAAACTAATTGGCGCGCTTTAATACAGCGCTACTCTGCTCGTCGGCTTCAATCGTGCGTGCCAGCTTTTGCACATCGGCATAACGTTCGGCAGGCAGGCTGACTTCACGCACGGTATAGGTCCGGCTGTAATGAATCGCATGATCCACCACCTTGCTCTCGCTGGTATAAGAGGCAAAGCCAAGATCAAGATGTACTGGCGGCGGCAGTTCATCTACGGAGAATCCCGCTGGAAGTGCGATGGTGAAGTCGTCATCGATAAGGCGCGTCTGCCCCAGATCAATGGGCAGAATGCGAGGCTTCTCGTCCACCTTCATTGCCTCTGTTCCCAGCACCCGTGGACGAATTGCGAAAAGATTGCCGACGGGTTCTGCGAAGTGTTCTGCCTTGACGGTGTATTGAAGCTCCAGGTTACGATCCAGTGCCGCAGTGTTCGCCATCTTCATACCCTCCACATGGAAAGCGCGAAGATCTCTGGCCAGCGAGCGATCCAACGCCTGCTGCTGTGTCTTTTCGTCATTGAGAGAAAGCGCGCGCAGGGTGCGCGCAATATCGCCTCCCTCTTCCTGCGTGACCGTCCCGGAAAGCGTGCCGTCTGCTGCGAGCTGGAAGCTGGCTTTGCGTTGAATATGGTTTTGTTCAGGCTTCAGTATCGGTAGCCGGATGGCCTGGCTATCGGAGCCATCCACCAGCAATGCATCGCTGCCTTGCAATTCATGTTCAAGCTGGCCAAAGGGAGTCTTCTCCACGTGGGATCGAAAATAAGAAAGCGCTTGCCGCTCTTCGCGGTGACGACGCTGTACATCTCTTTCGGCGTGTAATTCGCAGGCAATTCAATGGCAGCAATCATGTGATTGCCCATAAGAGAAGGAGCATCGCTGCTGATCATGCCACGATGCGTATCCACCATGACCCATGTGGAACGCACGCCGACTGCATCCAGCATGGCACTCAGCAACGTGGCCTTGTCTTTACAGTCTCCATAACCTGCGCGAAAGATATCAGCGGCGGGGTGTGGCTGATTTCCGCCCACGCCAATCTCAATGGCTACATAGCGAATATCGCTCTGCACAAAATTGGATACGGCTGCCACCCGATCGCGGAAGTCATTCTTCCCGGCGACCAACTCCTGCGCTTTTGCCGTGATCGCGGGGTCTGGCTTGTTACGGTCCTTTGCGAGCCGTTCATACCATTCGCCAATGCTCTTCCAATCACCAGTCATGGCCCCATACGGAGTCGTGACTGGGCCTTGGTAGAAGATGTCCATACGCGGTGCTACGGAAAGCTGACTGGGGGATAGTGGAACCCGGTCGCGCGTTACCAGCGATTCCTGGTTCTCGACCTCCCAAAGAGTCTTTCCATGTTCGGCATCCACGGGCTGTGCCTTGGGTTTGCCTTTCCATGAGGCTTTGTAGGTATAGCCCTCTGGCAGATTCAGGGTAAGGCGTTCCCGTAACACCGGAATATCCTCGCCTGGCATCCAGATGATGTCGTTTTCGTAAGGCTGTTCCTGGCGCTCATATTCCATGGCGGCAATTGCACCTACGTCCATGGCGGGCGGCGTCAAACCGCGGACACGCGAGTCGCTGTACAGTTCGAATCCGGCATCGGTAGCCAGGTCGCTCTGTTCTTTATCCTTGACGACATATTCCTTGCCGTCGGGTCCAATGCTCCAGATGTGGAGGTAATTCAGCTTTTCCCGCGAGCTGCTGTAGTACGCGAACATCTCCATCTGTTTGCGACCCTGTGGGCGCAGAACCTTCATAACCCGGCGTACGTGCTTCACCAGAACGCCGTTCGGCGAAACGGTGTACGTGACGTCCTCCATAAGGACAGCAGCATCGACGTCTTTCGACACCTTATCCGTAGATGTCTGGGAGGCAGTTTTCACCCAATCTGGAACCTGGTCTTTTGCAAACGCGGGAATGCAGCATGTTGCCATCAGCCAGGACGCGGCGACGGCACGAAGCAGGCTGCCAGGCAGGGCAACGGGCGACATGGGAAGAAGTACCTCAAACTACCTACCGAGCGAGGAAATCGTACGGCAGGGCAATCGAAATTCGGGATACAGGAGTAATACGCCACACCGCGCCAACGCGCAAGCGGTCGGATGAAGGTGATTTCAGGATTCCCAAAATGGTCCTCCACGAGCCTTCGCTAGAATGAAAGATAGATATGTCGCTCGTTGCCGGTGTTTCTCCTGAGGTTCTCGCTAAGTACCAGCCCGTGATCGGGTTGGAGGTCCACGTACAGTTGCTGACGCAGACGAAAGCTTTCTGCGGTTGCATTAACAAGTACGGTGGTGACCCGAACACACACGTCTGCCCCGTATGCCTGGGCCTGCCCGGCGCGCTGCCTGTGTTGAACCGGCAGGCGGTGGAGTTTGCCGTGCTGGCGTCGCGTGCGCTGAACCTCACCATTAATGAAGAGAGCATCTTCGCGCGCAAAAACTACTTCTATCCCGATTCGCCCAAGGGCTACCAGATCTCGCAGTTCGATAAGCCGATTGCAGAGAACGGATGGCTGGACGTCAGCGATGGCAAGGGCGGCACGCGCCGCATTGGCATCACGCGTCTGCATATGGAAGAGGACGCAGGTAAGAGCATTCATGACGGATTCGCTGACAGTGCCAACCGCACCTACATTGATCTGAACCGCTGCGGCACGCCGTTGGTGGAAATCGTCAGCGAACCCGACATTCGCACGCCGGAAGAAGCGTACGAGTATCTGACCAAGCTGAAGGAAATTCTTCTGTACACGGGCGTCTCTGACTGCAACATGGAAGAGGGTTCGCTGCGTTGTGATGCCAACGTATCCGTGATGCTGAAGGGCGCGGCTGAGTACGGCACCAAGGCCGAAGTAAAGAATGTCAACAGCTTCCGCTTCATTCGCGATGCGATCCATTACGAGATTGAGCGCCAGGTGGAAGTCGTGGAGAGCGGCGCGCGTGTCGTGCAGGAATCGCGTTTGTATAACTCTGCAGAGGGCCGCACGTACTCCATGCGCAGCAAGGAAGCCGCGCATGATTACCGCTACTTTCCTGAGCCTGATCTACCTGCACTCATCGTAGATAACGCGTGGAAAGAAGCCATCCTAAAGAATCTTCCGGAGCTTCCGGAAGCCAAGCGTGCACGCCTTGTTGCGGAGTATGAGCTCACGGCACAGGACGCGGCAACGTTTGCAGCGTCGCGCGATTTCGCAGATCAGTTTGAAGTTGCGGCTAGGACGGCAAAGAGCCCGAAGCGTGTTGCGAACCTTCTGCTCGGTGAGTTGGTCGGACGTCTTAACGCCGCAGGCCTTGAACTTTCGCAGTCGCCCGTATCGATGAAGGGCATTGTGCAGGCTGCGGATCTTCTTGAAGAAGGCAAGCTCTCATCCAAGCAGTTGAAGGGACTCTTCGATATCAGCTTTGAGAAGAACGAAGATTTCGCCACCGTCTACGATCGCGAAAAGCCGGAGCAGATCAGCGATTCCAGCGCGATTGAAAAGATGATCGACGAAGTCATCGCCGCAAATCCGAAACAGGTCGAGCAGTACAAGGGCGGCAAGACTACGGTCAGCGCGTTCTTTGTCGGACAGGTTATGCGTCTGTCCAAGGGGCAGGCCAACCCCGCGCTGTTGAACGATCTCGTCGTGAAGAAGCTCAACGCAGCCTAACGATTCGCAACAACGAATCAGTACAACGGGCAGAGCAATTGCTCTGCCCGTTGTATTTTTGGTGCACCTCTGGATCACCTCAGCAATGTTCTGGTGCATCGTATTTAGTTGCATGCGCGCATGGAACGTTTTACGACTCTCCACTCTCTTGCTTCTCGCCGGATGTGCGACGAAGGCAGATGTTGCGCGGAACATCGCCAACGACCAGGCAGCGTTGCCGCCGAACACCGTCGCGCTCTCGCAGATGATGCGCGAGCTTTCGGCGCAGCCCGGCTTCACAGAACAGCTGCTGGATTACCTGAACAAGGGCGGTAAGAACGGCGCGTATCTGACGCCGCAACTCTTCGACACGCTACGAGAGATGATCCTGGGCAAGGACTGGACCGGCCTCGATCGTTTTCCGGGATGGACAATTCATCACGTAACCCAAACGGTCGATGTCGGAAGCCGGCTGATCAAAACGGACAATCAGTCGTATGACGTTGCCTCTGGTGTGAACATCGGCCCGTACAATCTGCAACAGCCACAGACAGAGTCGCTGGATGTTCCCAGTGATCGTCCTGAATTTAAGGCAGACATTACACCTCTTCTGGCGGGTGTAACGCACGGCGACGGCCCCGACCCGAAGATTGCGCCACTGCACAGTGAAAGCGCACGTCTAGCTGAAGCGATGAATCGGCTGTCGCTGAACGGCTATCGCAACGCGGCTCCCTTTACCGTCACACTGCAGGAGCACACTGCGCACTCGCCACAGGAATTGGTGCAGGCCCTCGTGGCCACAGGCCATACCGTCACTGTGGCGGACGCACGCTACTTCGCAAACTTCGGCCACTTCCACTACAACGGCAAAGACGTTGAGATGCCATTCTTTCTCGACAGCCAGTTGCTGGTGCCACGCGACCATTGGTGGCAGCCAAAGCGCCGCTTGCTGATCCCTGTAGCGCACGCTGAATATGAGTGGCTTGTCAGCGGACCGAAGATCAATGCGAACGTTGCGTTCTACTTCGGCATTGATGGTCGCGCCGAGTTCCGTACAAACGACGAACAAAATCAACCGTGGGTAATGGGCCGCCACGCGCATGAATACAACGGCGCGGATGCGGTGGAAGTCACGCGACTCACGGGCAACATGCTGCGCGCCTACGCGTATCTCCACGCCGCGCACGCGCAACTGCCCTTCGGTGGCTATTACACCCTTGGCGTCTGCCAGGACGTAGTCAACGCGATTGAATTCAAGATGACAGGGAAGACCACACTCTTTCCCAGCACAGCGCAAAGCGAATTATTCCGAGATCAGCCCGACGGTGAAATCACAAAGCTAATGGAGGCTGTGCCGAAAGACACAGGCGGCGCACCACCGGATCCGGCGCGCATCTTCGGCTCGCTTCCCACAACAGACTATGCATCGCTCACTGTTCCCGGTCTGCGTGACGATGTGCAGCGAAGCTATGCCGCATGGCAGAACGGAACGCTCTCTCGCCGCCTGGTACTCACCGGCGAACAGATGACGATCCTCGGCATCGTCGCTGCAACAGGATTTGTTTTCTGGGTGCTGCGCAGAAGGCGCAGTGCCAAACCATAACGCAGTAAAGTCACCGCAAGAAAATGCACCACCGCAGTCAGGGAGAAGTAGTTATGGCAACGAAAAAGGCAAGCAAGAAATCTGCAACAAAGAAATCCCCCGCAAAGAAGACCACGGTCAAGAAGTCATCCGTGAAGAAGTCTGCAACAAAGAAGGCTCCTGCAAAGAAGACCGCAAGCAAGAAGGCTCCTGCGAAGAAAACAGCCGCGAAGAAGGCTTCTGCAAAGAAGACCACGGCAAAGAAAGCTGCGAAGAAGAGCAGCACGCGCAAGTATTCGTCCGCAGCGGGTAAGCAGGTGCAGACCGAGATGCGCGAAATGAAGAAGGGGACGCTGAAGAGCGGTCGCAGCGGCAAGAAAGTGACCAGCCGCAAGCAGGCCATCGCCATCGGCCTCAGCGAAGCTCGCAAGGCGGGTAAGAAGGTCCCGCCCGCCCCAAAGAAGAAGTAGCTTCCTGTTTCAAATGATGAAGGCCGCAAGCATTCGCCTGCGGCCTTCTGTCGTTCGTTGGTCTTAAGTCTGTTACTTCGTCGGGGTGGTGGATGGGGTGCTCGGCGTCGAAGTAGAAGCACTGCTGCTACTTGACGATGAGGACGAATCCGACGAAGAAGTACTGCTTGCTGCAGCAGCCTTATCACCGCCAGATTTCGTTCCACCCTTCGACGATGAGTACAGATCGGCGTACCATCCGCCGCCCTTGAACTGCACCGCTGGTGCGGACAGCAGCTTTTCCAGTTTGCCGCCGCAGTGCGGGCATTCCGTCAATTCCGGATCAGAGAACTTCTGCCGCTTTTCCAACGTGCGGCCGCAGTTCTGGCATTGGTATTCGTACAGTGGCATCGATATCTCCTTTCCTGAAATGCCTTACGAGAGTTCTACCGCGCGAACGCTGGCAATCGCGTCCACTTTGCGCAGCGCATGGATCAGTTCCGTCACCTTCGCCGGAGAGGCTTCAATCTGCACCACGGCCATCGCCTGTCCCTGCGGCACGCGCTGCGAACGAACGCTCTTGCCCAGGGCAAAGTTGGCAATGTTCACGCCGTGTTCGCCAATGACGGTGCCAATGCGGCCAATCACGCCGGGAACATCGTGGTTGCGGAACACCAGCAGCGTGCCGGTGAGCGGTGCTTCAATGTCAATGCCGTCCAGTGACAACAGGCGCGGAGCATTGCCATGCAGCACAGTAGCAGAGGCAGATGCATCGCCCTCAGCCGAGTGCAGCGTCAGCTTCAGCACGGAACCCGCACCGCCGCTGGCGAACTCCTTCTTGTCTTCCTGCACGCGGATGCCGCGCTCGTTGGCAACAGCAGTCGCGTTGATGGTGTTCACATCGGAATCGTTCAGTACACCGCTGATGACGGCGTTGCGAATCAGATCCGTCTTGCCGCTGGCAATGCGCCCCGAATAGGCAATGTCCATGTTCTCCAGGTTGCCGGGTGTAGCAAGACCAAGGAAGGTGCCAAGACGCTGCGCCAGATCAATGTACGGCGCCACTTCAACGTATTCCTCACGCGACAGCGACGGCACGTTGACTGCGTTCTGCACCACGCCATCCTTAAGATACGCGCTCACTTGCTGCGCCAACTGGATGCCGATGGCTTCCTGCGCTTCATCGGTCGATCCGCCCAGATGCGGCGTCAGAATAATGTTTTCGATACCGAAGTACGAAGATTCCTTCAGCGGTTCCTGCCGGAAGACGTCCAGAGCAGCGCCGCCCACGGTCCCATTCTGCAGACCTTCTGCCAGCGCCTCATCCACAATCAGTTCACCGCGTGCGCAGTTCACAATGCGGATGCCCTTCTTCATGATGGCGATGGAGTGCTTGTTGATCAGGCCTTCCGTCTGCGGCGTCAGACCCACATGCAGCGTCAGGTAGTCGCTGCCTTTGAAGATGGTGTCAATGTCGACCAGCGTCACGCCGTTTTCGCGCGCAATCACTGGCGCAACAAACGGGTCGTAGCCAATCAGGTCCATGCCGAACGAGCGTGCACGGCGAGCCACCTCCAGACCAATGCGGCCCAGGCCCACAATGCCCAGCGTCTTGCCGCGCAGTTCGGTACCCTGCAGCGACTTCTTTTCCCACTTGCCGTTGTGCAGCGCAGCATTTGCCTTGGGGATCTGGCGCGCCATCGTGATCATCAGGCCCAGCGTCAACTCCGCCACGGCCACAGCGTTTGCGCCCGGCGTGTTCATCACCACAATGCCGCGCTTGGTAGCAGCGTCCGCATCAATATTGTCCACGCCAACACCCGCGCGACCAATCACACGCAGCTTCGGCGCGTGCTCCAGCAGTTCCGCCGTCACCTGTACCGCAGAGCGGACAACGAGCGCATCCGCATCGGCCAATTCAGCTTCCAGGTTGGTGATCTTGTCTGCGGTGACAATCTTCCAGCTTGGTTCCTCCTGGAAGACGGCTAGGGTGGCGGGCGAAACCTTCTCGGCAAGTACGATCTTCATCGCTGCAATATTTTCCTTCTTGGATGACGGAACGGGTGCATGGACGTGGCGGAAATCGCCGGTCCGGAATGAAACAGGTTCCCCTTCATTGTAGCCAACCGTTCCGTCTTGTCCGAAGGACGCACATTTAGTGCTGCGCAGCCGCCACCGGGACGCTGCTGCCGGTCAGCGCTTCCCGCAAAAACTGCTCAAAGAATCCGATTGCCCGGTACAGGCGCGACTTCACTGTCGGCATGTGAATGCCGGTCTTTTCGGCGATTTCACGCATCGTCAGGTCTTCGTAAAAATGCATCTGCAACACTTCGCGGTGGATGGGCTGCAACCGATCCATCGTGGCATGCAGCAGGCAGGCCTGCTCGGCCAGCCGGAAGGCCTCCAGCGGCGACAGATCGGCGGCGGGCGGGTCAAATGCGGCTGAACCTTCCTCGTCCGGATGCATCATTTCGTCCAGCGAAACCGTGCTGCGACGGCGGAAATGATCCAGAGCGCGGTTGCGGGCCACCGTAAACAGCCACGCATCAAAGTCGCCGCGATCGTCGTACAGGTGACCGCGCTCCAGCACGCGAATCCACGTTTCCTGAAACAGGTCTTCGGCCAGATCGGTGCGTCCGGTCAGGCTGCACAGGTAGCGCAGCAGGCGATGTTTGTAGCGGTCAATCAATTCTTGCAGCAGGTCCGGATCCTGACGGCGGAGACCTGCAGCAATGCGGCGGCGTTCGATAAGAGTTTCGGCGGGGGAAAGAATTGTTTCCGTTTGGGCCATGGCGAAGCAACTCCGGTACTTCGATTTTTCAATAGTACGACAATCGAAGTATCCCGGTTCCGTATTATTTTGGAAAATTTTGTGTCATTACGGCATCGAACCTTTTCAAGCAGGGAGAAGTGCGCTTATGCTGAGCCAAGAGATGTCGCGAACGCCGAAAACACCGCCCGTTGAAGATAAAACTCCCATGGAGTTCCTGGTCGCCCTGTACGGCATGTTTCGGCAAATGTCGATGGCGCCCGGGTCGCGTTCGCTGCAAAAGATCAAGACCACGCCGCAGGAAGGCCGCGCTCTTGGCTGGCTCAATCAGCATGGCCCTGCTCTCATGTCAGAGCTGGCGGACTTCATGGACATTCCACTCAGCACGGCCACCAGCCTGGTGAACCGTCTTGTGGAAAAGAAGCAGGTCGTTCGCCAACGTTCGGAAGAGGATCGCCGCATCGTGCGCGTTCACCTCACTCCTGCCGGCCAACGCCTCAGCCAGCGCATGCTGGAAGTCCATCTGGAAGCCAGCAAATTATTAATGGAAAAGCTCGGCCGCGACGAGCAGCAAACCCTGATCGCGCTGCTGCGCAAGGCTGGTTATAACCCGCCCGCAAAGGACGTTTGTTAGTCTCCTCTTTAGAGGGACGACGAACGATGGCTGATACAGCAACCGCATTGGAAACACCCCTACCAACGCGCGACCTTTCGCATAACCCCAAGCGTTACCTGGTTTTAGGTGCCACAAGTGGCATCGCAGAAGCCACTTGCCGCATCTGGGCTGCAGAGGGAGCCAACATCTTCCTCGTAGGCCGTTCTGAAGAGAAACTGCGCGCCATGGCGGGCGATCTCCGCGTGCGCGGCGCCGCTTTTGTCGATATCGCAGCCGCCGACCTGGATCGCCTCGAAGACCATCCGAACCTGCTGGCCCATGCCATCACCCAACTCGGCGGCCTCGATGTGGCGTATCTCGCCTTCGGCATCTTGGGCGAACAGCCCAAGGCTGAGACGGATGTGGCACACGCCGAACAGATTCTGCATACCAATCTCACAGCTCCGGTAAGCATGCTCACCTGGCTGGCGAACTTCTGCCTGAAACAGGGCCGTGGCACGCTTGCGGTTCTATCCTCCGTGGCAGGTGACCGTGGCCGTAAGAGCAACTACGTCTACGGCGCGTCGAAAGCTGGTCTGACAGCCTTTGTAGACGGCCTCCGCAACCGCATCGACCGCGAAGGTGTGGCAGTGCTCACCATCAAGCCCGGCCCGGTAAAGACAGCGATGACGGCAGGCATGCCCGGCAGTGAAAAGTTCGCGGACGTAAATGCTGTGGCAAAGGACATTGCCAATGCCATCGCCAAGGGCGAAGGTGGCGTGATGTATGTCCCCGCCAAGTGGCGTCCCATCATGGCCGTTGTCCGTGCGATCCCGGACTCCGTCTTCAAGAAGCTGAACCTGTAATCAGCAGCGTTAAATCATTACAAACTGAAAAGGGATGCGATCTGATCGCATCCCTTTCAGTTGCTTCCACGCCGAAGGCGTCGAGAACGGTACGAAGTACTCACAGCACCCGCGAGTGTCGATAGCCACCCTCGGTCAACGCATTCAGCAACTCTTCCACCTGGTCACGTCCTCGCGTTTCCATCGTGATGTCGATGGTAGTGTCGCCCAGGTTCACGCCGTAATATGCGCGGTTGTAGAGCGTATCCACAATGTTGACGCCATGTTTCGCAATCAGCGTGGTCAGATCCTGCAGCGCACCCGCACGATCCAGAAGATGAATACGCAGCCGGATCAGACGTCCATCCTGCACCAGACCGCGTTCAATAATGCGGCTCAGCAAAGTAACGTCAATGTTGCCACCGCACACCAGCACTGCCGTACGCGCATTTTTCAGCGACGTCCGTTTCTGCAGCAGGGCAGCGAGTGCGGCAGCACCGGCACCTTCCGCCAATGTCTTTTCACGTTCCAGAAGGACAAGGATCGCCGCAGCAATCTCGTCCTCATCCACGGTGACAATCTCATCCACATACCGTTGCACCAGCGGCAGTGTGATGTCGCCGCTGCGACGCACGGCAATGCCGTCGCCAATGGTGGTCGCAGCGTCAATCGTTACAGGATGACCAGCTTCTACAGCAGCCTTCATGCTGGGCAGCCGCGACGTCTGCACACCCACCACGCGAATGTTCGGGTTGCGCGATTTCACCGCGCAGGCAATGCCGCCAATCAATCCGCCGCCACCAATGGGGACGACCACGGCTTCCAGCCCATCCACCTGTTCCAGCAGCTCCAGGCCAATGGTGCCTTGCCCGGCGATGACATCTGGATCATCGAAAGGATGAATAAAAGTAAGGCCCTCGGCATCGCACAGCCTGCGCGCTTCGGCGTAAGCAGCGTCGTAATTTGGTCCATGCAGAATCACGTTCGCGCCAAATCGGCGTGTGGCATTCACCTTCACCATCGGCGTCGGCTCGGGCATCACAATGGTGGAACGAATGCCGCGCCGCGTCGCATGATACGCCACGCCCTGCGCATGGTTTCCGGCGGATGCGGCAATCACGCCGCGCTGCGACTGTTCCGGTGTCAACAGGCTAATTCGATTCAGTGCACCGCGTTCTTTGAACGCGCCGGTCATCTGCAGGTTTTCCAGTTTCAGGTGGACCTGCTGGCCGGTCAGTTCTGTCAGTGTGTGAGAAAAGGCGCAGGGCGTGTAGTACACAGCATCGCGTACACGTTCACGCGCTGCCTCCACGTCGGCAAGTGTAATGGCGAGTTCAGTTTTCACGGATGGCATTTGCGTCTGACTACTAGGGTAAATCGCCTATGCAGACAGGGGGAACTTAAACAGGACCATGTTTCAGCATGGGCCGGTCATGCAGGCTATTCAGACGAGGCTGTAGGTGTTCCACGGCCAGATTCAGAATCCGGTGTAGCTCTTCCATCTCAGAGAGCTGAATTCCGCCCCACATCTCCCTGCTAATGCTGGTCCATAGCCCCATACCGCGTTCCAGCACACCCCGCCCCTTCGCCGTAAGCGTAGTGGTAAGGATGCGGCGGTTCTGCGGAGAAGGGGAGCGCTTGATCCATCCTTCGCGCTCGGCACGGGCAACCAGCGTCTGCATGCTCTGCGGCGTCACAAAACAGGCGCGAGACAGCTCCGCGGACGACAGCTCCGCGGTCTCCTCCAGCGTCTTCAGCATGCGCAACTGTGCCAGCGTAATGCCATCGGGCTCCAGTTCCGCCTCAAGCAACAGGCGCCCTGTGCTGACCAGCCGCTTCATCGCAAGCGAAATCCGAAGTGCCGCCTCGTCCCGAATTTCCTGTTTCGATTTCCGCATCGATATCAGGTCCCTGATACTCTATATATCAGTAACCTGATATGGCTGCAACGACCACAACCCATCACGAAGCTGTCTGGAAGCCGAAGCACAATCCCTGGCTCGTGGCCATGACCGTGACCATTGCCACGTTCATGGAAGTGCTGGATACCTCCATTGCAAACGTCGCGCTGCCGCATATTGCTGGCTCCGTGGGTGCCTCGCAGGATGAAGCAACGTGGGTGCTCACCAGCTATCTGGTAGCGTCGGCCATCATTCTGCCTATTTCCGGCTGGATCTCCAACCGCATCGGCCGCAAGCGCTTTTATATGACCTGCGTGGTCATGTTCACGGCATGTTCGTTGTTGTGCGGACTCGCACCCACGCTGCCGTTCCTGATTCTCGCTCGTATTCTTCAGGGACTTGGTGGTGGCGGCCTTGCCCCCAGTGAACAGGCCATTCTGGCTGACACCTTCCCCATTGAAAAGCGCGGACAGGCCTTCGCCATGTACGGTGCGGCCGTCGTCGTTGCGCCCGCCATTGGCCCCACGCTCGGCGGATGGCTCACTGACAACTACAACTGGCACTGGATCTTCTTCATCAATCTGCCATTCGGCCTGCTGTCGCTGTATCTGTCGAACCGCATGGTTGAAGATCCACCAGAGTTGGTCGAGCGCACCAAGCGCAAGGATCCTGTGGACTTCATCGGCCTCATCAGCGTTGCTGTGGGCGTTGGCCTGTTGGAGTTCACGCTCGATAAGGGCCAGGAAAAAGATTGGTTCGGCTCCGGCGAGATTCAGCTCACTGCCGCGCTCGCGGTGATCACCCTCATCTTCTTCGTCTTCTGGGAGTGGAACCACCCCGATCCCATCGTGGACTTGAAGCTGCTGAAGAACCGCAACTTTGGCACAGCCGTCTTCCTGCAACTGGTGCTAGGCATGGTGCTGTTCGGATCGACGGTGTTGATCCCGCAGTATCTGCAAACGATGCTTGGCTACACTGCGGAACTCGCGGGTAAAGTTCTCAGTCCAGCCGGTCTGGTCATGATGGTCATGATGGCGGTTGCAGGCAAGACATTGGGTAAAGGCGATCCACGCCTCACCGTAATGCTTGGCTACCTCGCTGTGGCTGCAGGTTTGTATAACCTGACACGACTCGATCTGTACTCTTCCTTCGGAACGGTCACGCTGTGGCGCATGCTGCAGGTCGTCGGCCTGCCATTCATCTTCATTCCCATCTCCACGCTGAACTACGTAGGTGTGCCGCGCGAAAAGAGCAACCAGATTTCATCGCTCTCAAACTTTGCGCGAAACATGGGAGGATCGGCGGGAACCGCGCTGCTCACCACATTCCTGGCGCGCTCCGCACAGGTACACATGAGCAACCTGAGCGCGAACATCACGGCAGGCAGCTACGCGATGCAGGCTTACATCAGCCGCTTCGCCGCGGCCACGCACACGACCTATGCGCAGGCACAGCCGCTGGCCATGGCATCTGCCTTCGGGCAGATGGCGCAGCAGGCCACCATGATCGCGTACAAGAATGCCTTCGCGATTTTGGCCTGGGTGGTCATGGGACTGTCACCGCTGGTCTGGTTGATGCGTCTGCCACCGAAGAACGCCAAGGTGGATCCGGAGCAGATGGCCGGTCACTAGCGTTGTGGCGAAAGAAAAAGAGAAGGGGCGCGGAGAATTTCCGCGCCCCTCTTACTGTTTGCGATTACTCACTCACCGCATCATGAGCATCGGCTCGTTCTCCGCGCCAAACTTGGGTTCAGACACTTCGCTGCGTTTCTTCCCATCGGGAATCATCGTCAGCGTCTGTTCCTTACGATCACGCACAACGATCATGGTGATGGGTTTGCCTTTGCCCTCATGCAGCGCGCGGGTCCAATCCTTCTCGGTATTCACGCGGTTGCCATTCATGCGCGTAATCACATCACCCGCATGAAGTCCCGCAGAGGCAGCAGGGCTGTTGCCTTCCACGGCATGCACCAGCAAACCGTTGCCGTCCTTCACGCCAAAGTAATCCGCAAGCTGCGGCCCCATCGTGTCCACCGTGGCGCCCGTGTACACCGGCAACATCGGCAGCAGGTGGCTGGACATGAACGAGTGCCCAAACACGCCACTGCTCTTTGGCGGTGCCGGCGGAGGAGCAGGCTCCGTGGAAGCGGTGCTTTCGTCTGGATTCGGCACTGTCCAGCGTTGCAAACGTGCCTGGCGATCCACTTCTTCGCGTGTTGAAAGCGTGGCGGACATCGAGCGTTCCATGCCATCGCGCCAGACGGAAAGCAAAATGATTTTGCCCGGCGGCATATCGTGCAACAGCTTCCTCAGCTGCTCTTCGCCTTCAATCGCGGTGCCGTTCAGGCTCAGAACAACGTCATGCTCGCGGAGGCCAGCCTTACCGGCAGGACCATCATGATCCACCATCACGATCTCAGCGCCACGTTTGTCTTTCAGGTGTTGCGAGTTATAGGTGGCATCCGAAACATCATGAAACATGATGCCCAGGTAGCCTTGCACAGGTGCGCTGTGTCCGCCCGTTCCGGCGCCGTACATGGGGGGTGCTTCTAACGCGCACACCAGTACTTGCTGCGCTTGTGCAACTGGTGTTGCAAGCAACGTGAGGGAAATCGCAGCCGCAGCCAGATTACTGAATGCCATCGATGTTACCCAACGCCTGCATCGATGCATTGCGGATGTACGGGTTATCGTCCTGCGTCGAAACCGTGTGCAGAACCTGCCGCACACTGGTATCACCTTCCACCGGCTCCAGCATCGCAATGGCGCGTGTGCGCACATCGGCATTGGAGTCGTGCATCAGGCTTTCCAGCACAGCATCGCGTACACGCTGATCTTCGCCAATAAAGCGCTGTAGACCTTCCAGTGCGCGCAGACGAACTGTCGCGCTCTTGTCATAGCGCAGGCTCACCAGCAGCGCATCGCGCACACCGGTACGGTCGCCATCCCCATGTTCACAGCGGTGTCCGGCAACACATTCCTTCGCCAGCAGATCCACGCTGGTTTCGCGTACATCGTTGTTCAGGCCCTTCTGCGCCGCCAGCGTCAGCAGTTGACGCACCTGCGGGTCATCCAGACGGCCCTGAATGGTCATAGGGACAACGCGGTTGTAACGCACTTCCACGCGGTCAGCATCAGGCAAGGGAAGAATGCCGCTGATATTGCTGACAGCACCTTCCGTGTCATTCATAGAAATCACGGCGGGCTGCGGAATCGGGGTGCTGGCCAGTTGATAACGTGTCAGCAAATTGCCGCTTAGAAATCCAACACCGATGAGCAGAGTCGCCAGCGCGGGCGCGGCGTACAGGTGCTGCCATGTGCCCACCAGGGTATTTCGAAGGCGCATCCGCCAGGTGCTCTGGCTGGCTTCATCCAGTGCTTCGTCCAGTCGCACTCGGCTGGCTGCCAGTAGGTTGGCAGAAATCTCGGGTCGAGTCTGTTCGGAAAGAAGGGCGGTCAGCTCGGCCATGGCATCCGCCTCGGCCTGGCAATCGCCGCAATTCCGCAGATGCAGCTGAAGCTCCGCGTGATCCTCTTCGGGGATCTCGTCGTAAGCCAGCAGAATCAGTCGATCTTTTACCTCATCGCACTTCATGACGCTTGTGTTCCTTGTGTATGGCTTCCTGAAAGTTGTTGCTTGGCGGCGGCCGGTCGTAACGTTTCGAGAACGTTATCGCCTTCCGTCTGATTGACCCCCGGCTTTGCCGGTGGGGTGATGCTGCGTCGTTCTAGGGAACGTCTTGTGCGTTCTTTGTTGCTTTTATGCGTCTGCCAGATTGGCGCGCAATTTACGTGTTGCTCGGAAGAGTGTGTTCTTCGCCGTCTCTTCCGTGGTCTGCAGCATCTCGCCAATGGCGCGAAGCTTCAGGCCCTGGTAGTGCTTCAGTTCAAACACCGTCCGCTCGCGCGGTGTCAGTTGGTCCAGCGCTTCTTCAATGCGCCGGTTCAAAGTCTTGCGCCGCAGCTCCAGGTCCGGATTGGCCCCGGCGCGGTCGTCACTCACGCTGCTCATCAGGTCAATCGTGTCGCCCGAACTGTCGGTGACGATGCTCGGATCTTCGCGGCGGCTCTTACGCCGACGCAGCGCGTCCAGGCAAAGGTTCGTCACAATCCGATACAGCCACGTATAAAACGAGCACTCAAACCGGAAATTCTGCAGATGCCGGTACGCCTTCAGGAACGCTTCCTGATGCACGTCCTGCGCATCTTGTTCATTTCCAAGCATATGCAGCGCCAGCCGAAGCACCGCCCCGTCATAGCGACGCACAAGTTGGTCAAACGCACCGCGCTGACCCCTCTGCGCCTGACGGATCAATTCGTCATCTTCCAGACGTTGCTGCGCCCGCGCTTCGATCTGCGCCGGTGTCAGCGCCGCTCGTCCTGCCCGACCTGCCGCTACTTTCGCCACTGCTGGCGATTCTACCGCGACAACGCCCGGTCCGAATGCACCACCCGCATTGAAAACGCTTCCCGCGGTCGGGTCGTTCAAAGTACCCGCCGCCAAACCACTACCAACAATCTGTGTACCCATCGTGCGCTGACTCCGGAAGCCAGAAGATCCGATCTTGTAGTGATAGACACCCCAACCGAAAAAAGGTTAGTTCCAGCCCGCATACCAGCACATCAGAAGAAAAATCAGGAACCGCATCACCATCCCAAACGTATCCGCGAGCTATGAAACGAATCCTTCCCGCAGCATGTGCGCTTCTTCTATTCGGTGTTTCCAGTGGTCAAGGATTCGCGCAACAGTACAAAGGGCCGGTGATCGACGCCCACGCCCACATCCGCTTCGGTGACACGGACGCGCTGAAGTCGGACCAGCCCATCGGCACGGAAAAGCTACGCCAACTGGATGCTCAGGCTGGCATCGGGCAAAGCGCCTTGATCGTCATCGCAGCCAAAGGCCAACCGGAGCAAACCCGCGCCAACAATGACAAGGTATTAGCAGTAGCAGCCGCCTCGCAGGGAAGGTTCTACGCGGTTCCATCCGTGCATCCGCTGGACGGCGAGGCTGCTCTGGAAGAACTGCGCCGCCTTGCCAAATTAGGGGTTCACGAAATCAAACTTCACCCCAACTCGCAGAACTTCGACGTATCAGATCCCGCCATCGGCACAGTCGCCGACGAATGCGGCAAGCTCGGCATTGCCATCCTGTTTGATTCCTACAAGCCCTGGGATCCCAGCCAGCCGGGCAAATTCTTGCTTCTGGCCGTGCAGCATCCGCAGACACACATCGTTCTGGCGCACATGTTTTTCTCGCAATTCCGCGAAGCGCTCACCTTCGCGCAGATGAGCAAGCTCGGCATGGCCACAAATGTCTCGTTCGACCTGTCCGCCATCGCCGCCGCCTACCAGGGGTCTCCTGTAGTGCCGGAACTCGTCTGGACAATTCGAAAGATCGGCGTCGATCACTTCCTCTTCGGCTCAGACTGGCCCGTCGACAACCCCGGCGACGCACTCAAAGCAGTGCGCTCCATGGGCTTCACCGCGCAGGAAGAACAAGCCATCCTGCACGACAACGCCGCCAAATTATTGGGGTTGAAATAGCGTAAACGCATTCGCATGCGAGGAAGTTAGTTAGGCGAAGGACTTTCCAACCGGTCAATGACCATCACCGGGACCGGCGCAGACTTTGGCACCAACTGGAAGCCCAACGGTTGCACCGCGCGAAGAAATGCCGTCGAACGTTCTCCATTATCCGTGCTTTGTAGAGCCGAAGTAGGCAGAACCATTGCGAAATCGAATCGCCCACTCAAGCCTGTTTCATCCACGATCTGTCGTTCCTCGATGAAGTTCATCAGGATATCCACGAACTCTGGCATGCTTTCGTATGTAAAACGAACCTGCGTGGTATCGCCGCCGGGATCTTGCTTTAGCGAAATACCATAGCTGTTCAGACCAGGATTGCTTTTGTTCAGTGCAGGCTGAGTTCCGGTCAGCGTAAGCGCATAGACTGGAAAGTTTTGTTGCACCGTGTGAAAGCGAAGATGAAACCGTTCCGCCAATAATTTCTGAACCATTAGGCGATATTGGTCCACGCTGGGTTGACCGGGACCGTCTGGCTTTGCGGCAATATCGAATTTGTCTTCATCTATCCACGCTGGCGCACCGGAAATCTGGCGATCCCTCAGTTGAAACGCAAACTTCAACAGGTCGGCGACAGAAGCGTCGTGTGCACCAAAATCGCGCGTTCGTAGATCGTATTGGTGCCCTTTCGTACTCGGCGTGCTGGGACGAATGCTCGCCACCTCAAAGCTCGGGTCGACGGTGGTAGCCATAGCCGCAACAGACGTGCCTCCATGTTGCCAGGCCTGTTCCGGCGCGGTTCGCATCAGCGTCAGGGGATAACTCCGCTGGTCCTGCGTCCATGTCCCCACCAGCGTTTGCCCATCGCTCGACATCTTCCCGAGGAATGCGACATGGAAGAGATCGGATTCCGCCACCAGTTCCCCCGCTGGTACCTTGAGCGAGGAAAAGGGGATACCCGCCGTATCGCCGTCCACTCGTTGAAAGGTGCCGCGCAATCCTCCCGCCTCGCTGGCAGTCAGTCGGACGACAACGCGTCCGTTGCGGGCGACAGGCAGCGTCCCTTGCCATACGCCATCCAGCGTTTGCGCAAGTGCACTTGAAGTCAACAGCAGAAGAAGCAGGCATAGGGCAGAGCAGCGGTGTCTTAGCGCCAAGCAAAACGTCCTTTCTGTTTGTTCAACAGAAAGGACGTTTTGCATCGGCTTACGCTCGAAATTAAATACCGGAATCACGCCACCATTACTTCTTCGCGTACTTCTTCGTATCCACCTTAGTGTTGTAGCGGATGTTCGTGTAATACGCCGTACGAGTATCACCCTCAGGCGTGTACGAAAGCTGCTTCAGCGAGATGCCGCGCGTGGTGTCGATCCAAATGGTCACATGCGTAAACATGTTTGCCACGGACGGGTCCTTGGGCACCAAATCCAGCTTCACTGTCGGCACGTTGTCAATCGTCTCCGTGCCCTGCTGGGTGATGGTCCACTGCTTCTCCAGGTCCTTGCCGCTGCCACCAAAGCCCAGCGTGATAAAGCTTTCGACGCGAGCTTTGTCCTGTCCGGCGTTTAAGGGCGTGTCCTTCTTGGCGATGGTGTCATACATGTCACCCTTGCCGTTGGCAAAGTGCAGGTACTTGGTTGGAGCGGCGCCCTGCTTCGTGGCCAATGTGGCGCCGTATTCCGTCCAACCCGACTTGCGGATCACGTAGACCGAACCGAACTGCGAAGTCGTTTCGCGCACAACCTTTTCGAACTGGTCCCAGCGCAGGTCGGCCTCGGCGCTTTGGAACTTTGCAGACGCGGCATCCAGCGCGCGCAGCGTCTTATCTAAGGCAGGGTCTGTAGCAGCATGCGCTGCGGTAGCAACACTCAAAACAATGGCTGCGGCTGTTGTGCGTGCAAAAAAAGTCATCGTGCTCCTGTGAACTCCCAAACCAATTCATTTAGACACAGGTTTGAGCGGGATGGCTGCGTCCTTGTTCAGATTGTTTGTGCCGTCATCCCGAGCGCAGCGAAGAATCCCGAGGGTGTTGGTTCTATGAATGCCGCTTCATGTTTCTCGCGAAAAGCCTAGCGATGTGCCCACACACGGTACGCCGTAGTCTGCCCATCCGCGCCAGTAACGGGCTCATAGCGCTCAATCAACACATCGCCCGCAATTGGCTCAATCAGCCGTCGAAGCGCCTTACGCATACGCTTCTCGGGGTCGTTGCTGGAAACGTGCTGCAAACTCTGCTGTACGTCAGACTGCTTTACTTCATAGGTGATGCTTCCCGTGCCGTCGTTCTGAACCATAATCTGCGATGGCAGGTTGTACACAGGGCGATCACGGTAATTGATGAAGTGCGGCGACACGAAGATGAACAACAGGATCAGCGTCACCATCACGTCATAGTGAAAGCTGCCGCGCTCGTAGGTCCAGAACAGGTAGCTGCGCAGTGTCTTCAGCATCGTCTTATAGCCCTGCCTGCTTTTTAATTACGGTCAATCCACCCATGTACGGCACCAGCACATCCGGCACACGGACAGAGCCATCTTCCTGCAGGTAGTTTTCCAGAATCGCAAGATACGTGCGTCCCACAGCCAGACCGCTGCCGTTCAGCGTGTGCACATATTCCGTCTTCTTCTGTCCCGCAGGACGATAGCGAATGTTCGCGCGCCGCGCCTGGAAACTGCCCATGTTGCTGCACGACGAAATCTCGCGATAAGTGTTCTGGCTCGGCAGCCACACTTCCAGGTCATAGGTCTTCATCGACCCAAAGCCCATGTCGCCAGTGCACAGCAGCATGCGGCGATAGGGAAGTCCCAGTTTTTCCAGAACAGCCTCAGCATTCAGCGTCAGCTTGTCCAGTTCGGCCATGCTGTTGTCTGGCGTGGTGAACTTTACCAGTTCCACTTTCTGAAACTGATGCTGGCGAATCATGCCACGCACATCGCGTCCATAGCTTCCCGCTTCGCTGCGGAAGCAAGGAGTATAGGCGCAATAACTGATCGTCGGATTCAGCTCAATCGTCTCGTCGCGATACAGGTTCGTCACCGGCACTTCTGCAGTCGGAATCAGCCAGTGATCGTTGTCCTGCAACTCGCCGGGAACGTACGCTCCCTTGTCATCGCAATGGAACAGGTCTTCCGCAAACTTCGGCAACTGGCCCGTCCCAAACAACGATTGTGAATTCACCATCACCGGTGGCATCACTTCCGTGTAGCCATGCTCGTTGATGTGCAGATCCAGCATGAAGTTCGCCAGCGCACGCTCCAGTCGCGCACCAGCACCAACCTGCACTACAAAACGTGAGCCAGAGATCTTCGCGGCACGCTGAAAATCCAACACGCCCAGCGCCTCACCAATCTCCCAATGCGGCTTCGCATGGGCAAGCGCCTTCGGCTCGCCCCAGCTCTTTTCCAGCTTGTTGCCAGTCTCATCCTTGCCATCGGGAACGCTGGCGTCGGGGATGTTCGGGATTGCCTCAAGTATCGAACGCAGCTTCGCATCATGGATGGCGGCGGCGGCTTCCAGCGACTCCGATTCCTCGCGCAGAGCACGGACTTCCTCGGTCAGCGCGGTGGCATCGCCACCCGTGCGCTTCAGCTTGCCAATCTCTTCGGACAGGCGGTTGCGCTTCGCCTTCAACTGCTCCACGGCAGTAATGGCTTCGCGGCGGGCGGAGTCGATGGCGGCAAAATCGCCCAACAGGGCGGCGGGGTCGGCGTTGCGGCGGCGAAGTGCGGCTTCCACCTCCGGGAGATTGCCCCGGACGTATGCGAGATCAAGCATGTCCTCTATGGTATCGGTTCCGAAGGATTTCCGGCATCCGCCATCTTCCTGTTGCTTTAATCGCAGGGTCATTCTGAGCGCAGCGAAAAATCCCAACGACTTCTCACGAGCACAACGGTTCAAAGTTTTCTGCCGCAAGCCCCTAACCCCTTGTCTTACCCAATTGTCAGAATCCTGTAAGGATTCGTCGCGCGCACCGCAGTACCATGGCTGCATGCGTTCGTTCCGATCTTTTGCTGCCTCTCTGCTTGTCGCTGCCCTTGCTGCTGCGGCCATCCCCGCGCTTCATGCGCAGGCATACACCGGTTCGCCCAAACTCGTTGTTGAACTTGTCTTTGACCAGTTCCGCGGCGACTATCTGGATCGCTGGCGCACCGACTTCAAGGCAAAGAACGGCTGGAACCTGTTTCTGAAGCAGGGCGCGCATTACACCGATTGTTATTACGACTATGCAAACCTCGTCACCGGCCCCGGCCACTCCACCATCGGCACCGGCGCATACTCGGACGGCCACGGCATCCCGGTCAATGACTGGTATGAAAAAGGCCCCGACGGCAAAATCCGCTCCGTCCAGTCCATTGACGACGACCGCTACACCCTCGTGGGCGAAGCACCCGGCGTAAAGGTGTCTCCCGGAGCCTCGCCGCACTTCCAGGTGGCTTCCACACTTGGCGATGAACTCGTTCTGGCGACCGGCGGCAAAGCCCGCGTCTACGGCGTCTCGCTGAAGGACCGCGCAGCCATCCTCACCAGTGGCCACGCAACCAAGGCAGCTTTCTGGACCGACCACGAATCCGGCCGCTGGATCACCTCCACCTACTGGATGAACCAGCTCCCCTCGTGGGTAGACGATTTCAACAAGGGCGATGAAGTCGCCAAGGCGCGCGCCGCCTCCCACATCCCGGGTGGCAGTTTCTACGAACTCGTGGGAGCCACGCAGCAGGGCGTCGCCTACCAGCTTGATTTCGCCAAGGCGCTCATCCAGAACGAGCACTTGGGCCACAATCCCGATGGCGTCACGGACCTCATCACCATCTCCATCTCGTCCACTGACATTGCTGGTCACCGCTACGGCCCGGACGAAGGCCACCAGCGCGCGCTGGTCGACGCAACAGACATCGAACTCGACCGCTTCTTCACATGGATCGACCAGACCGTCGGCCTGAAGAACGTCTTCGTCTCTCTCACGGGCGACCACGGCGTTTCTGCCAGCGTCAACGCGGCCATTGGCATGGGCATGCCCGCACGCGGCATTCCGACAAAGCCGCTGTATGACTTCGTAGAAAAGGCTCTGCACGACAAGTTCAAGCCCAAGGGCAACGTGAAGTACGTCCTCGGCGGCGAATCGCCTTGGCTGCAGATTGATCCCGAACCGTTTGAGGCTCAGGGCATCACGGAAGAGCAGGCAGAAGAAGCCACCGCCAAGGCCGTTTACGGCTACTTCGCCAGCCAGCCGCTCGACACCACGCAGCACGCCGGAGCCGTCGGCGGACGCCTGCCTGAACCCATGCGTGTGCAGTACGTCTACACCGCCACGCAGCTTCGCAATGGCCAGGTGCCCAACACCGACCAGGGCCGCCGCGAACTGCACAGCTACTCGCCCGTGGTCCGTTGGGCAGTACATCTGAATTTCGGCGCCTACCAGTACTACGGTTCAGAAACCGGCACCACGCATTACTCGCAGAACTCTTACGACCGCCACGTGCCGTTGGATTTCTACGGTGCAGCCTTCCAACCCGGCACGTATCACAACATGGTGCAGCCGGTGGACATCGCCGCCACTTTCGCATCCATCCTGCGCATCAACCGCCCGTCCGCGGCGGTGGGAACGGTGCGTACGGAAGCATTGAAGCCTGAACGAACCGCGGTGCCAGCTACTACACTGAAGAAGTGAGCAAGCCCAACATGACAGTCGAGGTGGCCGGCGTATCCATGCGATCGCCGGTCATCGCTGCAAGTGGAACCTTCGGCTACGGCGTGGAGTTTGAGGAAATCCTCGACCTCGCAAAGATCGGCGCCTTCGTCACCAAAGGCCTTTCCCTCCAACCCATGGACGGCAACAAGGCGCCCCGCATCATCGAAACTTCCTCTGGCATGATGAATGCCATCGGCCTGCAGAACATCGGTGTTGACGCGTTCATTAAAGACAAGATGCCCGGCATCCGCCGCATGCCCGGCGTGGTCTGCATCGCCAATGTTTTCGGCTACACCATCGAAGACTGCCTCGGCGTCATCGAACGCCTGAACGACGCCGAAGGCATCGCCATGTACGAGCTGAACGCAAGTTGCCCCAACACGAAACACGGCGGCATGGTCTTCGGCACAGACCCCGATTCGCTCGGCGAACTCGTCCATGCCTGCAAGAACATCGCAAAGCGTCCGCTCATGGTGAAGCTCTCGCCCAACGTCACCAACATTGGTGGCATGGCGCGCGTAGCCCAGGCTGCAGGTGCAAACGCGGTATCGCTGGTGAACACCTTCCTCTCGCTGGCCATTGATGTAAAGACACGCAAACCACGCATCGCCAACGTTACTGCTGGTCTCAGCGGCCCGGCCATCAAGCCCATCGCCGTCCGCATGGTGTGGGAGGTAGCGCGCTCCGTCAGCATCCCCATCGTGGGTATGGGAGGCATCGTCAAGCCGGAGGACGCGGTAGAGTTCCTGCTCGCAGGCGCAACCGCCGTGGAAGTAGGCACCGCCAGCTACGCCGACCCCCGCGCCGTAGAAAAAATCAGCACCGGCCTCGAGCACTGGTGCGCCGCCAACGGCGTAGCCAACGCAGCCGATTTAACGGGCGGACTGCGGGTTTAATCGCAATGTTCGCTTGCTAAACTATTGGTATGTCGGTTCTCCAGGAAATCGAGCAGCATCGGCCAGAGCTTCAGGAACTGTGTCATCGCATTGGCGTGCCCGGTTTGCGGGTTCGTGTAGATGCCGATACCTGGGGAGGCGTGACATTCATCGGCGACATTGATGTTGCAAAAATTGATGGATACGCCGGTCGCTTCTTTGATCTGGAAGAGGGACTCTTGCGGATATTCCATCGCCGTGTGCACCTTATTGATGAAGAAGGTGTTGAGGCGGCGGCTCGGAGAAACCCGCTCCGCAAACGGTTGAAAGAAGCGGAAGTGGAACTACTCCATGCCTCGTAGGGTTTCCGTTCTTCTGAAAAACATTAACGATTATGCGGAACTATGTTTCCGTTATACCTCCGGCAAGACCTATCTCGCGTTTGCGAACGATGATCGTTTACAAGCTGCTGTAGAGCAGCTGCCTGGGTATCGTCGGCGAAGCTTTATCGCAGGCAGTAAAGCAAGACCCACTTATTTTGGCGTCCATCACCGATGGGCCAAGAATTATCAGCCTTCGACATCGCCTTATTCATGGCTACTACGACATCTCGGAAGCCATCGTGTGGGGTGTGATTCAACAACATCTGCCAGTGCTCGATTTGGAAATAAAAGCATTGCGCGAAACCTACTCGACTGAGTTCAGTGAAGATGGAGCGGAACAATAACTATGGCTACTTCCGGAATTAAGCGCGCACTGCTGAGCGTTACGGACAAGACAGGACTTCTGGAGTTTGCAAAGCGCCTCGACGCGCAGGGCGTGGAGCTGGTTTCCACTGGCGGCACCGCAAAGATGCTGCGCGACGGTGGCCTCGCAGTCCGCGACATCAGCGACCTCACCGGCTTCCCTGAAATGCTCGACGGCCGCGTGAAGACTCTGCACCCCAAGGTCCACGGCGGCATCCTCCACATCCGTTCCAACGCGGAGCACGTTGCCGCGGTGAACGAGCACGCCATCCAGCCCATCGACATGGTCGTGGTCAACCTCTACGCATTCGAGAAGACCGCATCGAAGCCCGGCGTCAAGCTCGCGGAGATCGTCGAAAACATCGACATCGGCGGCCCCAGCATGGTGCGCAGCGCCGCCAAGAACTACCAGGACGTCGCCATCGTCACCGACGCGGCAGACTACACCGCCATTGCCGACGAGATGGAAGCCAACGGCGGCTCACTCTCGCTGGCCACCAAGTGGCGTCTCGCCAAGGCGGCCTTCGCCACCACCGCGGCGTATGACACCGCCATCGCCAACTCGCTGGAAAAGCTCCCCGAGCCGGACGGCACCCACGAGCAGGCTGCAACGTTTGAAGACGTGCTGCCCAAGTCCCTCCGCCTGAACCTGCCGCTGAAGGGAACCCTGCGTTACGGCGAGAACCCGCACCAGAAGGCCGCCGTCTACACCGACGGTACGGACAAGGGCATCGCCAATGCGAAGCAGCTCCAGGGTAAGGAACTCTCCTTCAACAACCTCGTCGATCTAGACGCCTGCTGGGATCTCGCCAGCGAGTTCACCGAACCCGCCGTCGCCATCATCAAGCACACCAACCCCTGCGGCGTGGCCACGGGCGACACAGTAGCGGACGCATACCGCAACGCGCTCGCCGCGGATCCCATCTCGGCCTTCGGTGGTGTCATCGGCATCAATCGCGAAGTCGGTGCAGACGCGGCGGAAGAGATCGCCAAGCTCTTCGTGGAAGCCATCGTCGCTCCCAGGTTCACGGCAGAAGCGGTCGAAGTTTTCGCTAAGAAGAAAAATCTTCGTCTCATCGAAATCGATCCTGCTCCCGCAAAGATCGCGCTCAAGCAGATCTCCGGCGGCATGCTGCTGCAGGACGCGGATCGCGGCTCGCTGGCCGACGTGGAACTGAAAGTTGTCACCAAGCGCCAACCCACGCCCGAAGAACTGACCGCGCTCAAGTTCGCGTGGACGGTCTGCAAGTATGTGAAATCAAACGCCATCGTCTACGCTCGCACACATGAGCGCCACGGCCAGTCCGTCGGCATCGGCGCCGGTCAGATGAGCCGCGTGGACGCCGCAAAGTTCGGCGCGCAGAAGGCAGTTCTGCCGCTCACCGGTACGGTCGCCGCATCGGATGCGTTCTTCCCGTTCCCTGACGGTCTGGAAACCGTGGCACAGGCTGGCGCAACGGCCATCATTCAGCCGGGCGGCAGCGTGCGCGACAATGAAGTCATTGAAGCGGCGGATAAATTGGGGATTGCAATGATTTTCACTGGAATGCGACACTTCCGTCACGGATGAGGTTCTGTATTTGCAGTGCAGCATCCACCGGAGCCCCGTCTTCGTCTAACCTGCTAGCACACATCTGTTGCAAGCCTGGTCGCGCGAGCGAGCGGACGCCGGGCAGAAGGATTGGTTCTTCTGATGATTGGTCCGCAGAACGCTGTTTTATCGTCTTCCCTCCGGCGCCTTGCTTCTCGAAGCGTAGCCCGCTGGATGCCTCTGGCCGCCGCGGCACTTATCGTGTCCGCGGCGCCGCTGTCTGCCCAGAAGAACACGAACGCCCCCGCGCCGCTGCCCCCGGTTACAGCGTCGCAAAACGCCTCAGGCTCCAGCGCTGCGTACTATCACTACGGCCTGGCGCACATCTACGAAGACCTTGCCACCACGCAGGGGCGTAGCGATTACGCAACGCAGGCCATTGAGCAGTACAAGCTCGCGCTCGATGCGGATCCCACCTCCACATATCTGCAGGATGGCCTCGCTGGTCTCTACTTCAAGCTGGGCCGTATCCGCGAAGCCGTGCAGGTTTCGCAGGACCAGATCAAGAAGAACAACGACGATCTGGAAGCGCATCGCCTTCTCGGTCGCATCTACTATCGTTCACTCGGCGACGCGCAGGGTCCACAGCAGCAACAGATGGTGGAACTCGCACGAGCGGAATACGAGATGCTCGTCAAACTCGAGCCGAACGTAGCGGAGAATCATCTTCTGCTGGGCCAGTTGTATGAAGTGAGCCACGACTCCGCCAAGGCTGAAGAACAGTTCAAAGCCGCGCAAAACCTTGACGGTGGTACAGAAGAATCGTTGCTGAACCTCGCACGCCTATACAGCGAACAGGGTGATACGCAGCGCGTGGTCAACACGCTCACCGCACTCCCAGAAGAAGATCGCACAGCACGCATTGAACTGGCCATCGGCGCCAGCTACGACCAGTTGCACAAGCCGAAGGAAGCAGCCGCAGCCTACCAGCGCGCGTTGGACATCGAAAGCGACAACACGGATGCCATGCACGGTCTTGCGAACGCGTTGCTCACGCAGGACAAGCTGGACGACGCTCTGAAGGCATACAACAACATCCTCGCCGCTGAACCGCAGGATGCGCAGACCTACATCAAGATCTCGGAAATCCAGCGTCGACAGGGCCATTACGATACCGCGCTTGCCACGCTCCAGAAGGCGAAAGCCTCCATTCCAGACAATGAAGAACTCATCTTCAACGAAGCTCTGCTGTACGACGCTCTTGGTCGCTACGCCGACGCAGAGGCCGCACTAAAGGGCGTTCTCCAAACCACCGCGAAGTCAGACAACAGCTATACCGATGGCGAGCGCAACAATCGTGCCATCTTCCTCGACCGTCTCGCCACGCTCTATCGCGAAGAGAACAAGATTGACCTTGCCGTCGACGCATACAAGCAGATGACGGCACTCGGCGGCGAGTTCAAATCGCGCGGCGTGGGTGGCGCAGTCGATGCCTATCGCGACGCGCATGAGTGGGACAAGGCAGAAGCAGTTGCTGCGGTAGCCGCTAAGGCAGCACCGCAGGATCGGGATGCACAGATGCTCTGGGCCGGTCAGCTTGCGGATACCGGCAAGGCAGAGGAAGGCATTGCGCTGCTCAAGAAGCAATTGAATGGCAAGGGGCCGGACGATCGCATCACCTATCTCACGCTGGCGCAGGCATACCTTCGTCTGCGCAAGTATGACGATGCAAACGCCGCGCTGGATAAGGCTGAGCCGCTTTCCGCGCGCAACGAAGACAAGCTTTATCTCTGGTTCCTGCGTGGCACCATTGACGACAAAGAGAACAAGAAGGACGAAGCGGAAACATGGTTCCGCAAGGCACTCGACGTCGATCCCAATAACGCGCAGACACTCAACTATCTCGCGTACATGTTTGCAGAGCGTGGCGTAAAGCTACCGGAAGCGCTGACCATGATCAAGAAGGCCGTGGAGCTTGATCCGCAGAACTACGCCTATCTCGATACCGAAGGCTGGGTCTACTTCAAGATGGGCGAATACGCCATGGCCGAAGACCTCTTGCAGAAGGCCGTGGAACGCAACGCCACTGACCCCACCGTGCACGATCATCTCGGCCAGGCGCTGGAAAAGCAGGGCAAACTGAAGCCCGCTGTCGCGCAGTGGGAACGTGCGCTGGTGGAATACAGCCGCTCGTTGCCTGCGGACATTGAACCGGATGATGTCAGCAACCTGCACAAGCGTCTGGATTCCGCCAAGGTAAAGCTCGCTAAGAACGCAGCGGGAACGAAGGTGATGCCGTAGGCACAGTCGCTCCAATCGACGCCTGCTACGACCTGCGCGCATGCAGCGTGCGCGGCGTGGCAGAGCAGGCACTGCTGCAGCGTGAGTGGTCTGAAACTGCGGAGCTTCGCGCTCCCGGTTTCGAGCGCGACCGCGAACGTGTAGTACAGGCGCGTGCTTTTCGCCGTCTCGCAGGCAAAACACAGGTCTTCACCAGCCGCGAATCGGACCACTTCCGTTCACGTCTCACGCACACCATTGAAGTGGTGCAGATCGCGCGCGAAGTAGCGCGTTCCCTCGGCCTGAACGAAGAACTCGTCGAGACCCTCGCACTCGTTCATGACATCGGCCATCCACCTTTCGGTCACGCAGGCGAACGTGCGCTGGATCAATGCCTGCGAAAACACGGTCTTCGCTTCGATCACAATCTCCACGCGCTCCGCATCGTCGAACACTTTGAAGACTGGTATGCCGCACATCGCGGATTGAACCTGACTCTCGGTGTACGCGAAGGTATCGTGAAGCACTCGCGCGACTACAGCCCCATCGACTATCCCGCGCTGCAGCCGTACTTTCTCGATCAGCGTCCGCCGCTGGAAGCGCAGGTGATTGACCTTGCAGATGAGATCGCATACCTCACTGCCGATCTTGATGATGGCGTAGAGAGTGGCCTCCTCGAAATCGAACACATCTGTGCCAACATCGGCATCATGGGCCGCGCTTACGAAAAGGTGCAGGAGATGCATCCCGGTGTCTCGCAGAAGTTTCACTTTCACGAGGCGCTGCAACTCATGCAGAGTGAACTCACCTGCGACCTCATTGAAACCACCGCGGCCAACGTTATGCAGCATCGTCTGCGTTCGCTGGACGATGTGCGTAACTGCCCTGACCGCGTAGCCACATTCTCGCCTGCCATGGAAGCGCAACGGCAGGAAGAAAAGGCCTATCTTTACGGCAAGCTTTACACCTGCGACTTCCTCGAAGCAGAGCACGCCAAGGCCGAACACGTCGTCTCCACGCTGTTCCACTTTTACATGCAGGATCCCTCACGCATGCCTGCAGGCTACGTGGAAGAAAGCGCAGTTGACGGCCTCCCGCGTATCGTCGCGGACTACATCGCAGGCATGACAGACAACTTCATCCTGCAGCAGTTCTGGACGGCCTCCAAGCATCGCCGCTAACTTTCATAGCAAACTGATATCACCTCAGGTATGCTGCGAAAACAAGCATGAAGATCGCATCGCTAGCCTTCGTTCTGCTCTGTCCTGCCGCACTGCTCGCGCAGCAGTCCCACACTGTAGTGCTCCACGCGGCTCGCATCCTTGACGTAACAGCAGGGAAGACACTCTCTCCCGGTGAAGTGCTCGTAGAAGGCAACAAAATCAGGGAAGCAGGAACGCACGTAACGCATCCTGCCGGTGCAGAAGTCATTGACCTGGGAGATACAACGCTCATGCCCGGGCTCATTGACGCGCACACGCATCTCTTTCTTCATGTAGGTAACGAAGCGAACCAAACCGTGGATGAAGGCGTGCCGGAGCGCACCCTCATCGCAGCCGACGCCGCAAAGCACGACCTCCTCGCTGGCTTCACCGCCGAACGCGACATGGGAACCGAAGGCGCAGGCTGTGCCGACGTCGCAGTGCGTAATGCCATCAACCGCGGCCTCATCCCCGGCCCGCGCATGCGCGTCTCCTGCAACGCCATCGATATCACTGGTGGCCACGAAGACAACAGCGGCAAGAACCCTGAGCAACATCTGTTAAGCAACGCGGACCGTGCTGATAGCACAGACGAGATCCTGCGCGCCATCCGCGAACAGCGCAAGCAGGGTGCGGACTTCGTAAAGATGTACGAAACCGGCCGCGACAGCCTGCACGATGGCGTCTTCTCATCGCCGTATCAATACACGCAGGAACAACTCGCAGCGGCCGTTGCAGAAGCAAAGCGCACCGGTAGTCGAGTCGCCGTCCACGCCACAGCGGAACCTGGTACGGGCTATGCCGCAGCGGCAGGCGTAGCATCCGTCGATCACGCAGATTTCCTCTCGGCTGAAACCATGAAGCAGATGAAGGAGAAGGACATCTTCGCTGTGCCCACCTTCGCCATCAGCGAATACTTCGCGGAGCACGCGGAATCACCCGCCGCCACGCAGCGTCGCCGCGAAAGCGAGGCCTTCCATGCTGCGGAGTTCAAGAAGCAACTCGCTGCAGGCGTACCCTTCGCCGTAGGTTCTGACGTGGGCCCATTCCCGCACGGCACACAGGCGCGCGAGATGGAACTCATGGTGAAGTACGGCATGCCATCCGCAGACGTACTGCGTGCGGACCTCATCAACGGCGCAAAACTTCTCGATTGGGAAAACAGCATCGGCCAGTTGAAACCTGGTTTCTTCGCCGATGTCATCGCGGTTCCCGGTGATCCGGTCAAAGACATCACCGCGCTCGAACATGTGCAATTCGTAATGAAAAACGGCGAGGTGATCAAACGATGAGCATCTTCACCCGTGCACGTTATGACAAGAACGGAAAGCGCATCTGCGCTCGTTGTGGCAGTGATCGCTTTGAGCGTGTTCTTCGCGAAGGCATTCTGCAAACGCACATCATGCCGTTCTTCCACCAGTATCCCTGGCGTTGCGTCATCTGCAATCTGACCTTCTACCGCCCGTTGCGCCGCAATGCAGAAGACCCCGCCGAGTGGCGCTGACGCAGCTTTCGCAGTGATCCATCATGTTGTTGTGGCAGAAAATACTGACAGGTCATCCTGAGCGAAGCGAAGGATCCCCGCAGCCTTTCATCGCAGCAATGCTGTGAAACTCTTTCATCCACGAACCATTACATCGCGCGTTCGGCTAGCACTTCCCATCGCGCATAAAGCTCTGCCAACTCACCCTGCGCATTCGTCTGCTCCAACAGCGCATCCTGCAGCGCCGCAGCATCCACTGCAATCGCAGGGGTTGCCAATATAAGCTCTGCTGCCGCTACACGCGATTCCGCAGTAGCAATGCGCTCTTCCAGTGTCGACCACTCACGCTGCTCGTTGAAGCTCAGCTTCTTCTTCGCAACAGGAGCAGCCGCGACAGGTTCTGCGACCTTCGCAACTTCTGCCACCGGTGCAGCCACCACCGGCTTCGAATTCATCCAGTCTTCCCACTGCGCAAAGTCGGCAAACTGTTCTGTGTTGCCCTTGCCATCCAGTCCCAGCACCGTCGTGGCCACGCGATTCAACATGTAACGATCATGTGTCACCAGCACCAACGCGCCGGGATACTCAAGCAGGCTCTCTTCCAGAATCTCCAGCGTAGGAATATCCAGATCGTTCGTCGGCTCATCCAGCAGCAACAAATCCGCAGGTTGCAGCATCAGCCGCGCAATCAACACACGCGCTCTCTCACCCCCGCTCAACCGCTCCACCGGCTGATTCAACTGCTCGCCTGTAAACAGGAAACGCGCTGCCCAACTCGCCACATGAATCTGCTGTCCATTGTGAACAACGGAATCGCCCTCGGGCGAAAGCGCCTGTCGCAGCGTCAGCTTCGTATCAATCTCACGCGCCTGCGAGAAATACACCACGCGCAACTGATGCGCGCGTTTGATGGTGCCGGTCGTCGGTTCCAGATCGCCCGTCAGCAAACGCAGAATCGTCGTCTTACCGCTGCCGTTCGGCCCAACCAGACCAACGCGTGTCCGCGCCGTCATTACATAGTTCAGATTGTTAACAATCGTCCTGCCGCCCAGCTCCAGCGAAACATTCTCTGCTTCAATCAGCCGCTTCGTCTGACGATCCGTGGCAACAAAATCGATATTCGCGGAAGACCTCTGCGCACGCGAGTTGCGGTCCGCGAGTTCGCCAATCATCTCGTGCGCTTTATCAATGCGTGCCTTGCTCTTGGTGGTACGCGCCTTCGGCCCGCGCCGCAGCCATTCAATCTCCGTCTTCACCTGATTTTTCAGGCTTTCCGTTTGCTTGGCCTGCGCGGCCAGGTAAAGCTCACGCTCTTCCAAAAACTTGGAATACGCACCATGCACGCGGAAGATGCCGTCAGGATACACACGGTTCAACTCTGCCGTTTCGTTGCTGACAGCTTCCAGAAAGAAGCGGTCATGCGAAATAATCACGCACGCGCTGGGGATGTAGTTGAGCAGTTCTTCCAGCCACTCAATGCCACCCAGATCAAGATGGTTGGTAGGCTCGTCCAGAAGCAATACGTCGGGCTCAACGATGACGCCTTCGCAGATGGCCAGCCGCTTGCGCCAGCCGCCTGACAGGCTTCGTGCTTCCGCATCTTCGTCAGGAAATCCAGTCCGGCCCATCAGCTCGCGCAAGCGCTGTTCATGCTCGTTTTCCGGCACGTTGCCGTCCAACAGTGCACGCTCCAGAACGCCGCGCACCGTCAGGCCTGCAGGGAACTCGCTGATCTGGTGAATCACGCCAACACGCGCACGTTTGCGAACTGCCACTTCGCCGCTGTCGGCATCTTCGCGTCCAGCAAGAATGTTCAGCAGCGTGGATTTACCCGCGCCATTCGGCCCCACCAGGCCAAGTCGTTCGCCATCGGAAACAACCAGCGAAACATTCTGAAACAGGACACGTGCGCCATAGCGCTTCGAGACGGATTGCGCGTTAAGAATCGGCGGCATCGTCTTAGTTTATCGGTTTTACAAAGGGAAGGGAGAGAACCTACAACATCTGCACAAAGAACCAGCGTTCATCCGGCTCATCGCCGGGCTGAATTACCACCTGCCCACGCGCGCGTTGCAGCAGCGATGGAAATTTATCACCCCACTCCACCAGCACCAGCGCATTCGGATCAGTTTCCATCTCCTCAATGCCAAGCGAAAGCAGTTCCTCGTCCTTCTCAAGACGATAAAGATCCAGGTGATACAGCTTCAGTTTTGTGCCTTGATACTCATGCACCAGCGTGAACGTGGGGCTCGTGACATCTTCAGCATTCGCACCAATGCACTGCGCAATGCCTTTCACCAGCGTGGTTTTACCCGCGCCCAGATCGCCCTTCAGAATCACGAGGCGCGGCGCAGGCAACATCAATTCCATGATGTTCTGCGCCAGCGCCATCGTGCCATTCACGCTGCGTGTTTTCAGCCGTTTTTCAATCATCTATTTTCGATTAGTCCAATGCGTAGAAAGCAAGTCCACTCAGCAGCTTCGGATAAAAGTCGGTCGACTTCTGCGGCATCACTTCACCGCCCAGCGACACTTCCTTCATCTGGTCCAGCGTCACGGGCTTGATCAGGAACGCAATATCCGCCTCGCCGCGCGAAACCTGTGCTGCTGCATCTTCTGCACTACGCAGATAACGCAGGTTCTCCTGCTGACGAATCGATTCGGGCGTCAACTCCAGCAACTGCTCCAGTACCAGCGCATGCAACTGCACCACATCCATCACACGCTGACGCGGTGGCACATGCTGCAGCGCGCCTTCCACGGCGGCCTTCTTCGCCTTCAGCAGCCACGTGCCATCGGCCATAACAGCCAGGAACGCAACGCCTTCCGTAGCATTCAGCGGAGCAAGACGTTCTGCGGCAGACTCAACACCTTCCGCATCGGATCCAGCAGCCACAGCCTTCGCTTCCACCTTGCTCACATCGAAGAACTCTTTCGCCTTATCCAGGAACGCCTGCGAAGAGAAATCCTTCAGTCCATACACAATGCGGTGCGTCGGCAGAATCGTAATGCCCGGCGCATCTGTGTTCACCAGCGTCATCATCATCGCGGCTTCCGGGAACGGGGGCACCGGCAACTGCGGTCCCACCTTCAGGTCCGCATCGTTCGACGGCGATTCGTCGGAATTGCCCACCTGCTTCTCGCTGTGTTCGTGCTGACGCGTCGAATCCGCAACGCCCAGCTCTGCAGCGCGCTCGCGTGCATACGCGGTCGACGTTTCATAGCGATGGTGACCATCGGCAATGATCAGCTTCTTGTCTGACAGCGCGCCCACCAGCAGGTTCAGCACATGCGGATCGGTCACCTTCCAAACGCTGTGCACAACGCCGTATTCATCGGTAACAGTCTCGTCCGCAGGAATCGTCGGTTCACCCGTACGATTGCCAAACACCAGGCTCTCCACCGTGAATGAAGGATCGCTGTACAGCATGTAAATCTGTTCGCAATAGGTGCGTGTCGCCTTAAACAGCGACAGGCGATCGCTCTTCGGCTTGGCCAGCGTCTGTTCGTGGCGATACACCACCTGCTCGGCGTAGTCGTACAGGTGCCCCAGGCAGATCAGTCCGCGGCGCTCGCGCACTTCGTTGGTGCCCGGAACGGTGTAACGCTGCGCATAGCCAAACAGTGCGGGCTCACGCTCTTCCACCAGCACGGCTTCCTTGCGCCAGTCCTGCAGCGTCTTCGCCGCGCGGCTGTACACATTCTCCGTCTCCGTATCGGCAGGGAAGCGCTTGCCCAGGATCACGCGGATCAGGTTATAGGGGCTTTTTTCGTAATACGCTTCCTGCATCGCAGGCGAAATCTTGTCGTACGGCTGGGTAACCACGTCTTCCAACTGTACTTTTTGCGTGTT
Organism: Terriglobus sp. ADX1; assembly: GCF_036877645.1. Classification (NCBI taxonomy): domain Bacteria; kingdom Pseudomonadati; phylum Acidobacteriota; class Terriglobia; order Terriglobales; family Acidobacteriaceae; genus Terriglobus; species Terriglobus sp. ADX1. Next base: position 70,343 of record NZ_JAEDXV010000018.1, read on the forward strand.
GTAACGGAGGGCGCGAAAAGGATATATACGCATGCGTGCCTTTTGAGGAGGGTGCTCCTTGCGATAATTCGGTGCCACTCCATTCTATCGGGCCGGAAATCTTCCCTGTTTCGGTCTGTTCATAAAAGCCGTAAATACTCGGGGAAAAATTCTGCATCTACCTAAACATCATGGCGAATGAGCAGTGGAAACCGAGGGTCAACCCCTGGCTTATTGCTGGTACTGTGGCGCTGGCCGCCTTTATGGAGGTTCTGGATACCTCCATTGCCAACGTGGCTTTGCCCCACATTTCCGGCTCCCTGGCCGCCAGCCAGGACCAGGGAACATGGGTCCTTACCAGCTATCTTGTCTCCAACGCCATCGTCTTGCCCTTGGGCGGGTGGGCCTCCAGCGTCTTCGGTCGCAAGAACTTTTTCTTGCTCTGCATCACCATCTTTACCATCGCCAGCTTCCTCTGCGGCATCGCCCCATCGCTACCCCTGTTGCTGCTTTTCCGCATATTGCAGGGTGCCGGCGGCGGAGGCCTTCAACCCATGGCCCAGGCCATCATGGCCGACTCGTTCGACCCCAAACAGCGCGGCACGGCATTCTCGCTGTATGCGCTAGTGGCGGTGCTCGCGCCCTCCATCGGTCCCACACTTGGCGGCTGGATTACCGACAACTACTCCTGGCGCTGGATCTTTTACATCAACATCCCCGTCGGCATCCTCGCATTCGTACTCGTTTCGCGACTCGTGGACGATCCGCCATGGATCAAAGGCGACAGAAAAAACCTGCTGAAGGTGGACTACATCGGCCTTGCGTTCCTCACCATCGCCATGGCCGGTTTGCAAATCGCATTGGACAAAGGCGAAGAAAACGACTGGTTCTCCTCCAACTTCATCCGCACCTTCGCTGCCATGTTCGTCTTCGGCATGATCGCGCTCATCTGGTGGGAACTGCGTGCAAAAAATCCCATCATGAATCTGCGTCTCTTCCGTTTCCGCAACTTCTCCATCTGCTGCTTTCTCATGCTGTTAGTGGGTGGCATTCTCAATGCAGGAACAGTGCTGCAGCCGCAGTTCACGCAACAACTGCTCGGTTACGACGCCACAACCGCGGGCCTCGCGCTCACTGCTGGCGGATGCGTTCTCCTCGTGTGCGCTCCAATCGCAGGCATCCTCTCCGACAAACTTCCTGCACGAACATTGGTCGCCTGCGCCTTTGTGTTTTTCTCCTGCGCGTATTGGTACGTGTCCAACCACATCACGCTGGGCATCAGCTTCGGCCAGAACTCATTCCTGCGCGTCATTCAGGTCATGCCCATCCCGTTCTGCTTCATCGCCATTACCAACGCGGCATACGTCGGCCTGCCGCGTGAAGCATCGAATCAGGTCAGCGGTCTCATCAATTTCGCGCGCAACATCGGCGGCTCCATTCTCATTTCGCTTTCTGGCGCACAGGTCACCAACCGCACACTGTTTCATGAAGCCCGTCTGCAGAACTACATGAACTACGCCAACGACCAGTTCAACCAGAGCGTTCAGCAGATCGGTCGCTTTATCGGCAGCACCGCAGGGCAGGCGCAGGGCCAATACGCCGCCCAGGCAAACATCTATCAGCAGTTGAACCAGCAGGCCGCCGTCATGGGCTACGCCGATGTCTATCGCATGTTGGCGTGGATGACTGCGGGCATGTTCTTCCTCGCCTTCCTGTTAAGCAAGCCCAAGGGTGGCGAAAAGGCGCCAGAAGGCGCTGTGCACTAGCTCTACCTGCATGTCAGGTAAACATGCGTATTCACTGCGCCGTCCAAAAGGAGCATGACGTTTGCCGGTCTGCGTGTGATCCATATTCTTGCCGTTCTTTTTTGGATCGGAGCCATCGTCAGCCTCCCGGCACTTGTCCTCACCGGAGAATCCGCATGGGGATGGGATCTTCACGTGTACACGAATGCTATCCACTCACTCCGCGACGGACACGATCCTTACGCCGACGGCATCGCCGTGCAGCAGGCTTTTCACGCATCGCCGCAGGCAAACGATGCATCCATCATGCCGCCGTACACCTACGTGTACTCACCCATCACACTGCCTTTTATGCGACTTGTGTCGCATCTCCCACTTACTGTTTCAGGCGGTATCTACTGGGCCGTATACGCATCCGCAGTGCTACTCATGGTGTGGCTGGGAACGCGTCTCTTTCGCAATAGCGAACACGTCGCAATGCTTCTCATGGCGCCGCTCGCCATGCACTTTCCAGGATTACTAAGTAACAACGTCATCCTCAGCGGCAACCTCGCGTACATCCTGTACGCCATCATCCTCGCCGTTGCATGGCTCGGTTGGCAACGTGGTCTATGGTGGCCGTTTTATCTCGCTGTTGTCGCTGCATCCTGTATCAAAGCGCCACTCCTCACACTGCTCTGCATCCCCGTATTCTCCGCACGAAAGCAATGGATGCCCGTCGGCATCGCTGCATTCGTAGGACTGTTGCTGTTCTTCATGCAGCGATTCCTGTGGCCTGGTGAATTTTTGAATTACCTCCGCGCCGTCTCATTGCAGTTTGAATACAACCACGACTTCGGCCTGAGCCCCGCAGGCTTATTCGGCGAATGGCTCTACGCACATCACTGGCCTTACACCGCTGGCAGCACCGCTTTCTACATCGCCTACGCCATCCCCGTGCTGCTGTCACTCTTCCTTCTCGCAAAGCGCTACAGCAAAGGCGACATTTCCCTGGAACAGTGGGCTCCCGTCCTGCTGCTTGGCGTGGTGTTGTTGAACCCGCGCATCAAGGAATACGACGTAGCGCCACTGACCCTTCCCATGGCGCTGATCGCCTGGCGTCTCTTTGCATGGAAAAACAGGCCGCCGCACATCGCCATCGAGTTCCTGCTCTTCTTTCTGTCGCTCCAATTCCTCTCCGGCAACGACGCGGCCGTATGGAAACCCCTTGCTGGCTGCATTTTGACGGCACTTTACATCGCCGGAGCATGGCAACTCTTCGTCACCTCATCCGTCAACATGGCAGAGAAATACTGTGACAAAGGCGGCAACTCCATCGCGTACAATCGTCTTCCCACGGAGGCGTAGAAAACCTCTGCGGGTCAAAACCGTCCAAGTAATGACGAGACGGTTTGCCGAGCGCTGTAAAGGGACAGCCGGGGGCGATATATGTCGACACGTGGCCGTAATGTTGTTGCGTCACTGTTTGTCTTCCTGCTGCTGTTCGTTGCGGCTGCGAAACTGCGTGCGCAGGAAAATCCGTTGCAAAACCCGCACACTCCAACCAAGCCAGAGCCGCCCAAGCAGCCTGCAGGCGAAGTCATCACGGGCAAAGACGTGACAGCCAAGGGCGCGCTCCGCCCGGGAGCCACGCTGCGAGTCGAAGCGAACCTCGTCCTCGTCCCCATGACCGTCACTGACGATCAGAATCGCCTCGTCACCGGCCTGGAACGCGAAAACTTCTACGTCTACGAGAACAACCAGCCGCAGACCATCCGCACTTTCTCCACAGACGACGCACCCATCTCCATTGGCATCATCTTCGATCTCAGCGGCAGCATGAACAACAAGTACACGCGCTCCCGCCGCGCCCTCAGCGAATTCATGCGCACCAGCAATCCGCAGGACGAGTTCTTCGTCGTTGCCTTCAATGACCGGCCCAACATCGTTGTCGACTACACCAACAACGTTGACGACGTGGACGCCCGCATGGTCATGCTCAAGCCGGCGAACCGGACCGCGCTCATCGATGCCGTCTATCTCGGCCTGGACAAGCTGAAAGACGCCAAATACGAGCGCAAGGCGCTGCTCATCATTTCCGACGGCGGCGACAATCGCTCGCGGTACACCGAAGGCGAACTCCGCAAAGCCGTCCGGGAAAGTGATGTGCAGATGTACGCCATCGGCATCTTTGAACAAAACGCGCCAACCGAAGAAGAACGCAACGGCCCTGCGCTGTTAATGGACATGTGCGATCAAACCGGTGGACGCCTTTTTCACGTCACAGATGTAGCAGAGCTGGGAGACATCGCGTCGCGCATTTCGGCAGAACTTCGAAACGAATACGTCATCGGATACAAGCCAACGGACCTTCATCACGATGGCAACTGGCGTAAGCTGAAGGTGAAGCTGAATCCGCCGCCTGGATTGCCACAGCTCTCCGTACACAATCGCCAGGGATACTATGCACCGTCGGATTAACTTTTTTGCACCGCTTCTGTTCGCTCTCTCTCTGACGATTTCCCCCGCGCTCTCTGCGCAGCAAACGCCCGCGCCCTCAGTTCCATCCCTTAGCGTGGATCGCGACCCCGTCCCATCGCCCGACGCTGAGACAGCGCCCACCGCTGCCGGTACAGACGCGAACGGACAGCAGTCCTCCACCGATCAGATTCAGCGCGCCGGCGGCACCTATACGCTTCACACTGAGGTCGGTGAAGTTCGCCTCAACGCCAGCGTCGTCGATGGCAGTGGCCGTTCCGTGCAAACGCTCCCGCCCTCCGCCTTCACCGTGTTTGAAGATGGCGTCCAGCAAACCGTCGCCAGCCTGCGCCATGAAGATCTGCCCGTCTCACTCGGCCTCCTCATTGACTCCTCCGGCTCCATGTACGACAAGCGCGCAGCCGTCGGCAAAGCCTCGCTCGACCTCATCAAGCTCTCCAACCCTAGGGACGAAGCCTTCCTCGTCGACTTCTCGTTCGATCCCTACATCGACACCGACTTCACCCACGACATCAAGAAGCTGGAAGAGGGCCTGAACTACGTCAAAGCCAGCGGCGGCACCGCGCTCTACGACGCCGTCATCGCCTCGGCTGACTATCTCTCGCGCAACGCCAAAGAACCCAAGCAGGTCATCCTGCTCATCACTGACGGCGATGACAACGCGTCATCCAGCACGCTGGAAGAAACCATCCGTCGCGTGCAGGAACTCGACGGCCCTGTCATCTACGCGGTCGGCCTGCTCTTCGGCCCTGACGAAGACAAGCGTGAAAGCCGCCACGCTCGCCGTGTTCTCGAAACGCTTGCCGAACAAACCGGCGGCGTAGCCTACTTCCCCAAGAAACTGGAAGACGTGGACGCCATCGCCGCGCAGGTCGCGGCAGACATCCGCCAGCAGTACACCATCTCTTACAGCTCCACCAAACCGGCACGCCTCGGCGGCTACCGCACGGTCCACGTCACGGCGCAGGCCAAGGGCTTCGGCAAACTCACCGTCCGCACCCGCAGCGGCTACTTCCCCAAGGGCTCCCAGCCCACCGGCCCCGCGCCCGGCCTGAAACCGGAAAACGCAAAATAATTTGCCATCCTAACTTTCTAAAGGCACCCAAGATCGTCATTCTGAGCAAAGCGAAGAATCCCAACACATTCCCCCGCAGCACCACCGCCAATTCCTTCCAGTCACGGAACCTGGGTATCGCGCAGCGATCATCGCACGAAGTGCGACCTCGCGAAGCGTCGAGAACGGTACGAAGTACCAGCCTAAGAGCCACCAGCTACAATCACATAGCCATCGACGTGAAGCTGCTCATCCCATCTCTCCTGCTCGCCATCAGCGCCGCTGCGCAGCAGCCATTAGTGCTCATTGACCCCGCGCGCGGCGGTTCCAAAGGCGGTGCGCACATCGCTGACCGTGTCGAAGAAAAGCAGGTCACTCTGCAGGTGGCGCAGCATCTTGGCAATCTCCTGCGCGCTCGCGGCTTCGCCGTCCAAGTGACCCGCGACTCTGACGTCGACACCACCAACGACCAGCGCGCAGCCATCGCCAACACCACGCATCCCATCGCCTGCATATTGCTTTACGCGTCCAGCACAGGCAATGGCGTTCATCTCTTCACCACAACTCTGCCGCAGCCATCCATGGTTGACCCCGCCGCGCCCGTTGTGTGGGACGAAGCACAATCCGCCTACGCCGCACGTTCGCAGGCACTGGCCAGCGGCATGCGCGAAGCCTTTGGTCGCACGCGCATTCCCATCGCCAGCGGAACCACATGGATGCGCCCGCTCGACAACATGCAGTGCCCGGCCGTCGCCATTGAAATGGGACCGCAAAAAGACGGCACCGCAGCCGACGATCCGCCCTATCAAAACCGCGTCGCTGAAACCATCGCAGGCGTGCTGCTGTTCTGGAAGAACAAGGTCGGCAGCATGACACCGCCCGCACCACCCAAGCCGGAGCCCACTGCCACAACACCATCGTCCGCGCCAAAGCCAGCAATGCCGACGCAGCCAAAACCGGCAACGCCATCGCCTGCGCCAAAGCCCGCAGCCCCCGCACAGCCAAAACCAACAACACCCAAACCCACAGGAGCAGCGCAGCAATGATCCCTCGTTACCAGCGCATCCTGTTCATCGTGTTGTTGAGCGCGTCGGTTTTCATGGCGATCTTTCTCGTCTACATGCACCGGAAAAACTTCGCAGAGGTTAAGAACGCGGACAACACGCCCATTGAAGCGCCCGTCTACTCCGCGTCAGAACAGGTAACGCTGGACATCGCAGACGACGCCGACTTCACCCTCACACCCACCACGCGCTCCATCGCCCTGCCGCAGACCGCTGCGGTCCGCGCACGCGCTCTGGTGGAGCATCTGCTGGCGGAATACTCCTTGCCGCGCTCCACGCATCCGCTCGACGGCGGCATCGCTGTGGACGATGTCTTTCTGGTGCCGCTGCCGCTGGGTTCTGGAGCGCAAAACGCGCCACTCTCAAAAGACGCTCAGGCCGACCCGCTCACACAGGCCAACGGCGAACTCGCTGTGGTGAACCTGCGCTCCTCCTGGGTTGACGGCCACCCCGCCGGCATCACCTCGGAGACGCTCACCATCCAGTCCATCGTCGGCACGCTGCGTGCCAACCTGCCGGAAGTCACGAAAGTGAAGTTTCTGGTCGATGGCAAACCGCGCGATACCCTCGCAGGCAGCGTAGAGTTTGACCGCATCTTCGACGCAGAAGCCTCCATCACCGCCCCGGTGCAGACAGCCACACATGACTAGGCTCGTAATCGTCCCAACCGAGAAGTCGTCGGGAAAAAGCAACCGACCAAACCTGCTTCGCCAAACGAAGCTCAAACGAACGAAGTTCGTCATCCTGAGCGAAGCCGAAGGACCTGCATTCCTCTCACGCCACTCGGACATTTCCCGAAAGCTGACCTGTTCAAGCGTTCATTCTGAGCGAAGCGAAGAATCCCAACGGACGCTGGCAGCACCAATGCAGCTCATACCTTCCGGCCACAAAACCAGGTTCGCAAAGCTAACCTGGGTATCGCGCCAAGCGAGACCCTTCGAAGGATGGCAATGACCACGAACTCCTCGCGCCCACTCATCGGCGTCTTCGATTCCGGCTTCGGCGGCCTCACCGTGCTGCGCGAACTCCTGCACCATCTACCCGGCGCAGACTTTGTGTATCTCGGCGACACCGCCCACTTGCCCTACGGGTCCAAATCCCAGGCAGCCATCACCCGCTACACCCGAGCAGCCATCCGCGAACTCGTAAGTCGTGGCGCAGAACTCGTCGTCATCGCCTGCAACACAGCGTCAGCCCTCGCCCTGCCATCGCTCCAGGAAAACGCCCCCGTACCACTCGTCGGCGTCGTCGGCCCCGGAGCAGAAGCAGCAGCGACCATTGCCCCATCGGGTTCCACCGTCCTCGTTCTGGCCACAGAGGGCACCTGCAACTCCCACGCCTACGCAGAGGCCTGCGCTACCCACGGTCTTCAAGCTGTAGAGAAACCCTGTCCACTCTTCGTCCCACTGGTAGAAGAAGGCTGGACAGACGGTCCCATCACGGAACAGATCGCAGACGTTTACCTGCAGGAGGCGTTGGCCGCAGCAACCCAGCCGCCACAGGCCATCGTCCTCGGCTGCACCCATTACCCGTTACTGCGTCCGATGCTGCAAAGGGAAATCGCCAGGCTTGACGGCAACATCCCCATCGTCGACTCCGCGGAAGCCACCGCCCGCCACACCGTCACCCTGCTACCCAATGCAGTAACCCCCGGAACCGCGGAACCCAAACTGCACTTCCTGGCCACAGACGCAGCCGCAAAATTCCAGCGCTTCGCCCCTCGCTTCCTGGGCCGCGAAATCCCCACAGTAGAACTCATCACCCTCGAAGACTGACCGAGCGGTATCCGGAACTGTCGCACCAGATTTTCCGTACAAGACATAATCCAGAGGGAGGATCGGGCATGAGCGCTTCTGCTATCAGGAGTCTGTTTTTCGCTGTAGCAATGGGCATAGCTGTTACTCCATCGTTGTCTGTCCACGCCCAAACTCTCGCCGCTCCAGTGGAATCCCAAAATCCAGCCGTCCGTGAGAACGGCACGCCGCTGACTTTTGCCGTTGCATCGGTACGCCGAAACATCACCGGCACAGGGTCCTGTGATCCAGAGCATTTCATGATCTTGCCCGACGGCTTCCACATGGCCAACTGCCCGTTGCTGGCTGTCCTGTTCTTTGCCGAGGTTCCATCCGACGGCACCACGCTTGGCTTTTCGACCAGTGGCCGCACCGTCGGCGCTCCAGAATGGATGTCATCCGAGAAGTACGACATCGAAGCGCGCCTGGAAGAGGCTGATCGTGCGGCATGGCAGAATCCCACCGCGCAGAAAAAGATGTTTCCTACGCTTCTGCACGCTCTCTTGGAGGAACGCTGCAAACTCGCTGTCCACCGCGAACTGCGGGAACGGCCTGTATACGATCTGGTGATCGCAAAGAACGGGCCGAAGCTGTCATCTGCAGAATCCACCCTGCCTGCTGACATCCTCGCGAAACATCCGGGCGTGGGCGTCGTTCCCGGCAGTGGCGGCATGTTTGCAGTTGGCGCGGGCGGCAGCATGGCTCTCTATGGAGTTTCCATGCGGACGCTCTCGACCGTCCTGTCCAACAGAGCCGGACGGCTGGTCGTCGACAAGACCGGGCTCACAGGCCTGTATGACATCCACCTTGACGCTCCGGAGCCACACACCGACGAGACCGGATCCTACATCTTCACCATGCTGCAGGAAAAGTTCGGACTCAAGCTGGTCTCCGCGAAAGAGCAAGTGGAGACGCTGGTCATCGATCACATCGAACGACCCTCCGAGAACTAGACTCGAAGCCTAATGGTCATGTTGGTCCCACGCCGAAGGCGTCGAGAACGGGCACCAAGTGCTGTCAAGCCCTCAAACCACCCAACCCCAACAAACCAAGGGAAATACAGTTGGCATGGTATTTCCCCGAAACCTCTAGAATAGAAACAGAGGACAAAACAAAGAGCTGAACCTAATTAGCTAACTCTTTTAGAAAGAAGATTTTGCCTCTAGCCCCAATGAATAGACGATTTTACAGCCACTAGCGCCGTAAACCCAATAGAAAGACGATTTTAGAAAACAAGGGGGGAGGGGGAGGGTACCCGGGCATTCGTGCTACAATTTCCACAGAGCGTTCTTATCGCTCTGTACGTCGCAGGGAACGGCCCGAAGTGGATTGGGGCTGGCCAGAGACCGCGATGTTCTGTCCCACCGCTGTATGCCATCCCTTGAACGAGTGAGAGGGAAGCGTTGGTTGCTCTGGCTTGAAAGATCACCCTGCATGGAAGCAGGGATAACGATCTCGCCGTGCAGCAGCAGTGGCTCATCAAACCAATGCTGATAGAAGCGATCCATGGTGCTTTGCTCCACGCCTAAGGAGCGAATGACACACCTGCATCACCATAACCATCTGGCAGGCAGGCCGACCTCCATCTGACACAGAGGCGCCGCCGCACACATACAGAGAAAGATACCTCTTGAATACTGGCAATACCGCAATCGCCGAGCAGACTGCTCCGGCAACCACCACTGCAACCACATCTTCCCCCCTCTTCACCGACTTTGCTCTCTCCCAGCGTCTGCAGGACCGCCTCGCTGCGGCAGGCTACGTTACGCCCACGCCCGTGCAGGCAAAGGCAATTGCTCCCGCTCTGGAAGGCCGTGACGTACTCGCCACCGCCGCCACAGGCACAGGCAAGACCCTGAGCTTCCTCATCCCGATGATCGAGCGTATGGATGCGAACCCGCTCCAGGCGCCCGCTCCGGACGCAAAGGGCGGCAAGCGCCAGGCGAAGCCCATCCGCGCTCTCATCCTGCTGCCCACGCGCGAGCTGGCCATGCAGGTGCTTGAGAACTACGCCAAGCTGATGCCCGGCCAGAAGAACGATGCCGTACTCGTCTGCGGCGGCCTCTCGGAAGGTGCTCAGCTTGACGCACTCCGCCGTGGCCCGCGTCTCGTCGTCGCCACGCCCGGACGCCTTGAGGACTACCTGAAGCGCGGCGAGATCAGCATCCGCAACGTGGAGATGCTCGTACTGGACGAAGTGGACCGCATGCTGGACATGGGCTTCCTCCCGGCCATCCGCCGCATCGTCGGCGCACTGCCCAAGACCCGCCAGACCATGTGCTACTCCGCCACGCTCGACGCCAACATCGCCGAGATCGTACGCGACTACGTGCAGAAGCCTGTCCGCATCGAGATCGGCACCACCTCCAAGCCCAACGAGCGCGTGGAGCTCCGTGCCTACACCGTCATGCAGGACCAGAAGCTGGGCCTGCTGGAACAGATGCTGAATGAGGAAGAGGGTACGTTCCTCGTGTTCAGCCGCACCAAACACGGCGCAGACCGCATCGGTCGCAAGCTGGAGAAGCTGGGCTATACCGCCAGCATCATCCACGGCGACCGCTCGCAGTCCCAGCGCACGTCGGCCCTTAAGGCGTTCGCTACCGGCAAGAGCCGCATCCTGGTCGCAACGGACGTCGCAGCGCGTGGAATAGATATTTCCCACATTGCGCACGTTGTGAACTATGATCTTCCCAACGCCAGCGAGGACTTTGTCCACCGCATCGGTCGTACCGGCCGAGCAGGCAAGGAAGGCTTCGCCACCACGTTCGTCATGCCGCAGGAGCGCAGTGACGCACGTCGCATTGAGCGAGAGCTGAAGATCAGCTTCATCTGGCGTGAGGCCGATAAGAACCTGGCCAAGGAAGAACGCAACGCGCCGCTTGACCTGAACAACGTCAGCGACCTGATGCAACTGGAGACCCGCGCATGGAAGACCAATCCGCAGGGCACCAGCCTGGAAGACGCACCCGTACCGCAGGGCCGCCATCACGCGGGCCGCGGCAACGGTAACGGCCGCAAGAGCGGCAATGGTGGAAACGGTGGTGGTGGCGGTTTCCGTCGCCGTCGTCGCCGGTAAAAAGGTTGTTTACGCGCGGACCCCTTGCGAAGGGCGGCGACGATCGCATCACTTCCTCGCAAACCAGCCTTTGTTCTCTCCATGCAAAAAGGGACGCCTTCGGGCGTCCCTTTGGACTTGTGGGCATCTTCGCACAGTGCTTGAATAACGGTATTGCGTAAGCTTCTCGCCATCCTGTTGCTTGCTGTCTTCGGCTTGCCGTTGGCATCCTCGCTCTTCGCGCTTGCACCGCGCAGTGAGGCGTCTCTGCCTGCTTGCTGCCGCCGCGCGGGCATGCATCACTGCACACAGATGGCGGAACAGGACTCCCAGCCTGCGGATCACCGCCACGTCTCCGTAGTACAGGAGAAGTGCCCCTGCTGCCCAGCGGTGCTCAGCCTCGGCAACGTCACCAACCTGCTTGCATCTCCTTCTGCGTCGATGTTGTTCACCACTTTGCAGACACAATCAGCAGTTGTTGTGCAGGTTGAGGTCAGTCAACGCATTGCGTACGACCGAGCCCGCGGAAAACGCGGTCCTCCTTCTTTCCTTATTCAGTAACGCTGTCGAGTTCTGCTGCATTGCAATGCGGTAGATTCTTCGTCCCGTTTACAGCAAAGGAAGGAAAACACTTTCATGGCAACAACTGCCGCGAACATCTCTGTCGAAGAACAAGGGCGTCGTTTGTATCGCACCATCTGGCGCTGGCATTTCTATGCCGGTATCTTCTGCATCCCTCTTGTCATCTGGTTATCGATTACTGGTTCGATCTATCTGTTCAAGCCACAGATCGAACGCTGGATGGATCGTCCTTATAACCATCTGCATCTCACCGGTGCGCACGCAACACCAGAGCAGATAGCTCGCACCGCAGTGATTGCAGTTCCCGGTTCAACACTGCACTATTACGAGCTACCGCCGAGTGGCGACGCGGCGGTGCGTGTGATCGTGGGAATTGGCAAGAAGGAATACCGCGTTTATGTGAACCCGCAGACGCTTGCCATCCTGCATACAGTCAGTGAAGACCGCCGGTTGATGACAGTGATCTCTCACCTGCACGGAGAGCTGCTTGCTGGAACACTCGGATCCTATTTGGTTGAGATGGCTGCATCGTGGGCCATTGTGCTGCTGCTGACCGGCCTGTATCTGTGGTGGCCGCGACAGACGGAGAAGTTTGCTGGTGTTTTGTGGATACGTACACGCAGTGGCAGCCGCCTCTTCTGGCGTGACCTGCATGCTGTAACCGGTGTGTGGATCTCAGCCTTCGCGTTATTCCTCATCCTTACCGGACTTCCGTGGGCCAAAGGTTGGGGCGGATACTTCAAGAAGGTCCGCCAAGTTACAGGAACATCCGTCGCGAAGCAGGATTGGACGACAAGCCGTGCTGATGCTCTCGCTGATCGCATGGCGCAGAACAGTAACAGCACGAGCAATAGTATGGACGACATGCCGGGTATGGAACATTCCGGCCATATGGGGCACGACATGAGCGGAATGATGATGGCTGCAGACCGATATCAGCCCTTCAACGTACTCGTTCCGGTTGCAGCTACTTTGCATCTGGCTGCTCCAGTGGAGATCATGCCTGCCATGAAGGCCGGTGGCACATGGACGATCAAGTCCGACGCACAGAACCGCACGTTGCGCGATGTACTGCAGGCCAATCCGGAGACAGGAATGATTGTCAGCCGGAAGAACTTCGATCAAGGGATGATCCTGGATCGCGTTGTCGGTACTGGTATTGCTGCACACGAAGGACAGCTCTTCGGCCTGATGAATCAGTTGCTGGGATTGGTTACGGCTATGGGATTACTTCTGCTTTGCGTGAGCGCAGTCGTTCTGTGGTGGAGAAGGCGACATGTCGGTGTGTTGGGTGCGCCGATACCGTTGGCACGTCCACGCTGGAGTTTTGCACTAGTAGTTGCAGTGCTTGCGCTTGCTGTCTACCTGCCTGCGATGGCGTTCTCGCTGATCGCGGTCATGCTATTGGAATGGGCAGTGCTATCGCGTGTTCCTGCAGTAAATCGCTGGCTTGGACTTACAGCTATTGCATAGGCAGAAGAGCTGGAGAATCACTTTCCAGCTCTTCCGTTACTTCGAATAGGTGTATGTGCCGCACAATGCGGAGGAGTTGTTTAGGTCCTCCGCTTTGAGGCTGGGCATCTTGCTACCGGAGAAGAAGGCAACCTGCATGGTCTTGCCCTGTACGGCAGTGGCCATGTATTGCGTCTCTTCGTTGCCGCAGATTGTGTTCTTGTGCAGAAACTTGCGGTCGCCTGCAATGCTTAAGCGGTAGAGCTTGCCATGCACTCCATCCGTGCTGTCGAAGTTGAATACTGCGGCGATCTCTTCCGTAGTTAGTTCACGCAGGTCAGCGATGGTGAACGGCTGGAAGTAGATTGACAGTCGCTCACCAGAGATGACGATATCTCCGGTCACGGAATGCGCGGTGTTGCTGGTGGCCTTCCAGTAGCCGTTGTCCTGTGCCACGGCCGACACGGAGAGCAGGAGGGCGATCGCGGTGATGACGAGACGCTTCATGCCTACCAGCATGACACCGTGATGGAACCATCGGCAAATCGTGACCGGTGATTTATGGCAGCGCAAACGCAACGTACTTCGTGCCGTGTTTCGCCTTGCTGTTGCGCGCACTGCTGTTTGCGATGACTACGTACTGCTTGCCATTCACCATGTATGTGGCGGGAGTGGCGTTACCAGCGTATTCCATGGTGTATTCCCACAGCAGCTTGCCGGTCTTTGCATCGAAGCAGTGCAGCTTGTTGTCGAAGTTGGTTGCGCCAATGAATAGCAGTCCACCGGCTGTGAGCACAGGGCCGCCGTAGTTTTCACTGCCGGTGTTTTTCATGCCCTTTGCGGCAAGTTCCGGATATTCACCCAGCGGCACGCGCCACAGATATTTGCCCGTGTTCAGGTCGAGTGCATTCAGTGTGCCCCACGGTGGCTGAATGGCAGGATAGCCATCGGGATCAAGGAACTTGTGGTATCCCGTGAAGCGATACTTCGCTGCTGGTGCAGCATTTTTGCCATTGCCTGCAGTTGCTTCCTGCTTGTCACTGCGGTCGGTTGGACTTAGGTCGGTGCTGCGTACATAAGCGAGGAGTGAACTTAGCGACTCTCCTGTGAGGTTGGTGAATCCTGGCATGCGTCCGCGACCGTTGTGGATCACGTCTGTCATCTGCTGTGCAGAGAGTTTTTTTGTTGCTTCAATCAGCGATGGAAAGACATCTGCTTGTCCTTTGCGATCGGTTCCATGGCATACGGCGCACTGTGCGTTGTAAAGCGTTGCACCTGCGCCTTCACCGCTCTTCACGGCTGTCAAACCACCGGTCCAGGCCACATCGTTCGCGTTGATGTAGAGCACTCCGGTTTTTGGATCGGCCGCTTCACCACCCCACTCGGCACCGCCATCGAAGCCGGGAAACACAACCGTTTCCTGATCCACACGGAAAGGGACGAACTGGCCCTCGCTGATGAAGGTGCGGAATTTCTCAGCAGCCCACGCATGCGCTTCTGGCGTTCGCGTGGTCAACATTTCTGCCGTTAAACGCTGGCGTGCGAAGGGTTCAATCGCCGTGGACATTGGCTGCGTTGGAGATCCGACTTCACCCGGAACAGTGCTGGCGGAAAAGGGTTTTTCTTCAATCGGAAACAGCGGCTTGCCTGTGACTCGATCAAAGACAAAGACTTGTCCATGCTTTGTCACTTGTGCCACTGCGTCGATGGATTTGCCATTGCGATGCAGTGTTAACAGCACCGGCGGCGATGGGAAATCGCGATCCCACATATCGTGATGCACGGCTTGAAAGTGCCACAGCAGTTTGCCGGTTGCGGCGTCAAGCGCCAGTAGAGAGTTTGCGTACAGGTCGTTGCCGACGCGATCTGCGCCGTAGAAATCGCTGACTGCGGAGCCTGTTGGTGCATAGAAGATGCCCCGCGCTTCATCCAGCACTCCACCTGTCCAGTTGTTCGCGCCGCCGGTGTATTTCCATGCGTCCTTCCGCCATGTTTCGTAGCCCGGTTCGCCGGGATGAGGAATGGTGTGGAAGCTCCACACCAGCGCGCCAGTGTGGATGTTGTATGCGCGAATATCTCCGTGTGGTGACGGTTCCGTTTCGCCGGTGCGGAAGCCAGTAATGAGGACGTCTTTATAGATGGTGCCCGGCGTGGTGATTGCGACTGTGCCTTGTGGCGACTCTGGACCTAGATCATCGCGCAGATCAATGCGGCCATCTTTACCGAAAGACGGCATCGGTTTTCCGCTGCTCGGATCCAGCGCCCAGATAGCGTAGAGGGTCTGCGCGAAGAGAATGTCGTGGGTTCCGTCCGGGCTTTTCCAATAAGCAAATCCTCGCGCGGGCTGGCCGCTGTGAATGCCGGAATCGAACTTCCACAGTTGCTTTCCCGTGGCTGCATCCAGCCCGAATACGATCTGTTCCGGTGAGTAAACGAACATCCTTCCTTGAGCAATCAAGGGGTGCGTCTGCAAACCCGCACGCGATTCTCCTGTGTCAAACGTCCATGCCACACGAAGCTGCTTCACATTGGTTCGGTTGATCTGTGTCAGAGGCGAATAGCGCTGGCCGGCCTTGTTGCCGCCGTAGACATTCCAATCTGCCGATTGCGGATCACTGGAGGCGTGCACGGCTACCATGTAGGGCAGAAGGAAAACGCACGCCAGGGAGGCGATTGCACCGGTTCGCAGCAATGTAGGCAACAGTTTCATGGAGGGCAAAATTGTAGCTTGCCCTTGCTTATCTGAAACATTGCATTTTCGCCCGTTAGCGAATGTCGAAGTTAATTTCGCGCACCAGGCCGTCGCCAGTAGTGGTCCACATGATGGCTGTGCTGACCGGAGTGGCAGTGCCAGGCTCTGTCACCACTGCGTCTGTCTGCCGCAACGGGCAATCATTCACCTGTACTGCACCGCTGTTATCCACCACGATCTTCGAGGAAGCGTCTTTTGTCATGCCGGTGCAAACGATGTGTACGTGGCCGTGAAAGTTCGCAGGCACCTGTATCTGTACCTTGCTGGCGCAACCCAGCAGAACGATGCCAGACACTGCCAGGGCGGTGACAAAATGATGTTTCCGAAGTTGAGTCGCAGGGGATTTCATACGCGTACCCATTACGCTATCACGCGTTTGCTCTACAATTGCGGTGCAAATCAGAGAGGAACCCGCGTGCCACTTCATCCGGCTTTCGTTACCACCGCTCTTGATCTTCCGGGTTATCGCATTGTCCGCAGCCTTGGGCTGGTACGGGGCATCGTGGTCCGGTCGCGCTCCGTATTTGGCACCATCGGCGCCAGCTTCCAAACGCTGGTGGGTGGTGATATTACACTCTTCACAAATCTTTGCGAACGCACGCGGCAGGACGCTCTTCTGCGCATGGAAGAACATGCCGTTGCGATGGGCGCAAATGCTGTTGTCGCCTTCCGTTACGACGCGAATGAAGTGATGCAGGGCGTCACCGAAGTACTGGCGTATGGCACTGCAGTCGTTGTGGAACCAATTTCCTAGGAGACGTATACATGGCTTCTGCGGGTAGAGTGACTGGCATCGGCGGCGTGTTCCTTCGTGCACGTGATCCGAAAGCACTGACAGACTGGTATCACAAGCACCTCGGTTTTCCGCTGACGGACCACGGCATCACGTTCATGTGGACTGATGAAGTCCCCAAAGGTACCGGTATGACCGCGTGGAGCGCCTTCAAGGAAACCACGGAATACTTTGGCAAAGGCAGCCGTCAGGCAGTGATGATCAACTATCGAGTGGACGATATGGACGCTCTGCTGGACAAGTTGAAAGCAGCTGGCGTGGAGATTGATCCGCATCGCGACGATGCAAGCTATGGCCGCTTCGCATGGATTGTTGACCCGGAAGGCAATCGTGTGGAACTCTGGCAGCCCCTTGCAGATCACACTTCGTCATAGGTTTGAAAATAGGAGTCTGAAATGAAGTATCTTTTCGGTGCTGCATTTGCGCTTGCGGCTGTTGCATCACCGCTCGTTGCGCAAACCGCCACGCCAGCCAGTGAAATGATTACCGCCGCCACGCTCCGCAGCACGGGTGATGATTTGTTAAAGCAGTCGCTCGCGTCGAAGGACGGCATTGCATTTAAGGTTCTGCTGACACGGCCTGATGGGGCGGAGCAACTGGCTGTCCGCGTGAAGAGTGGCCAAGGGGAATGGCACCACGACTTTGCCGACGTCCTGATTGGGCTGGAAGGCGAAGCAGAAGTGGTGACAGGGGGCACGCTGGTGAGCGGCAAGGACACCGCGCCGGGAGAAAAGCGTGGCGACGGCGTAAGTGGTGGGAAACGCCAGCCGTTCCATGCGGGTGACGCCATTCGCATTGAGCCGGGCGTGCCGCATCAGATGATCCTGAAGCCGGGTTCCAGCTTCCGTTATTTCGTGGTGAAGGTGCGGGCGAAATAGCAAAGATTTTCACCCAATTTTTCACAAGCCGCTTGCCGGTACGATAGGCCAATGCAGGCTGAAACCAGTTCTCCCTGCCCGGCGACGCCGGGTGTGCTGGAAGTGATCGTTGGACCCATGTTTTCCGGCAAGAGCGAAGAGCTTATCCGGCGGCTGAAGCGTGCGCGCATTGCAAAGCAGCGCGTAGGCTGCTTCAAGCCGGATATCGACCTGCGTTATCACCGCACGGCAATTGCATCGCATTCGGAACAGACGCACGAAGCTTCCGTGGTGACGCCGAATTCTGACCGTCTCCGTGAAGAGCTGTTTGCCACGGGGCTGGTGGACCGTATCGAGGTTGTGGGACTGGATGAGGTGCAGTTTTTTGATGAAGGCATCCTGCCGCTCACCATGGAATTGATCAATCTGGGCAAGCGTGTGATCCTTGCAGGGCTGGATACTACCTTTGCCAACGAGCCTTTTGGTCCCGTACCGAACCTGATGGCGCTGGCGGACAAGGTCACAAAACTGAATGCCGTGTGCATGGTTTGCGGTCAACCTGCCATTCACACGCAGCGGCTCGGTCATTCACAAGAGTTGGTTGTGGTTGGTGCCGTCGGTATGTATGAAGCGCGATGCCGAGCGCATTTCCAGCCGTACGTGGAAGAACCCGCCGAACAGATGGATCTGCCTGTGGTGGTTGCGGCTCAATAGAAGTTGGAAACGGCGAAATGTTCGACTTCGTTACCATGTTGACATGGTTGCTACACGCATTTTCGTCGCTGCGCTCGCGGTCCTTGCTACGACTGTTACTGCTTCTTCGCAGGCGCCCTCGGAGACGGTGCTACGCGGTCTCTCGACTGTTACGGTTCTTTCCAGGACGGCTTCCGGACGCGCTGCGCTCAGCTCAAATCTGACGGTTACCAGTGGTATCCAGACGGGCGCTATTCCCCAGCCTACTTTGTTGCCTGATGGCGAGCAGCGTGGCCAGTCGCTGCGGGATGCGGATGTAACCTCCGCGAACGCATCACAATTGGCAGACGCGCTTGGCACGGCATTAGGTGCGGCGTATGTTGCGCGCGCGCATTCCATTGATCGTGAACATTACACGGTTGCTGCAGAAAGCATTACGCGTGTGTTGCGGCTCGCAACGGGCACCAGCGGCCCGCACTCAAACGAAGGCAAGTATCTGTTTGGGAATGGCACCACGAACGGCACCACACCGGTGTCGGCGGAGTGGATGAAGATCATCACGTCGCAAAGCGGTGAGATGGATCCCTTTGGGCGTGCCTATCACTTTCCTGCCGGAGCTCCGAATGCAGATCGTTACGGCGATTCCAGGCCGTTTCAAACCGCACCGGAGTTACGTCGCTTTACAGGCCGTGACTCGTTCAACATGCTCATCGACAACACGCAATATCTGCGTGGACCCGCGATGGACTTAACAAATAGCCCGTCCTATCCCAGTGGTCATACGACATTTGGTTACACGGCCACGCTGATTCTTGGACTGCTGGTTCCTGAGCGTTATCCGCAGATGATTGCGCGCGGTGCGGAGTATGGCAACAGTCGCATACTCATTGGCGCCCACTACGCCATGGATGTGCTCGGCGGCCGCACGCTTGCGCTCTATGACACGGCCCATTTGCTGGCTGAAGATCCTGCGTATAAGAACGCTGCGGGATTCCGCAAAGCCATGGAGCAGGCGAAGGCCGACATGACCAAAGTGCTTGAGAGCGCTTGCGGAAAGACTGTTGCCGAATGTGCCAAGGAAGACACGAGTCGTTTCAGTGATCCCGCAGCGGTTTCTGCTTTCTATGCCGTGACGCAAACGTACGGATTGCCTGTTGTTTTTGCCAAGACGGCTGCTTCGAAAGAAGATGTTGCAACAGTTGCACCGGAAGCAGGTTATCTTCTGACGGTTGCCTATCCGTCGCTCACGCTGAAGCAGGCGGATGACATCCTTACGGAAACAGAAGGACCCGGTGGTGGCTTTCTGGATGACGGCTCTGCCTTTGGTTTGTATTCACGCATCAATCTTTACGAAGCCGCGATGCGAGCACAACAAATCGCAGCCAACCGCTAAAAGATACGCCCCGTTCTTTCGAACGGGGCATTAATAGATTCGCCACCATATGCACTAGTGACTGCGTTGCAATGGAAGACTGAATCGGTAATTCATTTCAATAAAGCCAAACTGTGCGTGAGTATTTACCGGGTAAATGGCCCGTACGACATCCTTGCCCCATACGTGCGCATAGTACGCAGTAAGTGAGAGGCGTGGTGTTACCTGGTAATCGGCGCTGATGTCATACAGCGTGGCCAAGTTGCTATACCCGTTGGCAGGGCGCCCCGTGTAACCGAAGGTGGTCTTGTCCAGCGGACCTCCGCCGAGATACCAAAGGTCGTTGCGGCTTGTCAGACCAAGAAAATGCAGGTCGGTGCGAATGTCCAGCTTGGGCGTTGGCTTATCCATTAACTGCACGAATGCTTCCTTCGAATTCATCATGTTGAAGAAAGGGAAGCGTGCATAGTTGCGCGGCGTGGGCAGCACCTGGAAGTAAGTGTTGTGCGTGTTGTCATTGGGATTTTCATCGCCTGTGGTGCGCAAAAAACCTCCGCGAATCCATGGTGATGACTTTACCTGCGTGAACTGTACGCCACCTTCCAATGCAAGGGCTCCCGCACGATGATCCTGTATACCCCATCGCCCGTTCTGTAACACGCCCCAGAACAGACCATCGAGTTTTACGCTCTTCGATACAGGTACAGTCGCGATCATGCTGGTTCCATAGGAACCGATGCGAATGTTATTGCGGTCTGCGGTGCGCGCGGCTTGCGAGCGATTGTCTACCTTCACGATGCCAGTGCGGCCATCGTGATAACCCACCGCGAATGCGCGCACCAATACGTGCTGCTTCGCGGCAGTTCGTGACCATGCAAGATACTGCGCGTCAACGTCGAGTTCTGGGTTTGCGTTCATGTTGAACACGCCCTGCACGGCTCGCGCTCCCATCGCAGTGACATCCCATGAACCTTTGTTGACCTTCACCTCAACGCCGTCCAGCGAACGTTGGCCGTTGGAGAAGCCAAAGGAGCCGATTACTCGTTGCGCAATACGGTTGCTTTGAAGCCACTGCAGCGATGTATCGGTCGGCTTGATCTCTGTGCCATCGGTGAACTCAAAACGTCCCACGCGGATCGTGTTGGAATCATGCGCAAAGTGATAGCGCAACCATCCTTGCTTGAATGAAGCGGCAGCGGGAAAACGATTGTTGCCGTTGTGCGCGTAGTACGTGCCACCAAGGCCCAGATGCCCCTGCGCCGGTACGGGTGACACAGCATCATCTGGAAGCCACAATTCACTGTTTTGCGATAGCTCTGCAGTCCAGTCGATGTGCTTAATGCGCTGCTGCAGCGCAATACGCAACAGGCTGTCTACGTGGGCATATTGTTCTGCATTAGGCGTAGCAGAAAACCACTGCGTTACATTCACGCGCTGGCGATCCCACACGCTGACGGTCAGCGGTGTGGGCTTGGAAATATCGGGTGAAGGAATCTGTGCTTCAGAGACCGGGGCTGCGAAGAAAAACAATGCGGACGAGACAAGAGCGGGGAATCGTAGCGTCATCAAAAACTGGTTACGCAGGCGACTCTCCTCGTGAATGCAGAAAATCTACTTCAGAACCCCGCGGCGATTAGTGAGAGTTCGGTAATCGACTCGGACTCGTTCTTCTTCGCGCGTTGCTCCGCATATTTTGCCAGTACATCCACTTCCAGATTCACTGGATCGCCGGGCTGCAGCGTGTGGATGTTCGTTACTGCGTACGTGTGGGGAATGAGGGCAACGGTCACTTCTTTGGCGCCATCTGCTGCCTGCTCTACTTTCGCCACCGTGAGCGAGATACCGTTGATGGCAATCGATCCCTTTTCCACAATGTATGGCGACAGCGCAGCAGGCGCGGCGATCTTCAGCGTCCAGTCGGTGTAGTCCGCATCGGAAGTCACCGCTGTTAGCGATAGCAGATAACCAACACCATCCACATGTCCTTGCACGACATGGCCGCCCAGTGGTGTTCCCGCCGGCGTTGGCAGTTCCAGATTCACGTGGCTTCCCGGTGCAAGATGCGTCAGCGACGTGCGGCGGATGGTCTCTTCCAGAAGATCGGCTTCAAAACTTGAAGGCGTAATGTTCAGTGCAGTCAGGCATACGCCAGACACGGCAATCGAATCGCCTGTGCCAAGTTGCGTGGCCAGTGTGGGAGCGGCAACACGAATGCGTGTGACGCCAACCTTTTTCTCCAGCGAAACGACGGTGCCTGTTTCTGCAATCAGCCCAGTGAACATAGCTCTATCTTAACGACTCGAGGCAGAAGTAGGTGTGAGCGTAAATGTCTCCGCCCACGGATCGTGCAGTGTACCGCGCACACAAGCGTCCACCTGCCGCGCGCCACTGCTTAGATCGCTTACAAAATCACAACGGTCGATGTCGGAAAGTTGTTCAATCAAACCAAACGCCGTTGGCCCGTGCGACGCAAACGGAATTGCATTGCTACCGAGTTCCGTCTCAGAGAAAAAGAGCACGGCTTTATCGACCAGTCCTGCATTTAGAAACGCGCCATTCAATCCAGGGCCGCTTTCCAAAAGCACGCTGAGAATGTCCAGGTCTCCAAGTCGCTTCAGCACCGCGCGCAGATCCAACTCGAGTCGGCGTCCTTGTGTACCGCGCTGGGCCGGAGTGAGCGTGGGAATGGTTTCTACTGTGACTCCACGTTGTCGTAACGCTCGTTGACGATCATTGGGTGCACTCTTCGCACAGAAGACAATTAGGTCTTCATTCACGCTTTCTGCAAGGCGTGATGACAGCGGCAAACGACAATGAGTGTCCAGCACCACGCGCAGCAAGCGTCTGCGCCGTTGCAGGTTGCTGCGGTCCGTCATCATAGGATCATCGGCGAGCACGGTGCCAATGCCGGTGAGAATCGCATCGCTGGCATGACGGAAGCGATGCACCTCTTCGCGTGCGGCTGTGCCAGTCAACCAAAATGGAGCATTCGCGGTACGTTGCACAGGCAACGGAGCCAGCATTCCGTCCACACTTAATGCGGACTTCAGCGTAACCAGCGGCATGCCGGTAAGAATGTGTCGTGCAAACGCATCGTTCATGCGTCGTGCTTCACGATGCAGCAGACCATGTTCGGCAATGACGCCGCCGTCTTCCAGGATGGCCATGCCTTTGCCTGCGACCAGCGGGTTGGGGTCAAGCGTTGCGGCTACGACGCGCGCAATGCCAGCATCCAGCAGTGCATTGGCGCATGGCCCCGTGCGTCCATGGTGAGAACACGGTTCCAGCGTTACGTATGCCGTTGCACCGCGTACCCGCTCACCGGCTTGCTTCATAGCAACGATTTCTGCGTGATCACGCAGGTCGTAGCGGTGTGCGCCCTCGCCTACGATTTCGTTGCCGTGCGCAATGACGCAGCCCACCTGTGGGTTCGGTGAAGCGAGGCCCAGCGTGGCGCGAGCCAGTTCCAGCGCACGCTGCATGTGGGCTTTATCTGTGGCAGAAAAAGTCATCCGTGCATGTGATGCTATCGCACAGTGGAACGACGCTTATGCGTAGGCCGTCTGCACCTTTACGCCAATCTGCCGCGAAGACAGCTCGTACAGCAGAAAAGGGAGCAGATTGACGGTATGGGCCAGGTCGCCTGCCTTCGCATTGGATGCGTCCACCTTGAAGGTGAAGATCATCTCCAGCAGTCCCTCTTCACCTGCAAATTCTGCGAGTGTTGCTTCGTGCTCTTTCACGAAGTGAAGCAACGCCTCCAGCGCCAGATCAAAGTGCTGCTGGGTTGCGCCCTGGAACAGAGGAGCATGCCAAACACTCGTCTTGCGGACGGAGCTTCCCACCTGCTGGCCCGCTGTCATGCAAAAGACCGGCTGCGTGTTGAGTGTTTCCGTCAGAAAGTGCAGGTCGCGCGACACATGATGCACCTGAAGACTGATTGTGAAAGGCGCCATATGTTACCCCAGCAGAGAATCAAGAAATGCGTCGCTGTTGAAGGGGAGAATGTCTTCCATCTTTTCCCCCACACCGGCGAAGACCACAGGCAGCTTTAGTTCGCGCGCAATGGCGATGACAATACCGCCCTTTGCCGTGCCATCGAGCTTCGTGAGAACGATGCCTGTGACGCCAGCACTCTCAGTGAACAACCGCGCCTGTTGCATACCGTTCTGTCCGGTCGTCGCGTCGAGCACGAGGAACACTTGATGCGGAGCGCCCGGCACCAGCTTCTGCGCGGTGCGCCTCATTTTGTCCAGCTCGGCCATCAGGCCAGCTTTGTTGTGCAGGCGTCCGGCGGTATCGACGATGACAATGTCAGCGCCGCGTGCTTTGCCCGCAGTCAGCGAGTCATAAAGCGCAGCGGACGGATCTCCACCCTGCTTCGTCTTGATGATGTCCACACCTGACCGTTGCGCCCAAACTTCAAGCTGTTCAATCGCTGCCGCACGGAAGGTATCCGCCGCGCACAATAACGCCTTGCGGCCGTGTGTGCCGTAGAGTGCTGCCAGTTTGCCGCTGGTGGTGGTTTTGCCGGTGCCATTTACGCCCACCATCATGATGACTTCAGGCGCCTGCGCAGGATGGTTCGTCGGCTGTGCCACGGAATCGAGGATGGCGCGAAGCTCTTCCTTCAACATCTGCTTCAACTCATTCGTGGTGGCATTTTCGCGCAGAGCACGTTGACGAAGATTGCGCATGATTTCACTGGTAGTCGTGGCGCCAATGTCCGCGGTGAGCAGAACGGCTTCCAGTTCATCCAGCGTGTCTTCATCGACGGTGCGGCCCAGCGCCAGAACGCTATCCAGTCCGGCTCCCAACTGTGAACGCGTGCGCTCCACGGCGTCGCGCATCTTACCGATGAAGCTGGCGTCCTCTTCCGCTTCGCTGGCATAGCCGCCGAAGGAGAATGCGGAGGTCATCGGCTTCAAACCGAATTCGTTGCGCTGGGCATCGGGCGCGGGGACAGGAGAAGGTGTCGTTACCTGCGGTTCTGGTATCCGTTCGACGGTTTCGCTAAGCGTCGCAGAAGCAGGTTCAGTTGAAGCTTCGACTGGTAGTGTCTCGTCATCCTGGCGTAGTGGAAGCTCAAACGCATTTTGCGGAGCTGCGGGAGGCACTTGCTGAGCAGGCACGGCAGACTCAACGCTCTCGCCAGTTACGGCAGAGCGGACACGTTCAAAGAAACTTGGCTTTCTCGGCTTGTCGTCCGAGTTGAAAAGCGAAATCGGCATCCTTACCAGTCTACGACCGTTGGACGGCGGAGCTAAACCGGTTCCACCAGCTTGTGCGAGATGGCGAACAGCGCCAACTCCAGCCGCGTGGATACTCCAGTCTTATCGAACGTGTTCGAAAGATGGCGCTTCACGGTCTCTTCGCTGATGGTGAACTGTTTTGCGATGTCTTTGTTGGAGCAGCCTTCCACGATGCACTGCACCACTTCCAATTCACGCGGTGTCAGGCCAAAGGTCTTCTTCTCCGGAGCGGCTGATGCCTGCATCATCAGGCCGTGAAGCGCCTGCAGCAGGTTTACGACGCGTTCGCCACCAATCCAGTAGTCTCCGCTGGCGACAGCGCGGATGGCCTCACTCAGATCGCCGGCAACGGAGTCTTTGAGCACAATGCCGCGCGCGCCGATCTGCAGAGCTTCAATGACCTGTTGCGTGGAGATAGTGCTGGTTAGCAGGATGATCTTGACACGTGGCGACTTCGACATGATCGCGCGCATCGCTTCCAGGCCTGGAAGTTTGGGCATCTGCAGATCCAGCAGCAGAACGTCGGGCTCATGTTCCAGGGTCTGGGTAATGGCGTCTTCGCCGTCTTCTGCTTCGGCGACCACTTCAAAGCCCGGGTCCGTCATCAGCATGTTCTTCACGCCGAACCGAACTACGGGATGATCGTCCGCAACCACCAGCCGAATGCTGGAATTGCCGGAACGGGAACTCGTCTGGAAACTACCGCTCGGTGAGCTCTTCTGCAAAGTCCTGGTCTCCAACGTTATCGCCGTGCCTTTCGGTGGCGCTAAAATTCGCCCGAAAGAAGCTCATCCAGCATACGGCGGACATGATTGATTTCCCGAAGAAATTCGGGAAAGACGGGGGGTGGCATCGAACTTGCCAATCCGGCGTCTTCTACCGTGGATGCTAATGTGCGCAGACGGGTGGCACCGATCATGCCGCAGGAGCCCTTCATGGCGTGGGCTTCCTTATGGAGGGTGGTGGGGTCGTTGGCGGTGGCCGCGGCCTCCATGCGGTGTACCCTCTGCTCCGCGTCGGTGAGGGCGAAGTCGTATAGGGAGCGGAGTTGGGGTGTGGGCATGGCCTTCCGTATGCGCTGGAAGGTGGCCTGGTCGATGGCCTGGTCCTGTTCCGGGGTAGTTGGGGTTCTGGACATGCGCCGCACTTCGGAGGGGGCGAAGGGCTTGGTCAGTAGTGCGTCGTAGCCGGAGATGTTGCCCTTTGGGGTGGCGGTCATGGCGAGCAGGATGGGCCTGTTGGGACAGGCGGAGCGCAGATGGGCGGCTAGTTCCTCGCCGCTCAGTCCGGGCATCTGGAGGTCGCTCAGGATGACTTCGGGTGCAATGGACGGCGCTAATGCGAGGGCTTCCTCGCCGCTGGCGGCTTCGGTGACGGTCCATCCTTCGGCGGCGAGTAGCAGTGTCAGAACTTCCCTTGTGGTCTCGTCGTCGTCAATCAGGAGCAGGCGTTCCATGCAAGCACTCTACAGGGTTCTACAATCGGCTGAATTGATTGTGATGAAGTTCTCCGTTGCCATTACCGGTTTGTTTGCTTCTATTGTTTTTGCTTCCGCTGCTGTGATGGGGGCGGTGGGGGTGACGGCGCAGGATGGGGCTGTCCCCGAGGTATCGGTGTCAAGCCCGGTGGATGGGACGTCTGCGCGGTGGCAGCGGGTGTTGCTGCCGCCTGCTGCTACTCCCATGGCGGAGCAGTGCGCGGTGGTGGATGCCGATCTGTATGCCCATGCCGCGCCGGGGCTGCGGGATGTGCGGCTGGTGCAGGACGGGCAGGAACTGCCGTATGCCATGGACGTGAGCTTCGACACCCGCGTGGGCGATGCTGCTGCGCCGCCTGCGGACGACCGCGCCCTGTATGAGCCGGTGCAGACCATCCGGCTGCTGCCGCAGCCTGCGGCGGGTATTGCGGGGGCTCAGATGGGTGACGTGCCGGACACGTACTACAACGAGACCCTGCTATCCGCGCATGTGCCGGTGGAACGGGTGCGGCTGGTCCCTGCGCCCAAGGTGGAGGCGAAGGTGGAGCTACGTGCGTCGGCCCGCATGAACCTGGGGCAGGCGGAGGAGTTGCGTGCGGTGCTTACAGCCGACCATCCGGTGGTGCCGTTCACCATTGGGGCCAACCTGCAGGAGCCTGCGGACATACTGGTGCGCGTGGTGGATCATGGTGCCGCGCCGCAGGCCATTGTGCTGGAGATGCGGCGGCGGGAGATCTGCTACCAGCCGCGGTCAATGTCGCCGGTGCATATGCTGCTGGGCGATGCTACGGCCAACCCTCCGCGATACGACTATGCGCTACGCTTCCGGCCCAGCGCACAGCCTCTGCTGGCTGCGATGGGGCCTATGTCGCCGAACCCGGCTTACCAGCCGCAGCAGGCGTCCGCACCCGTGTTCCGGGTAAGCGCAGGCTTGCGTACCGCAGTCATGCTGGTGATCGCACTTGGGTCGCTGGCGGTCATGGCGTTTGCCATCGTGGAGCTAAGGCGGAAGTAGGAGGCTCTACTTCGGTGGTGCGGTGCAGCCTGTGGGATCGCGTCCGCTATCCAGCGTCTCCATGGCGTTCTTCGCCACGATGACGTACTGCTCATATCCGGGTGCGTGTTCGGCCTTCTGGAGGAAGGTCTCCAGTGCGGTCTTGGCCTCGGGCAGCTTGCACTGGTGCATGAGGTATTGCGCGTGGTTGAAGTAGGGTGTGTAGCACTTGGGCGCGGCTACGATGGACATCTGCGCCAGACGTTCCACCTCATTCCATTCGCCGCGTGCGCGTGCGCCTTCGATGGGCAGGATGTACTTCACCTTAGGCGATGTATCCGTGTAGTGCTGACCGGAGTCGCTGTCCGAGACGATCTGGACGCCGTCGACCGCGCAGGTGTAATGGATGGTTGCGGTGTCGTTGACGGGTTTGTGGTCGTCGTCACCACCGCGACCCTGCGCATGGAGAAGAGGAGCGGCAAGGAGAATCAGGAGCGCGGTGGAAGCGAATCGCATAGCGCGAACATCCTAGCAGGTAGTTGAGACGATTCAATACTGCGTTCCGCTCTCGAGTACTTCGTACTGTTCTCCAACGCCTTCTGCGTGATTTTTTCGTTTCGTGGTCGGCAGGGATAGGGGGTACCCCCC